>MGQD01000021.1:0-10431 GCA_001797695.1 Deltaproteobacteria bacterium RBG_13_49_15 | reverse complement strand
GATACCCGCCGATAATTCCGGTCGCTTCACCGGGAATAGGAGCTATGACTACCTGGAGAAATTGGATCATTATAAAAACCGCCGGCGCCAGAGGCCCGGCGTCGGATATGACCTCCTTTATCTTTTCCCGGTCCCCTAGAAAATGATAAAAGGATACCATCCCATCCCAAATAACGCTCCCGAAGCAATAACCGATAAGAAAAAGAAAAACAGCGATACCGATGATCACAACCGGATAGTATTTCGCCAGGAATCTTTTTTGCATGAGTGATGCGACGGAAAAGCCGCTTTCCCTTTAGGTGGATTCGAGTGCCGCAACCCCCGGCAAGACCTTTCCTTCCAGAAGACTTAGAAAAGCCCCTCCACCGGTTGAAATATAGGTGATTCGATCGGAAATCCCGCTCTTTTGAACCGCTTCTCCGGTTTCACCTCCTCCCACGATGGTCAATGCATGAGATGAGGCTACGGCTTGGACCATTCCCATGGTTCCCCGGCTGAAGGGACTCATTTCAAACATACCCATAGGGCCATTCCAGATGACGGTCTTGGCATCATAGAGCGCTTCGGAATAAAGAGACAATGTTGCCGGCCCGATGTCGAGCGCTGTCCAGTTCGGAGGGATTTCCTGCACGGGGACCATTCTGACGCAAGCCTCTGCATCCACCCGCTCGGCGGCGACCACATCCACAGGCATATAGAATTTAACGCCCTTGTCCGCCGCCTGTTTCATGACGCTCACGGCAACGCCGATCATCTCATCCTCGACAAGCGATTGCCCCATATCCAATCCGAGGCTTTTCAAGAAGGTGTTGGCCATGGCGCCGCCGACAATCAGCTTATCCACCCGTTTCAGGATGTTTTCGATGGCCGGCAGTTTGCCGGAAACCTTTGCTCCGCCGACAATCGCCACGAAAGGGCGCTGGGGATGGTTAAGGGCCTGGGATACATACGTAATCTCCTTTTGCATTAAAAAGCCGGCTGCCGAGACAGGAGCAAACTTGGTGATCGCTGAGATTGAGGCGTTGGCCCTGTGAGAAACCCCGAAGGCATCATTCACATAGACATCGCACAACGCTGCGAGGTCTTTTGCAAAACCATCCTCATTTTTTTCCTCTTCAGGATGAAACCGCAGGTTCTCGAGCAGGATAAGATCGCTGTATTGCATCCGTGATACGAGGTCCAAAACATCTGTTCCGATACAGTCCGGCGCCAAACGGACAGTTTTCCCGATCAGCCGGCTCAGGTGATCGGCTACCGGACGTAGGGACATGGAGGAAACCGTCTTCCCTTTGGGTCTTCCAAGGTGAGAAGCCACGATGAGCTTGGCCCCTTTGGCCAGAATGTATGTTAATGTCGGTAAAGCCGTCTTGATGCGCATATCATCCCTCACCTGCTGCTTCTCATCCAAAGGAACATTAAAATCCACTCGAACCAGAACCCTTTTGCCGGCAATGTCGATTTCGTTTAGATATTTCATGGATCCTCCCTTCCAATCTTTTCGTTGTCTCCCTGTTTTTTCATCCGGCGACGGAGATCCTTTTTTCTGGACCATCTCTCGAAAAAGCCGATCATCCGTGATTCGTAGGCCCTGTCCACTGATTCCTCGCGCACTTTCAAGCCATCGGCGTCCCTCATGGCCGATCTCAGGCATTCTGTTTTAAAAATACAATAAAAACAGGATTCCGGCGATGATCTCATGTCATCCTTTCCCATGGGAAAGACGCACTCCAACTTTCCGAAGCAATATGGATGAGTCTTTTTCCCTTCGGTCATTTCATCAACCCTTCAAAACGCCCGTTATCGTCTCTATTTGAACTCTTCATAATCCCGGTTCATTTGCGCAATATGCCCTTCATCGGCGAAGCTGAAGTACCGATTGTCTCCGATAATGAGGTGCTCATGAACAATGATCCCCATGACTTTGCAAGCAAAAAGAAGCTGGCGGGTGATGGACATATCTTCTGTTGAAGGGGTTGGATCCCCTGAAGGATGATTATGGGCGAAGATGAGGGCGGCCGCATGATGGTTCAAAGCGCTGGCAACTACCTCTCTCGGATAGACCGGGCTTTGCGTCAGGGTCCCTTCAAAAAGGGTTTCAATGGCGATCACGTGGTTTTTCGAATCCAAAAAAAGGGCTTTGAATGATTCACGTCCTTTATCCCTCATGGTGTGATACAGGTATTCAAAAAGAGCCTTCGAATGATGAATCGGGTCCTTTTTTATTATCGCTTTTTCGAGATAGCGATCGGCGACCGCCTTGACGAATTTAATCCCGAATACATTTTTCGATCCGATGCCGGGAATCTCGCATAGCTCTCTTATGGAGGCTTCCATGACCCCATGAAAGGTCTTGAAGCGTTGTAAAGCAGCTTTGGCCTCTTCCTTGCAATCCTTTTGGGGCGTCGCCAGCGTTAACAGAAGTTCGATGACTTCATAATCATGGAAACCGGAAAGTCCGGAATCGAGAAATTTCTCCCGAAGCCTTCGGCGGTGCCCCGCCCCTTTATGGTCCGGCGGAGCCGGAATCGGACTCTGCTCAGGTCTCATCCTTCTCATGCTTGAGTTCCCTTGTCATCAGCCGATACAGGGCTTCCTTGGGGGATAACTTCTCATATAGAATGCGGTACACATGATGGCAGATCGGCATCTCGACATTCAATTTTCGAGACAGATTATAGACGGATCTGGCTGTTTGGACTCCCTCGGCGACCATCCGCATGCCGGAAAGGATCTCCTCAAGCATCATCCCTTCCCCGATCTTTTTCCCCACCGCGTGATTTCGACTCAGTTCGCCGGTGCATGTGAGGACAAGATCGCCGACGCCGGCAAGGCCTGTAAAGGTTTCGGATTTCGCTCCCAGTTTCAAGCCAAGACGCCGAATCTCAACAAGCCCTCGCGTGATCAAGGCCGCCCGCGTATTGAGTCCCAGGCCTAGTCCGTCGATGATTCCACTCGCAATGGCGATGATGTTTTTCACGGCCCCGCCCAGTTCGACCCCGATAACGTCGTCTGAGGTATAAACCCTGAAAAATGGGGTGGCCAGAACATGCTGTGCATAAAAAGCGGCTTGCTGATCGCTTGAAGCCACAGTAATCACCGTGGGAACCTGCCTGGCGACCTCTGCTGCAAAACTCGGTCCGGAAAGAACGGCGATCCGGTTTTCCGGAAAGGGGTGCATCACTTCTTTCAATACGGCCGACATGGTCCGATAAGTGGCATTTTCGATCCCCTTGGATGCCGAAACCAGGATGGTATTTTCACCGACATGCCCCTTCATCCGGCAGACCACCTCCCTAAGATAATGGGATGGGACGACCACAACGATGATGCTCTTGCCCGAAGCCGCACGGCCGATGTCGTTTGTCGGGACTGCGTTTTTTGAAATAAGAACATTTGGAAGAAATACCTTGTTTTCCCCAAACTCTTCCACCTGTTCCCGGATTTCCGGCTCGTATATCCACCAGTCCGGCCGGAACCCTTTCAAACCCAGAAGATGGGCGATGGCGGTTCCCCAGCTCCCGCCTCCTATCACCCCCACGTCGATTTCCGATATCGGCAGGTGCATGTTCGACTTTTATTCCATCGCTCTGGGGACCCGCACGGTCCCGGTTAATCGCTCATCCGGATCCATGCCCATCAATTTCACGCCCTGAGTATTCCGGCTGATGACCGAAACGCCGCTGATGGGGATGCGGATCAGCTTCCCTGCATTGGTGATCAGCATGACTTCGTCGTTGTCTTCCACCAAAAGGATGGTGATGACCTTTCCGTTCCGTTCAGTGGTTTTAATGGTGATGACCCCTTTCCCTCCTCGATTTTGAAGCGGATATTCATCGATGGATGTTCTTTTTCCATATCCGTTTTCCGTAGCGGTAAACAGGGTCTGGCCATGGCTTAGAGCTTCCATGCTTACGAGGTGGTCTCCGGACTCAAGCATCATCCCCCTGACACCCATGGAAGTGCGGCCGGTCGGTCGGACATCCGATTCATGAAACCGGATCGATTTCCCTGTGGCCGAACCCAAAAAGACATTATACGTTCCGTCTGTAATCCGTACGGCGATCAGCTCGTCTCCCTCTTCAAGGGTAATGGCGATGATCCCCCCTGAACGCGGCCTGCTGAATGCCATGAGGTCCGATTTTTTAACGGTGCCATGTTTTGTGGCCATCAGCACATGGTAACCGGGTTCAAATGATGCGACGGAAAGAACCGTGCTCAATTTTTCTTCTTTTTCCATATTCAAAAGATTCACGATGGCTTTCCCTCTGCTTGCCCTGCCGGCCTGGGGAATTTCATACACTTTCAGCCAGTACACTTTTCCGAGATTGGTAAAAAAAAGAAAACTATGGTGTGTTGAAGCCACAAACATTGAGGAGACGAAGTCTTCCTCCTTTATTCCCATGGCGGTTTTCCCTTTTCCTCCCCTCTGCTGGCTTTGATATAGGGTGATCGGATTCCGCTTGATATATCCGCTGCTGCTGATCGTCACCACCATGTCTTCTTCAACGATCATATCCTCAATGGAGATCTCCCTGGTCTCCTCGATGATTTCGGTTCGACGGGCATCTCCGAATTCCTCCTTCACCTTCAGAAGCTCTTCCCTGATGATTTCCATCACTAGGTGATCGCTGCCCAATATCTCCCGATATCGTGCGATATCCCGAATCGTATTCCGGTAGTCTTCGATAATTTTTTCCCGTTCAAGGCCGGTCAGCCGTTGCAGGCGCATATCGAGTATTGCCTGTGCCTGAGCGGCTGAAAGAGGGAACTCCTGCATCAATGCGTCCTTCGCCTCTTTCGGAGTTTTGGATTTCCGGATCAACGCCACCACCTCATCCAAATGATCCAGTGCGGTTTTCAATCCTTCCAGAATATGAGCTTTTTCCTCGGCTCTATTCAAATCATACTGGGTTTTCCGGATGATGATTTTCTTTCGGTGAAAAATAAAATGCGACAAAAGCCCTTTCAGAGTTAAAAGCTCAGGCTGGTTATTGACAATGGCAAGGAATATGATCCCGAAGCTGGACTCCATGGGAGTCTGCTTGTAAATCTGATTGACGATGACGTCGGCCACCTGTTCCTTCTTGAGACCAAGCGCGATCCTCATCCCTTCGCGGTCCGATTCATCCCTGACATACCGGATCCCTTCCAGTTGTTTGTCCTTCATCATCTGGGCGATCTTCTCGATCAGTTTCGATTTATTCACCTGATACGGGAGCTCCGTGATGACAATGGTTTCGCTTTGCGTCCTTTTGTCTTTCTCCACGACGGCCCTGGCCCTCATCCGGATGATCCCCTTCCCTGTCCGATAGGCTTCCCGGATTCCTTGCGTCCCATAAATGATACCGGCGGTGGGAAAGTCAGGCCCTGGAACATATTGCATCAACTCTTCAATGGAAAGGTCGGGATTTTCGATCAGTGCGCCCAGGGCGTCGATTACTTCGCTTAAGTTGTGCGGAGGAATGTTCGTGGCCATTCCCACTGCAATTCCGGAGGATCCGTTAATTAAAAGGGAAGGAATAATCGAAGGGAGAACAGTCGGTTCGGTCAGGGATTCATCATAGTTTGGAACAAAATCGACCGTCTCTTTTTCAAGATCCGCCAGCATTTGGTGCGCCAGCGGCATCATCCGGATCTCCGTATACCGCATGGCGGCGGGAGGATCGCCGTCGATGGACCCAAAGTTTCCCTGGCCATCGATTACCGGATACCTCATGGAAAAATCCTGAGCCATACGGACGATGGTATCATAGACGGCGACATCACCATGCGGATGGTATTTGCCGATCACATCCCCCACGATTCTGGCTGACTTTTTATACGGTTTATTCCAGTCGTTTTTCAGTTCGTGCATGGCAAACAGAACACGGCGGTGAACCGGTTTCAATCCGTCCCGGACGTCCGGCAATGCCCGGCCGATAATAACGCTCATGGCATAATCGAGATACGATTTCTTCATCTCGCTCTCGATGCTGACTTCGAGTGATTTTTCTAGTCTTCCGATCTCCATTCCCATAGTCCTTCCGCTTTGCGGCCGCTGATGTTGCTTGCTTTAAAACAGTACGCCGGATCCGTTTTCTTTTTTTTGATTATTCAGGTTCGACCAGTTTCTGATAACTGGCATGATAAATGTCGGTTAGTGTTAAAAATGCGGTGACGATCAACGGGCCATAGACGATCCCCAGAATCCCGAATACGCTCAGTCCGCAAATAATGGACATAAATACCAGAAGAATATGCATTTGAGCCCGTTGCCCGACCATCTTGGGTTTTAAAAAATATTCAACGACGCTCGAGACAATGACATACGAAACTAAGAAAAAAATCCCGGCGCCGAATCGCTCGTTTAAAATCAGATAAACGGCTGTCGGAATAAAAACAGTTCCAACTCCCGCTATCGGAAAAAATGCAAGGATGGCCATTATCAAGCCCCATAAGAATGGGGACTTTAGCCCGAAAACAGCAAAAACAGCCCCCCCGAAAATCCCCTGGATCAAACCGCAAAAACCGTTTACAAACAGAATCGTTCCGGCCATGTCTTTAAACTTTTGGATCAGTTTGGCGTCCTGATCCGCCGGAAGCGGGGAAAGGTCTCCGATAAAGGATATGATCCGATCACCGTCAATTAAAAGAAAATAGATGATGAGGAGCATAAAAAAGAAATCAGCGACAAATTTAAAAATATTGGAAGCGATGGAGCTGGCCTGCTGATAAAGAAAAAGCCCCACCGTCTTCCCCATCTCCGAGATCATCCGGTTGATTTCTTCCCCTGAGAATTCGATGCCGAAATTGGCTGCCGCCCTATTGACCGTATTGAGGATTCTGCTCTTTTCAAAAAGGACCCTGAGCTCCTCGCTCAGTACGGCATTTTTTGCCATCAGATAAAGATCATACGCCTCTTTGGACAGAATACCGACAAATAGGACAATGGGTAGAAAAATGACCAGGAAAACGATGAAACAGGTCGCCAAAGATGCCAAGGAAGCCCTTAACCGGCGCTTTAAAGCCTGATAAACCGGTTTGAAGATTCCCGTTACTACGGCCGCCAGGACAATGATGGAAAGAAACGGCCACATCAGCCATCCCACCATAAAGAGCGATGTCATGAATAGGGCTAAAAAAAACCATAATATAATATCCTGACGGGATCGTTCAGTCATCGGTTCTCCGGATACACCACAGGTCTTCTTTGCTAAGGCGGGTCAATTTTTTTCCTGCATCTCTCGGCTGCAAGCGTGATTAACGGCGACACGCCGATGAGAAGAATGTCCTTTCTCCGAATATGTTGTGAAGCTCCCCGCTCTAAAGTGCGGGGCCTCCCGGTAAGGAAAATATCTATTTCACATCGCTTCCCTCGACCCTGCCTTCATAAACCTAAGGCTTATTAAAAGGCAGGGCTTGCTGGAAGCAGTCCGGTCAAACAAAAGGGACCCAAAGCGGATAGTTCGGTATCTTTTTAAAAGAAAGGGCCGATGCAGCACGATTGCTTAATACCTTTTACCTGCTCATATAAGCACCAGCCCCCAGCAACAGAAGGATTTCATAAACCAGCACCGGCACGTAACTTTGAAATACGGCATAGACAATACCGCCGCCGACGATTGCCGGAACGGCACAAAAAATCAGGATACCCAATTTCCTGCTCACATTCATCTCACTTTATCTCCGCTTGAGTGTTTTGGTTGTTCCATTCTTATCTTTTTCTTTTATCAAATCCGTCAAAATCAGGCAAAGAAAAAGAATCGTAGCTATCGTTCAATGATCATGCCTCCGAGTATTTAATATGAGATGGGTAAAAAGTGTTCCTTTTCGTATCCTTTATATGCATCGAATGTCAATGGAGAACTGCCCGGCATATGATTAAAAGGCGCCCTTTAAACTGGAAATGGGTTGCAAACCGATGCCGCTTGATGTAATTTCTAAAACAACATTAAACCGCTTCCTTGAGAAATAGGAAAACCTCGAGTTGCCTGGAAACTATGAAAAGATCGTTCGAAATAACGTTCGAATACTCTTTGAAGGAGATGTTCAGGCTCTTTCTGATCGGCTTCCGGCGCTTAAAATCGACAATCGATTGGAATTTCGCGCTTTTGGACGAACATGTCTTCTCCGGCCGGAGGGGATCCTTTTCGACGGAAAGGAAGAAACCGGAATCCTCGGCATCTTGATTTCACTTTATGCCCTGCATGCCGACCTCCGGGAATGCCGGATTGAGCCTTTTAAAGCGTTTAAAGATCTTCCCAACAGTTCGCCCTACGTAAATCCGTTTGCCGCTCGCACCCAGCAGATTTTGATTCCGCATGTGGAGCGCATCCGCAACGCCCAACCGGTCATTCTGGAAGCATTCGGGGGAAATCCGGGGCCACCGTCCGTAGGAGGCGATTTTTCCTTCACCCTGTATCCCTTTCCTAAAATCGGCTTGTGCTATATCTTTTATGCCGCCGATGATGATTTTCCGGCCTCGGTTATCTGTCTTTTTTCCAACAATGCCCTGTCGTTTGCTCCCATCGACGCCCTGGCCGACACTGGTGAATACACCTCGCGCACCATTCTGAAGTTGATATCATTGAGGGACGTATCATTGAGGGACGGGTATTGATATATTGATAAGTGTTGAACATCGGGCGGGTGGAAGGCTGAGTTGATAAGAAACATAGAGTAGCATAAAAAGGCAGGAGGGCCAATATATACTTATCAATATATCAATCCCCGTCCCTGAAAGGGACTATGCGAAAAAAATCGATCGGACGGCGGCAACGGATGTCCACACTCCAACAGCGATAAAAAATGCACCGGCCGCCAGCTTGATGTAGTCTTGAGGAATAAACCGGCTGACCGCCTCACCCAGCAGGGTTGCGATCATGGCGCTGAGCACCAGAGCCCCGGCCGATCCCAGAAACACAGAAAGTTTGGAAGACTCGCATTCCGCGGAAAGGCAAAACGTGGCTACCTGTGTTTTATCTCCGAGTTCCGCCAGAAATATCATGCTGAATGTCGTGAGGAACAATTTTAAGTCCATCCATTATCTCCTTTTTCTCACGGAAGCATTTACCTGCACCTTGAGCTGGTGAGAGAAGTTCCCTGGCTTTCCGGGGGGACGCTTGGCCCCTTTCTATCGGATTAAAGCGCCCTGAGCCATTCGGGTTTTAGTGCGATTTGCCCTTCAATCGCCTGATCGATGAGATGCAGAACGGCATCTTTATCTCTGGGAAGCCTTGCTTTGATGGGCAGATAGTTTGATGCATGATTGGCGTGGAATTGACCTCTGGAAAGATTCGTATGGGCGAACATGATTCTGAGCTCTTTCAGCATCTCCTCCGGGGAAATCAGGTCAAACCGGCCGGATGCATAATCCTCATAAAGAGCCGTCCCGGGGATCAGCATCAGGCTCAGCGCCCCCACGTAATCCGGATCGATGGCCGAAAGAACACGGCCCGTCTCTTGAGCATGAATCGCCGAGCGCTCCCGTCCGGCAATTCCGAGAAGGACCGTTAAGGAAAGTTTTATTCCGGCATCCTTGACCTTTTGTCCCATCTCAATCATGGTTTTAGCATCCGCTCCTTTGTGGATTTGTTCCAAAGTGGCATCGTCGCCCGTCTCCAAACCCATATACAGAATCCCAAGACCATGAGCTTTTAATTCCTCAAGTTCATCGAAACGTTTCATCCGGATGCTTTTGGCATTGGCATAAGCACCGACACGGGTCACCCAGGGGAGCTGCTTTTCAATCTCGGTCAAAATCGCCAAAAGCCTTTTTTGAGGGATGATCAGAGCGTCACCGTCGCATAAAAAGACCCGTCGCTGGCGCTTGCAATAGGTCGCAGCAAAAGCGATGTCCTCCAAAATGACCGGATCGTTCTTGATCCGAAACCGTTCCCCTCTGAAAGTCCCGCAAAAGGTGCATTTGTTCCTGGAGCATCCCACCGTCACCTGGAGCAGAATGCTGTTGGCCTCGCTTGGAGGCCTTATGATATTTCCTTCATAGTGCATCAACATCATCCATTGCTTGATTCGAGCCGAATGTTCAGTACTGCCCGGTTAAGATAAGACTGAAATAGCATAACATACTGTTAATACAATTAATATCGTTATATTTTATTTCTTCCTCAGAACGCCTTTCGAAAATGCGTCAACCGGTATCAAGGCAACTACCGCATGCGCTCATTTTCTTGTTATAATTTACGTGATGGACCGCGGCTATCTGGATTTTAAACACCTGTATGCCTTGCAACAAGCTCCGGCGTTCTTTGTGATCCGCAGCAAATCCAATACGAATCTGCGTCGTTTATACTCAAACCCCGTTGATAAAGACAGCCGGGTGCGTTGCGATCAAATCGTTTCCTCGGAGGTTTCTATACCCACCAGAGCTATCCCGAGAAACTTCGCCGGATCAAATTCTATGACGCGAAACGGGACAAACGGCTCACCTTT
>MGQD01000020.1 GCA_001797695.1 Deltaproteobacteria bacterium RBG_13_49_15 | reverse complement strand
AGGCCGATTTTGATCCCCTTGGCATCCAGGATCTGCCTGGCTTTCCGGTAGCAAATGTACAATTCAATATGTGGGGTTCCTCCCAGGCCGTTGATCATCAATGCGACTTCGTCTCCTGCTGTGAAGGGAAGATCCCCGATCACTTCCATGACCATCTTTTCGGTGACGGCATCTGCGGTCATCATCTTTATCTTTGCAGTCCCTGGTTCGCCGTGGTGGCCGACACCATATTCCATTTCATTTTCAGCAAGGGTGAAAGTCGGAGTTCCTTTAGCCGGAACTGTGCAGGGTGAAATGGCCACCCCGATGGTTCGGGTATTCCCGTTCACTTTTTCGACGGCTGCTTTGCACTCCTGGAGGCTCCCACCTTCATCGGCTTTCGCTCCCCCCGCCTTCCATCCCAGAAATGATCCGACAACGCCCCGGCGTCTTGATCCTTCCTGTTTCGGTGCAGAGGCAACATCATCCGTGCTTATCGCCTGCTCGACCGGTATTCCATCCACCTTTGCCATATCCGCTGCGAGTTGAAAATTCATCACATCCCCGGCATAGTTACCCAGAAGGAAAAGGACTCCTTTGCCCCCATTGACCGCTTTTGCAGCTTCGAAGCATGCAAGAGGCGGAGGTGAGGTGAATATCTCGCCTACTGCCACGGCATCCAGCATCCCCTGCCCGATGAAGCCGATGAATGCTCCCTTGTGACCCGACCCTCCGCCTGAAACGATCCCAACCTTATTTTTTACAGGTGCGTCTGCTCTGACGAGAACCCGCGCCGTGTCCAGCTTGCGAACATACCTTCTATGAACCTGCTGAAACCCCTCTACCATTTCATCCACCACATCATAGGGATCGTTGATGAATTTCTTCATGACTGCCTCCTTGAGATTGAAACTCGGATTGGTATCGGTCTCTACCTCTCATGTTCTTTGGCGTATTCATAGATCCTTCGAATTTTGGGCTCCGATCTCCCTCCGGGGGTGTATCTGGAATTCATCCAGATGGTCACAAGGGTCTTTGCCAGCTCAACCCCGATCACCTGTGCACCCATGGCCATGATATTTACGTTATTGCTTTTGATAGAACGCTCTGTGGAGTATGCGTCGGAGCAAAGAGCGGCGTAAGCTCCTGGGACTTTATTGGCGGCCAGGCATACGCCAATTCCCGTGCCGCACATCAGGATTCCCCGATCATGCTTTCCCGCTGCTACGGCCTCGGCTACCCTTATGGCGACGTTGGCATAAACCGGATCGTCGCTGCCGTAATCTTCCCATTCATAACCTTGTTCGGCAAGATGTTTCTTGATCGCTTCTTTTAGCCCTGAAGCGTTCGGGTCGCAACCGATGGCTATCCTTTTCATTTGCCCTGGTTCATGCCTTTTAAAAAAATTCTTCTCTTTTTTGAATTTTGAATTCAAAATAAATATCCCTTTTCCAGTCCACTGTCAAGGGAAAAATCTCACGGCACACCATCGCTCGCGCGAAGAGGCGCCATGACAGGGGCCGATACAAACAGGGCGCCGGCTCGGAATAGTTAGGAACCGTGCATTCAGACATGAGATCGAAAAGAATCACAGAAGGCCGCTTCAAAGGCTCGGATTTGTTCTTGGGGATTTTCTCCCCCAGCAAGCGCAAATCTCTCACAGGCCTCGTAGACGTTGATCAGTCCATCCGGAGCATGGTAGATGTTTACGGCTTCCGGAGACGGCCGAATGGCCTCTTTCGTGTTCGGCCGCACCACGGATTCGAAGAGATCACTCCACTTGACCGTTCTTTCTCGGGAATTCAGGTAGGAATGAGCAGCCCGGACGGCCGCTCCCAGAGCGGCACTCTCCTTGACCTCAAATGAACGCACCTCAATCCCGAATACCTGGGAGATAACCGTTAGAACGCCGCGGTTTTCCGAGCCTCCCGCAGTAACGAGAATGCACTTCGGCCTCGATCCGGTCCAGCCGGAGTGCAGGTACATAGACATGGCTTGAGCCTCAGCTACAGCGCGAACATTCCCCTGAATATCGTCTTCCCGGAGACCGCCAAAACGCCGGACTCGCGGCTTCAACACCAAAGGGGTAATTTCAGGCAAAAAATAGGGCAAGATAATCTTTCCCTGATTCCCCGGAGGAGTTTTCAAGAGGATTTCGGAGAATGCATCCCAGCTCAACCCATATGAATTTTTCACGGCCTCCCTTGCCGGGCTTCCGTTTTTGAAACACACGAGAAACATGAATTTGCCGTCAGCCGCTCCGAATATATGCCCATCTGATCGTTCGAGAGCCCCGATTCCGTCCATATGCCCGAAATAGGTATCGCTGGTGCCGAGGCTGATGGCGTGAATATCCGGAACTCCGATCAATCCCAGCCCGACCAGGCTGCAGGGATTGTCTCCTGAGCCGACAATGACCTCTGTGTCATGATTGAATCCATACCGTTCAACCAGATAGGGTGAAGCCCGGCCGACCACCCCGTCTTTCAGAATGAGCCGGGGCAATCGGCTTGCCAGCCGGGGAGCAGTTGCATCCATGGCGTCATCACTCCATCTCCCGGTCCGGATATCAGCAAGATTGGTCCCATAGCCATCCCCGCCATCCACAGGTGATGTCCTTCCGATGAGCAGGGAAGTTATGAATGAGCTGACAAGGGCAATGTGGGCTGTTTTTTCATATTCTTGAGGCCGCTCTTTCCAAAACTTACGGATCTGAGGACCTGTAAATCTCTCCATCGCCATAGAGCCGGTGATTCGAGCAACCTGTTCTTCTCCGCCCATCGCTTTCGATATTTCGACACATTCCCGGCGGGTGCTGGAGTCCATCCAGATAGGAGAGACCTCTCGCGAGAAAACATTTTGAATCTGCTTCTGGTAAGGCACGCCCGAATCCAGGCTTTTCAGGTGCGCATCAAAAGTATTGTTCAAATAAACACTCCCGTGCTGCTGAGCTGAGACCGCGAGAGCCCTCACCGTACCGGTCAACTTCCTGTCTTTTAACAGAAGAAAGATCCCGTCCAGCGCCTCTGCCCACATGCGGGGATCTACAAATACTTCATTCGGATTTTTCCCGAAGAGAACACCTCCTCTGGTGCCATACGTTGGAAAAGCATCATCAAAGCGGAGTGAAAACTGTCCGACTTGGCCATTCCGAGGATTGATCAGGACCGCGGTGATGCTTTGGGTGCTCACATCGATTCCGAGAAAAAGCTCTTCTTTCATGCTCTGCTCCGAAAAAAAATTCAAAACCTGCTCAGAACCCACAGCAGTAAAGGCAGGACGACTACCAATAAAGAGGTTGTAAAAAGCCAACACGAATTGGCCAAATCGAGATCGAGGTCATAAAGGGAAGGAGGGATGAGGGCGATAAAGGCGACCGGCATAGAGGAAAGGATGATGACGACTTTGAGCGGAAGGCCGTTATCGATCTTCCCGAAGCCGATCATGTAGGCGAGTGAAGCAGTCAAGACCGGAACCAATACAAACTTGATGAGGGAGACAGAAATACACTCCTTTAGATAATCTCGAACTCTTTTGAACTTCAATGCTAATCCTATCGATGTCAGCAGCAACACGGCGCCAAGGGGAATAAACACTGAAACGACGGTTTTAAGGAACTCTGGCCTTTGAATCCCCATAAAGTTAAGAAGGCTTCCAAGCAAGATGCTCGTCAAGGTGACCAGAATGAACGGGTCTCTTGATAGCACCTTGACCCTCTCCAGTATTTTTTCAGTCTGTTTGCTGCTGCTGTAGTATTTGGCAATTGGAAATCCGATCGAGTAGTAACAAAGCTCCTCGAATAATTTGTAGATCGGAACCAAAGCGAATCCCTTTTCACCAAGGAAGATAAAGGAGACAAGCGCACCGATGCTGCCGATGTTCGTGAAAGACCCGCAACAATACATCGCACCCGTCTTTTCGGGCCCCAGGCAAAGAATCCTGGAAAGCGCAAGCGCAAAGATGCCCCCTGCAAGAATCGCAAAGAGACCGTTGAACGGCAAGGCAGCCAGCCTGATGCTTTCGATGTTCACAATCCAGACGGCGCCGACAATTGCAACTGGGTTAATAAAAAGAAGCGAGATCTGCTGGAGCAGTTTCCTGAGCCGGTCAATGGAAGCAGGCAGCCGGATCATGCCTCGCCCGGCCAGAATTTGAATGACATAGCCGAGCGATATACCGAAAAGGATGATTCCAAGAGAATAGATGAACTTAAGCATTTTTTTTCTTCAGTTCCCTCTACCCCAAGAGGCTGTTTTGAAATTCTCCCTTCGCCCTTTGCCATGATTGGGGTGAACGGATTAATGATTGAATTCCGTGACCTCGTTCTCCGTTCTTGCTAAACCTGTTGAACCATAAAAAGATCTGCGACACCATTACCAATTCGAGGGAGAGAAGCCTTGTCCTCTTAAAATAATTCCTATATATTAAAAAATTCCTTGCGAGCAAGCAAAAATCAAGGAGAGGTTCCTGATTAGATGATTGACAAAGACGTGCCCCGCAGTTTAAAAAATAAAGAATGTCGTTGTTTACCAATCAGACAAATCCTAAAGGGAGGACTCAACGGGTGATCACAAGAAAGCAACAGCAGGCAGCCCAAGAACAAGCTGGTCAGATGATCCGGGCTTCAGGAGTAAGAATTACGGAGGAAGAGATCAAAAAGATCGAAGTCGTTGACTTCGGCCTGAGCCATCTTGACATAGAAGGAGTGCAGGTGCTTACGCTGGTTCAAACAGAGCGGATCAGCGTCAAAGTGCTTGTTCTTTTTCCAAAACAGACCGAACCGGAGCACTGGCATCCGCCGGTCGGAAACGACCCGGGCAAAGAAGAAACCGTCAGGATCATATCGGGCACGGTTTACTTTTATACCCCAGGGGAGGACACGTTCAAAGAAGGCATTCCGGTCAATGGTAAGGAAAGCTGTTATACGGTTAGGCACGTAACTATCCTGAAGCCTGGCGACCAGATCACATTGCAGCCAGGTGAAAAACACTGGTTTCAGGCGAAAGATGAGGGAAGTGTCATGTACAGCTTTTCTACTATTGCCCGGGACGCCCTGGATCAGTTCACCGATCCCGATATTGTAAGAATAACAATAATTGAAGATTAAAACTGAGGTTACATCCATGGATATGACGGATAGACCAAGAAAGGTCATCGTTGCAGTTGCCCCTGTGGGAAGAAGTGTTGAACCGCCTGCGATAAACCCGCTTACCCCGGAACAGGTCGCCGTCCAGGTTGTCGATTGCGCAAGGGCCGGCGCCAGCATGGTTCACCTTCATGTGCGCGACAAGGCGGGAAAACAAACTGAGAATTCGACTCAATTTTCAAGGACCCTGGATCTCATAAGAAAGAATTCAGACATTGTCATTCAGGGATCGACGGGAGGGCTCTCGACTCTGAGTCTTGAGGAACGGTGCGTTTCCTTGAATGATCCGCGGGTCGAAGTTGCTTCCCTCAATATGGGGTCGGTCAATTTCGGCGAAGAGGTGTATATCAATCGGTTGCCGGATATCCGCTACTGGGCCGGAAGAATGAAAAAAACCCATGTGGTGCCTGAGCTGGAGGTTTTCGAAGTAGGCATGATGCCTGCGGTCCGAGACCTGATCAGCGAAGGAACGCTGATGCCGCCCTGCCATTTTAATTTCTGTTTGGGATTCCATTGGGCTTTGCCGGCAGATCCCCGAAGCCTGTTTTTTCTTGCTTCCATGCTTAATAAAAATGAATCCTGGGGGATAATTCACGACGGAATGAGAGACATGTCTTTGCTGGCAACAGCCCTTGGTATGGGAGCCACGGTCGTTCGGGCCGGTTTTGAGGACAGCATTTTTTTTGCACCAGGAAAGGCAGCCAAGACGAATCCTGAACTTGTTGAGAAACTCGTGTCATTGGTTCGGCAGATCGGCTTTGAGGTTGCTTCACCTGCCGAGGCGAGAGCGGCGTTTGGGACCCTAAAGACTTAATTTTCTTTCTGATTGAGTAGAGAATCTGCGATTTATGAATATGCCGCCGGGAACCGTGCGGTTATTTTAGGTCGAGGGAGTGCTTTGTTATGGAACCGGGAAATCCGCCAAGGCCGTGCATGCCGCCATCCGCTTTAAAGTGATGGATGTTCGGTCTCTGATTGCCGCTGCTTAGTGACAAACCATGGTCTGAGCAGCTCAGCCTTAATGATTCATCCGACATCGGTATGCCGCCGCAGATCACTCCGGCGGCC
>MGQD01000019.1:4250-7479 GCA_001797695.1 Deltaproteobacteria bacterium RBG_13_49_15 | reverse complement strand
GCCTTCCGCAAGTTTATTATCCGCCAGAGCGGATAATGAAAGCAAAGATTGCTGTACATAGCCGCCACCCACCCTCATGTACGTCGTTCCCCGCTTTCCCTGTGTCTCGTTCCACCGAGTCAGCTCAAAAAAACCTTGACTTCCGTGCCGCAATGTGTAAATTGACAATCAAGCCGTAAGGCTGGTGGCCCTTTACCTAAGGTTTAGGACCGTGGCTGTGCCTCAGTCGCCGTTAAGACTGGGGTTTTTTTATTTCCATCAGTGCGCTTTCCCGCCGTATCTTTTTCAGGTAGCTTTCATCCGCCGGAAACGCGGTAATGAACTCAAGAATCTTAGGCTCTTCCCGCTCTCCGGGATTATGAGCATCACCTTATACCTACATCGCTCTGATCACATCCTTAAACGGAGTAAGCCTGATATGATTCCAATCCCATGCCCCGACTCTTGAGGCTTCGCCAATCTTAAGTCCAACGAAATCATTTTCCCCGGCAAGATAAGAATGGAGCTTCGTCTTGTGCGGTCGTGTTATTTTACGTCCTTTGGAACGTAAACATTCCAAATACTGATCAACGCATTCGAAGGTTGTATTATCTCTGACAATCTCCAAGCAGAGGTCTTCCAGCGTCCCGGCTGATAGTATGGTGTTATCTTTCGCATCCGCCCGAAAACCGGGAAAAATCACAAACGCTACCCTGGGCGCGGCACCTTCGAATTCAAAAGGATCCAAGGGAACAGGCAAATCCATCTGTCGTAAAGATCGCTTGACATTGCTGACCGCCGTACTCGGATTTTTTTCCGCGTCGCGGGCAATGACGATAGTATCAACTTTGTCATAGCCGGGGAACAAGGGCAAAGCTTTTAGATACGTCGTCAAATCCTTTATCCCGCCGAAGTCCATGACTTGGACGTCGTCTACGCTGAAGGCTTCGCATGCTGCCCTAAAGAAATAAAAAGTGTCTGCACCTTCCGCCAGGAGCAGCTTGGATTTTATGATTTCGGTTCGAGGCGCCATCTTCAACGCACCTCCATATTGGTCTCTATCGCAACCTTCAGCAACTCATGATCAAAGGATTGCGCCGTTGTTCCTCTGTCGGTCCTATCGAGGCGAACATAGCTAAAGTCGGAAGCCAAGTCACCTGTCATTCCACGGTACGCGGCTTCAAGGCATTCATAACTATGGGTTGTTCCGATGACCTGGCAATCAAATTCACGCGCAGCTTTCGCGATGGCTTCCCAAACCTTGGGCATGGCTGAATAATGGATGCCGTTTTCACACTCGTCTATGAACACCATCCCATTCTGCGACGTAGCGATGGCGAGAATAATGGAGAGCAATCTCGCTACGCCATCGCCCATGTAAGCTACGGGGATCTTCCTTGATAAGCCGATGTCTCCGTGAATCAAAGAACTGTCACCCATCGCAACGGAGGAAAGAGATTTTAAATCAGGTTCGATGATCCTGAGAAAATCAACGATCTTTTCTTGTTTGCCGAGGATATCCAACTGACCAAATTTTTGGGCATCCTCTGAGGGGTTGATCGGCACGCGAGCGCCCAGAAATGATGCACGACGCTGTTTCATGCTCACCTTTTCCACATGCACGCCCAGACCTTCCAATCCCATGAGAAGGTGAACCGTCTGATTTTTCATCTCCTTTGAATCATAGACAATATGCAAAGCGAAAGACGGCTCCGGCTTCTGATCCGTTCTGATCTGCATTGGCTTTGTTCCGGGCTTCACGCTGTTTGCCTGTATCGACGTAGGGGTATAGTGAGAATTGAAGGCGATGGTCATCTTCTCTTCATTACCGTCCACCACAGCAGAAATAACAATTTTCTTATGGATATCATAATCATAAAAAACCGGCGCCCACATTGAATCAGGATCGAAAGCGATGGAACCTACCCCTCTCCAGGCAAATTGCCGCAGTATCATCTGCGGGTTCAACCGGTCGTGGAACATGAAGAGCGCTTCCAAGACAGAGGTCTTGCCTACGTTGTTGCGACCGCCCAGAAGAGTGATCCTGGATAGCTTGGGAAGTTCAAGCTGGGCGAATCCCTTAAACCCTTTAATGTTCAGTTTGGTAATCATTGCAATCCTCCTGATGAGGTATGTCTTATTGTCTGAAGCTACTACAATTTTAAGTAAAATTCACAGCAAAATCTATAAGTTTTTCCTTTCCACGATCCTTATTTTCGCCTCCGTCAGCTCGGATAATGAAAGGTATTGCTGTACATAACCGCCACCCACCCTCATATACTTCGTTCCCTGCTTCCCCTTGCTCGTATCCGGTACCAGCATGTCGGCGTCCACCCATTTCTTTAGCATCTTTGAAGCCTTGAGCGTCTCTATGCCGGCAATACGGCGTAGCTCACGGTTGCTGATGGAACCGTTGCGATTAATCCAGTCGCTGACCTGTTCCCATACGGCAGGACGCTCTTCATTCAAGAGCGTGACCATGACGGCATCCTGCTCCAGATAGGGAGAAGAAAAGTAAAGGGGTGGATAGCTGCCGACGGCCTGCATGGATGAAAACATCATCCTGACCCCCTCAGCGGCATCGATGCCCGGTAGCGCTGAAAAACTTCTTGACAACGGTTGGCAATCTGGTTCATAAGGAAATCATCTCATCTACCAATGGAGGTAGAAGGAGCTCGGGGACCGCCTGAAAGGGCGGTCGCTGTCTTTTAGAGCCTTTTTTCGTAACGTCTCGCCAGATCCCTTCGCCTGCCCTCTGAATCCACGTAGTACGCCGTGATCCAGAACAAGGCCTTTTTCTTTCTTTGGAGAATGAGCACATAATCATATTCGGCAAGCCAGAGGTACCGTCTCACGCCGATGTCCTTTGTGCCGTGATCGTAATCAAAGACCCTGATTTCGGCTCTTTCAGGGCTTTCCAGCGTAGGTCGCGCCCAGGGCAGGCGTTCGGCGCGTCGATAATCGATCAATCTTTCCCCGTTTCCTCGATCCTCTTTGGAAACGACATGCCAGAAACCTTCCTCTTTATTGGATCCATCCGGCAGGATCCTGTTGTTGTAAAGGATCCTCATCCCCCGATGATGCACCGCGCCTCTCTTGAAATCCCGGTCAAAGACGGCATAGAGCCGCTCCAGGATCTCTTCCCATGTCCCCCGCAAGTCAAGAATCGGCGGCAGAAAGTCCGGCGTCTCGGCCATCAGCAGGTCTCCCTTGGCGAGAAGACGAAGAGGTTGAACTTTTCCTCCCAAGG
>MGQD01000019.1:0-4207 GCA_001797695.1 Deltaproteobacteria bacterium RBG_13_49_15 | reverse complement strand
CGATCGATCAATTTCAGCTTGGTCTGATTGCCTGCCAGGGAGCGATTCTTATATGCGATGGCTCCCATCAGGAAATCGGCCATCTGCAGGAGCTCCGTTTCCTTGGACCGGACATGCTGTATTCTGTGAATCACCCTCCTGTCGAAATCGCGAAGATCGTTGGAAAGGACCTCCTTCAGGTGGGCGATCTTGAGTTGGCTGCGGGTATCCTTGATATCCAGATAGATGTCGTACTGATCCGTCTCGGAAATGATGTGGCGCAGCAGATAGAAATACATTTTGTAGTAGAAGGAATCGTGGCTCCCCTGGTTGTAATACCCATGGTCCAGTTTTGCCTTGTCCTCTACAATGAGACACCGGAAATTGAGATTCGCCGAGGAGAAGAAAAGATCGACCGCATCAAGAAAAAAAGGTTCCCTGGACTTGGAAACCTTCGTCCATTTCAATTCCCCTCTTGCATGATGCCTTTCTTTCAGCTCGCGCAATGCCTCAATATGTCGCCTGACCTCTGCCTGGGGGCACCAGACAGCGCCGAAGAGCATGACAGGTTGGTGATCATGCTCCAAGTGACAGCTTTCATCGCAGTAAATGTTAATGTGCTTAGCCATGTCTCTTCTCCGGCGTTGACTCTTCGTTTAAAAGCTCACCCCAAAATTTAGAATAGTCGAAAAAATTCAGATAATCATCATTCCTTATTACGGCGTTATCTTGACTTGATATAAAAGAAGAAAATTCGTATAGGCAGCTCCCCTTATTTGTTAATTCCCAGGCGTGAAAAAACCTGACAAAGTCGCCTACAGCTTCACCCTTGTTAGTCAAGGCCCACAATATTTCGAGGTCATCAAGACAGAGGATCAACGGCTTATGCTTTTTGATGCTTGTCAATCCACATTTCTGGATTCCTTGATCAAGGACATTGTCAAACTGATTCAGCAGGTCATAATCGCCAAGATAATTTTCAGTGACCAGAATAGGTATAATTTCTTTTTCTTGTTTTCCTGAAGTATTCAAGTATTCGTTGAGTTTCAAGAACTTCCCTTTGTCTTTTTTCTCTCTACCATCAGGATCATTCTTTCCTTGATTGAATAACAACCGCTTAATATCCTTCATAAAAGAGACAACCGCTGTGTTATAGAGCGACGCAAAGCGGTAATATTCGGTCGTGAATTCAAAGAGAAGCAAGTAGTCGTCAGTCTCTATCACTGCATCGGCACCCTGGCCGGGCGTTTTGTGAACCCTGTTCTGGCCGAATATTTGGTCAAGTAGAAAGATGAAATATTTTTCGAGCAGTTGCCCGTAATACCCCTTCAGGTCTTGAAGGTTATGCTGTAAAGACGCCATATCGGCGATACGCCATAGGAATCCGGAGCACAGACCTTCGACGAAAAACTTCAGATCAAGGACACAAAAGCTATTATCATCGATTTTGAAGATAGGCCGGTCAAAGAAGTCCTGGAAATTTCTGTAAAATCCGCATACGGCATCTCTTCTGTTCTTGGCAAAGTGTTCCTGCATGCAGTTCTTGTCGCGAGCGAGATACTCGATAAGACACATTAACCGGTCGGCATCGGGAAAATTATTTTTCCGTATGTAAAAGCTGTTTATGTTGCGGTAATCAAATCCTAATGAAGTTCCTCCGTTTTTTCCTTTTCGCCTTTCAACTGGCAATATTAAAAACCAGCTCAGCACACCAGCTAACACCAAATAATGTTCTTTCAGGGACAGCCCCGAATCTTTTTCCAGAGCACGTACGCCTTTAGAGACCATCTCTCTTTCGGACTTATTCATGCTGGGTAATATCTGGCTGTAGATATGCCAGTAGCGCTGCAATCTATTCTTAAAGATAGTGCTTGTGGCCTGGGGGGCATAAGACAATGGGTAATCACGGATGAAATGGTCTTTTAGCAGCGTCTGCCGCGCATTCCCGGTGATGGAGTTGACTTTGCTGTTCACGAGCAGCAATGATTTATAGTATTTTCTTGTTCCTCGCCGATCGCTTCCCCCCGTTATTCGCATATTTCCATCATTACCATCCATGATGATCCGCGACATAATATGCAGCAGGCAATCCCTATGCACAAACACTTTGTTACCTGGTATGTCCTTGCCAAAACCAACGGCCTGAAGCTCCTTCCTTCCTAATAGTGCTGATTCATCTGGGTCGCAGTGCTGTACAATCATGTTCCAGAATGAACTATATGAAATGGCTTCGATTGGGTCCAATCCACTAATTAACTCCTTTATTACATCATCAATGACTTGCCCATCGCCAAGACACGATAGCGGAAGCGCCAAACCGCTTTTCTCAACTTGGCTGAAAAAATCTTCAAATACCAAATATGTCATGATATTCATCTGATACTTTCTCCAGGCAATTCACACACCACTAATGCTATCCTCATTTCCCCTCAATTAACACAATTTCGCCATCCGTCAGGCCATAGAGATTGTAAACAAAATTATTGTTCTCAGCCTCCCAACTTGGGACGGCAGGGCTGTCGGGATCGGCGAGGATTTTTCGGACGCGGTCGATGATGAAGGTTTTTTGTGCAGCGGTGGCGGAAGGGATTGGCAGTTGCTCCATGAAAATGATGCGCATTTCCATGAATCCTCCCCTGACGGGTGGGCTGATCTGGCGGATGAAAAAGTTTGTGACCCGCGAGTTCAGTATGCCGAGCAGTGCGAGATCATCGGTTGGAAGGATGTAGGACTTGTCGTTGCTGAAGCGTGATGCTTCGTCGTAGATGAATTCAGGCACCGTTGTGAAATGGCGCCACATGATCTTTGGCTTTTCGAACTCCCAGTGATAATCCGCTGCATACCTCTGCAATTCGTACCATTCATAGCGCCCCTGTTCTGTCGCCCCTCTTTTCTTGAGCTTGGATTTGAATTGAGCGAGGTGCTTCTTGATTGACGGATATTCATCAATCTTCCCAAAGTGCCAAGGTATGTAGATTAGATACAATCCCGCCCACTCGGCCTTCCATTTCCGGATGTCGCGGCCTCGGAGCCAGGGTTTGATCAGATCGGCGCTTTTGGGGTCCTCGGCGATGAGCCGGCTCCGGGTGGCCTCGTCGACGACGAAGGCCTCGTTCAGACCGGTCAGAACGCCGCGGTAAAATCTTCCCTGCACATATTCGCCAAGGGGCCTACCGGCCTTTCTGAGTTTCTCCATCAGGGCTAGGACGTCCGGGCGCTCCAGGGTCCAGCCTTCCGCTTTCAGGGCGTTGATCGGCATGCTGAAGCCGACGGCGGAGAGGGTTTCATCCAGGCGTTCCAACTGGGCAGAATCGGTGAAGGTGGCAACCAGCGTCTTTGCGGCTGCTTCGGGCTTGCCTTTCTCCACGAGCAGGATGGACGGGTAGGTGGTGGCGTCGAAGATGGGGAGATCGCCGAAGTCGATGACGATTTTCGGCGTCGCCGCGCCGGCGAGGAGGGTACGGGTGTTTTTACCGTAACCCGCCCGCATGAACTTGTTGGGGGCGATGAAGCATAGGTGGCCGCCGATCTTGAGCAGGTCCAGGCCGCATTTGTAGAAATAGGTATAGAGATCCGCCGTGCCGCAGTAGAACTCGCCGAAGGCCTTGGCCAAGTCGGTCTTGAGCGGCCGGATCACCTCCTGACGCACATAAGGGGGATTGGCGATGACGACGTCAAACCCGCCCTTTTCCCGGAAGACCTCGGCGAAATGGAATTTCCAGAGAAAGAAGGGACGGATATTGGCCCTCTTCCACTCGCCGATCCTTTGCAGGGCGTCCGTCTTGCGCTGCTCCTTCAGGGTGGCCTCGATCAGCTCCCATTCCAGCGCCTCGATCCGCGCCTTGATCGCGTCTTTCCTAGACTTCTGGAAGGATTCGAAAAATTCCTTGTGGAGCTGCTTGATTTCATCGGCCTTTTGCTTTGCCTCGGAATCGAAGAGGGGAATCTCTTCACCGATCTTCGCCGCGCGCTTCTCAAGCCTTTTCAGGAGGTCTGCCTGGTCCTGAAGGTCGAGTTCCAATGCTTGCTTCTTGAAGGGCGTGAGGATCCCGGTCGCCTTCAGGCGGAAATATTCCCGCTGCAGGAGGGTCTGTTTTTTCTTGGCGTCCCGAATGAGCGCCGCGGTTTCATCCATCGGGGTGTCGGTGATGAGTTTATCATCGAAGAGCTTGACGCCTTCGAACTCCTCCAGGAGGCTGTTCCCCTGCATGATCTTGTAATCCAGGTT
>MGQD01000018.1:20646-23502 GCA_001797695.1 Deltaproteobacteria bacterium RBG_13_49_15 | reverse complement strand
GGGTTGTATTTCTCGAAAAATCCGGATGATGAAGAAGCGGTGGATCCCGCATTCCGTATCCCCAACTTAAAAAGATAAGTTGACCGGCCTGCTTCCCGCAAGCCCCGCCTTTTAATAAGCCTAAGGCTTATTAAGGCGGGGTCAAGGGAAGCGATCTGAAATCGATATTTTCCATACCGGGAAGCTCCGCTCTTCAGAGCGGGGAGCTTCAAAAATCGCCAACAGGAAGAAGAGCCAGATGGAAGATGCCAGAGAAGAATACCAATTCCGAAGCTACATTTTGGAACAACTGGAAAAATGGGAGAAACAAAAGGAAACGGCTGATGATCAGAAAATCAGACCGATTTCCGTTGTAACGATTTCTTCTCTACCCGGAAGCGGCGGGCAAATGGTTGCCAAAGCGATTGCCGAGCGAATGGGGTACGATCTATTCGACCGGGAAATCATCAACCGGATATCCAAAAGTGCAGATATCAGCTCCACGGTAATTGATACGCTGGAAAAGGAACGATTGACCGGCATAGAGGATTTCATCGCCTCGATTTTAAATAAGAGGTATATATGGCCGGGTGTTTATCTGGATCATCTGACGCGGGTTATCGGAGTAATCGGGAAACATGGACGGGCTGTCATCGTCGGAAGGGGAGCGAATTTTATCCTTCCCCCAAAAGAACGTGTTGCCATCCGCATCGTGGCGCCGCTGGAAATGAGAGTGGAACGGATCTCGGATGCCTTTAAAGTCCCGTATTCGGCGGCCAGGAAGCGGGTTTTGAACAGGGAATCAAAGCGGAAGGCGTTTGTCACCAAGGCATATAATGCCGATATCACCGATCCGCTTCATTATGAAATGGTGCTCAATATGGCCAACCTGACGGTTGAAGATGCCCTTGAAGCGGTGACGGTTGTTTTAAATAAAAAGAGAACGCTTGCGGAGGCGGCAGCAGCCGGAAAAGCGGTCCGACAAGGACCCACGGCATCCCGGATCGCTTAAAGAGAATCCGGTCCGACGCGAAGCACTTTGGCTCCGTGAATCTGCATCTTTTTAAGCTCCAGAAGCGCTTCATTTGCCGCCTCAAGAGGAAACTCCTGAACCTTTGGCCGGATGGGGATTTGAGAAGCCGACTCCAAGAATTCCTTAATATCATTCCTGGTGACATTGGCGACGCTTTTGATTTCCTTTTCAAGCCACAAATGTTCCGGGTATCGGATATCTAACAGATGCGTTTTGTCCGCTTCTTCTTTTCGGATGGCGTTGATGACCAGCCTTCCCCCTCTTTTCAGGTTTTTCAGCGCTTCGAGGACCGGTCTCCATGCCGGAGTAGTGTCGATGATGCCGTCCAGTTTTACGGGGGATGGGTCGGTGATGTCGCCGGTCCAGGCGGCACCAAGCTCCTTGGCAAAATGCCGTTCTTGTTCATTCCGGGCAAAAACATAAATCGTGACGGACGGATATTTTTTTTTAACTAGCTGGATCATCAGGTGGGCGGAGGCTCCGAAACCGGTCAGCCCCAAATGGTGCCCGTCCTCGACTCGGCAAAGCCTGAGGGAACGATAACCGATAGCTCCGGCACACAGCAGAGGAGCAGCCTCGGCATCGGAGAATGCGGATGGAATCGGATAGGCGAAATCCTGTTGAACCGTCATCAACTGAGCATATCCACCATGGGCATCCCTTCCCGTTGCCCTGAATTTTTCGCAAAGATTTTCCCGGCCGCTTGTGCAAAAAACACAGGTTCCACATGAGGAAAAAATCCATCCTACCCCGACGCGGTCCCCTACCTTAAAAACTTCCGCACCCTTCCCGGTTTTTATCACCCGTCCCACTACCTGATGCCCCAAAATAATGGGAAGGGAAGGCGGAAGGGTTCTTCCTTCAATTTCATCTAACTCGGTATGGCAGACTCCGCACACACTCACGTTCAAGAGGAGTTCCTTTATGTTGGGTTCAGGATCGGGGACATCCGCCAGCGTAAGAGGTTTTGGATTTGTTAAAAGATCTCCGATTCTAAAAAGCAGCATGGCTTTCATTTATTCCATCCTCATGGATTGGAATGGACGGCGCCGGTATTCCGACTCTCTTCGGATATCGTAAAGCGCCATGCACAATACCAATTTTCAGGGTGTTTGTCCGGCGGGCATCCGATGCATGTGGTCCGGATCCTCGGATCAATGGTTTTGGCAAAGGTGGTATATTCCACGGTGCCTCCTGATTTGCACGGATAGTCGTCTAATCCCTTTCGATTCCGGGTCGTCTGAACCCGGCATTCGTTCATTTGGAAAACAACGGATCCGGGGTTTTCATCCAAAATGGAATAGATATTGATCATCGCATAAAGCCGGTAATTGAGGGCCTTTTTCAAACCTTCCAGCCCTGAACCGTCGGTGATGCCTAAAAGATGTTTGATGGAGAGAGCTTCGAAAGGAGAAAAGTGGGCCCAGCAGGTGTCATTGCATCGTTTAGCGTCGTCCATTCCGCTTGTGAATTCAACCGTTTGGAACCATACGCCATCGTTGGCCAGCCAGTTGGCTGCAACGGCTTCAAGAAGCCGCTCCTGTTCAGATAGCGGCATATTTAAGAGCGGCGCAGGAATCCCGTTCGCCATTTCAAACCCCAATACCTTTGAAAGCCGGTTCATCTGGATTTCATAGCTTTTTTTGGATGCGACGGTGAGTAGTTCAAGCGCTTTTTTCATGCCCATCTGATGTCGGATTTCAGTGAACCACAAGGCGTAATGGACGACAATCCGGTGAAACATATCCAGAATGAATCGGGCCCGCTGCTCCGGATCAAATCCCTCCAATGCGTTAAGCGCATTCGACATCTATTTCCTCCTTTTGCATTAAGGTTTGTGAATA
>MGQD01000018.1:12197-20441 GCA_001797695.1 Deltaproteobacteria bacterium RBG_13_49_15 | reverse complement strand
GTTGATCAATGCCGGAATCGATGTGGCGCTCGGAAACGACATCACTGCTCCAATCGCCATCGAGCAGTTCCGGAAAATAGGCATCCCCCATGTGTTTAACCGGGAACGGGTGGTATTGGTTCCGGACCATTTTGCACCGAATAAAGATATTCCATCGGCTGAGCAATGCCGATTGCTGAGAGAATTTTCAAAAGAGCAGGGGCTGACCCACTATTTCGAAGTGGGGAAAGCCGGGATCGAACATGTCCTTTTGCCGGAACAGGGGATTGTTCTCCCGGGAGACCTGGTTATCGGCGCCGACAGCCATACCTGCACTTATGGCGCACTTGGAGCTTTTGCAACCGGTGTCGGAAGCACCGACCTGGCGGCTGCTATGGCCACAGGAGAGCTTTGGTTCAAGGTTCCGGAGACTATCCGGCTGGTCTATTATGGGAATCCAGGCCCCTGGGTGGGAGGAAAGGATCTGATACTGTTCACCATCGGCGCCATTGGGGTAGACGGCGCACGTTATCAAGCCATGGAATTTGTCGGAGAAGCAATTGACCGGCTTTCCATGGACGATCGTTTTACAATGGCCAACATGGCCA
This sequence comes from Deltaproteobacteria bacterium RBG_13_49_15, assembly GCA_001797695.1. Lineage (GTDB taxonomy): Bacteria > Desulfobacterota > Desulfobacteria > Desulfobacterales > UBA2156 > RBG-13-49-15. The sequence goes on along the minus strand of MGQD01000018.1, from coordinate 19,854 downwards.
TCGAAGCTGGAGCAAAAAACGGAATATTTATTCCGGATCAGGTTACCGAAGCATATGTATCGGGTCGGGCAAAGCGGAAATACCGTTTTTATGACAGCGATCCGGGCGCCCGATACAGCGAAATCATTGAAATGGATGCAAGCCTCATTGAACCCCAGGTGGCTTTTCCTCACCTTCCCAGCAATACCAGAGGGATCAGCAAAGTGGGGAACGTCCCGATCGATCAGGTGGTCATCGGTTCATGCACGAACGGACGGCTAAGCGATCTGCAAAAAGCCGCTCAGGTGCTCAAAGGGAGAAGCATCCCTTCTCATGTCAGACTGATCATCATTCCAGCCACTCCGACCATTTATCGGAAGGCGATGAACGAAGGGCTGTTTGAAATCTTTCTGGATGCCGGCGCAGTGATCAGCCCGCCGACGTGCGGCCCTTGCCTTGGCGGATTCATGGGCGTCCTGGGGAAGGGGGAAAGGGTGGTCGCTACCACCAACCGGAACTTCATCGGGCGGATGGGGCATAAAGAGAGCGAAGTCTATCTGGCAAATCCGGCGGTTGCAGCCGCTTCCGCCGTTTTGGGAAAAATTGCCGGCCCTGGAGAGTTGGGGCTTAACGAATAAAGAGAGAAAGTCGATTACGATGATTTTTCACGGTAGAGCATGGAAGTTCAGATCCGATATTGATACGGATGCCATTATTCCGGCACGGTACTTAACCCATTCGGATCCGGCTTTTCTGGCTAAATATTGCATGGAAAATGAAAATCCCTTGTTTGTTTCTAATATGAAACCTGGAGATCTCATCGTCGCAGGATCCAATTTCGGATGTGGTTCTTCGAGAGAGCATGCCCCTATGGCGATTCAGGCCAAAGGAGTATCGTGCGTCATAGCGGAAAGTTTTGCACGGATCTTCTACCGGAATGCATTCAACATGGGGCTTCCGATACTGGAATGCGGGGAGGCGGCCGAAAGGATCGAAGACGGCCATGAAATCGAGGTTGATTTTAAAAAAGGGATCATTCGAAACAAAACCGCCGGATCCGTTTTTCAGGCCTCTCCCGTTCCTGAGTTTATGCAGGAGATTCTCGAAGACGGGGGATTGATCGGCCACATCATCAAAAGGAGAAAAGGATGAAGAAGACCTACCATATCGGCGTTATTCCCGGGGATGGGACAGGACCTGAAGTGTCGGCAGAAGCACTGAAAGTGCTTACGGCTGCCGCCGAAAAAGCAGGGTTTGAATACGAGCTGATCCATTACCCGTTCGGAGGCGAGCGATATCTGAAATGCGGGGAAACCCTTCCTGACTCAGCCGTTTCTGAAATGGAACGATTAAACGCCATTCTCCTGGGGGCTATCGGTCATCCGGATGTCAAACCCGGGATTCTCGAAAAGGAGATACTGCTCAAATTAAGGTTTTCTCTTGATTTGTACATTAATCTGCGTCCGGTCAAATTGTACCCTGGAGTGGAAACACCCTTGAAAAATAAGGAACCCAGGCATATCGATTTTGATGTGGTCAGAGAAAATACGGAAGGGCTTTATGCCGGAGCCGGAGGGGTGCTGAGAAAAGGGACGCTTCATGAAGTAGCGATTCAGGAGTCGATTAATACCCGGAAGGGGGTTGAGCGATGCCTGAAATATGCTTTTGAACGGTGCCGAAAACGAAATGGAAAAAAGCAATTGACACTATGCGGAAAAACAAACGTTCTCACGTATGCCTTTGACCTCTGGGAAAGAGTGTTTCATGAAGTCGGAAGCGGTTATCCGGATATTGCAACCGATTATGCTCATGTGGATGCAGTCTGCATGTGGATGATTAAGAATCCGGAGCGATTTGACGTCATCGTCACCGACAACATGTTCGGCGATATCATCAGTGATCTGGGAGCGATGATCCAGGGGGGAATGGGGGTTGCCGCAGGAGGAAACATCAATCCGGAGGGAACGGCCATGTTCGAACCGATCGGCGGTTCCGCTCCGAAATATACGGGCAAGAACATGATCAATCCGCTTGCCGCCGTCATTGCCGTGCAGATGATGCTTAGCCATATCGGAGAAGAAAAGGGCGCTTTTTTAATTGAAACATCGGTACTGAAGGTGATTCACCATCACATGAAAAGCATGGAGGCAGGGAAGATGGGGATCGGAACGCGTGAAATCGGAGACCGGGTGGCATCGTTCATTCGGGAAGACGTCTGATTTGCCTGTTATTGAAGCCTAAACACCGGAGCGGATGTTAAAATGGATTTTCCTTCTCAGGTCAAAATAAGGGAAGTGGGTCCAAGGGACGGGTTTCAGTCGATCAGCGATTTTATTCCCACAGAAGAAAAGCTTCAGATCATCCGGTCTCTGGTGGATGCCGGGGTTTCTGAAATGGAAACCACCTCGTTTGCCAGTCCGAAAGCCATTTCGCAATTTCGGGATGCGGTTGACGTCCTGAGGATGGCGCCCAGGAAAGGGGTCGTACATTCGGCCATGGTCTTTAACAGAGGGGGTGCGGGGAAAGCCATTGCTTCAGGCGCTGACCGGCTGGTTGTGGTTGTTTCGGCAAGCGAGACCCACAATCGGAAAAACGTCGGCCGGTGCATTGCCGAATCACTATCCGGGCTTGACGCCATCTTTCAGGAAGCCAAACCGCACCTGATGCCGGTTACCGGCGCGGTCGCGGTTTGCTTCGGGTGTCCGTATGAAGGAGAGGTCCCGGTCAACCAGGTGTTCAATATCGCCGAAACGTATGTGGCAAAAGGAGCGGATGCCGTCATTCTTGCGGACACAACAGGGATGGGGGTTCCCACCAGCATAAGGGAGATGGTGCCGGCATTTCGGGATCGATTCCCTGAAACGGAATTGATTCTCCATTTACATAATAACCGTGGAACGGCCATGGCCAATCTCCTGTCAGGTCTGATGTCGGGTGTGGACATTTTCGATACCGCTTTGGGCGGGATCGGCGGATGCCCTTATGTCCCTCAGGCGTCAGGAAACATTCCTACCGAAGATGCCGTTTTTATGCTGGAAGAGATGGGGATCGAAACCGGAATTGACCTTGAAGCCCTTATCTCAGAAGCACGGCTTCTGGAAAAACGGTTGGGTAAAATCCTTCCGGGCCAGGTAATGAAAAGCGGCCCGATATTCCACAAAAAAGCCGGAATTCACCCTTGAGCTGACAGATAATATCATCTCCTGCGGAGCATAATATCGCCTTTGTAGATATAACGGTCTCCCCGGAAATAGATGTGTGTTAAGAGAATGGGCTTGTTATCTGCAGACAGATAGATGTTCTGAACGAAAAAAAGAGGATCTCCGAATCTCACCTGAAGTAGTTGAGCCAGGTCGATGTCGGCAATGGCCGCTTCTACCCGTTGTTCGATTTTTACGATCCGGATGCCGCGTAGTTTCTGGAATATCCGGATAAAGGGTTCTTTTTTCAATTCTTTATCGGTTAGACCGCTGAGCCGGTCCGGCGGAGCATAGTTGACATAATAAGAAATCGGCTCCTGTTGGCGCTTTCGGAGGCGTTTCATTCTCCAGATATCCGAACCGGCCGGGATCGAAAGGATTGCTGAAACCGACGCCGGACACGGCAGAACTGAAATTTCCAGTATTTCCACTTCGAGTTTCAATCGCCTGCTCACCGCGGAATCGACCCAGTCTTTAAAACTGCCGGTGATCTTTAGCGGAATCCGGTTTTCTTCCCTCAAGACGACCTGAGTCCCGATTCCTCTTCTCCGGATCACCAACCCTTCTTTGACCAGAAGAGCCATGGCTTTCCGGATGGTGATGTTGCTCACGCCGAATTCTACAGAAAGCTCTTTTTCAGATGGAATGACGGTCCCGGGGGCGTATTGTTTCGACTCGACCCGTCTTTTGAGAGTCTCGGCTACCCGAAAGTACAAAGAGATGAAAGTGGTTTCCGAATTCATGCGCCGTCCTATTTTGATATAAAAGTATAAGATTATACATTTTGAAAATCAACAAGACAAGTGATCCGGGGATGAACAGGCGATAAAAAGGTCGGAGGTGATGATCACAGAGGGCCGATCGATTCGACCCTCCGTAATCGAACAGGTTATTTATATCGCGCGATATTTTTCGGGTAAAACGGCTTTGGACGGCCATTCTTTGGGGATGTTCTGCCCGGATTTTTCCCCTTGTTTGATTTTTCGTTCCTTGAGCCCCGGCCGGGCGTATTTCATATGCCCTTCTTTCAGCGTTCGACCGTTGATGGCCGCTTCGGATCGAAGCCGCCGGCCGATGGTTTTTTCCATCTGTTTCCCGATCCACAACACCCGGTCCACATCAAACCCGTGCTCGATCCCCATCTCGTCGATCTGTACAAGCGTGTCTTCGAGAGTCACCAGCCCCACATATCGAGGATCATCATAATAATATTCGCCGGTCCCCTTGACAGGACAGTCGTCCATGAAGTTCGAGGGTTGACCCCCTAATCCGCCAAGAGTGGCTTCGAAATGAGTAATGCCGGCCTGAAGGGCAGCGAGAATGGAAGCCGATGCCATCCGTTTGGTTTCATGGAAGTGGGCAATGTGAACGTTCGGATCGGGGATCTCATCTAAAATCATGGAGTAGTATCGATAGACATTGGGGGTCGATGCGCTCCCGTCGTGGTCGGCATGTTCGACGTCATGAGCGCCGATGGAAAACCATCGCTTGGTGAATTCCACCGCATCCTCCAGCCTGGTCGCTCCGCCTATCGGGCTTCCCCAGATGGTGCTTACCGTGCCGCACATTTTCATTCCGGCGTCGTTGCATTTTTTAATGCACCGTTCCGCCTCTTTCCAATATTCCGGAAGGGTGGTGCCGGCATTTGCGTAATGATGTTCTTCCTCCGTAGAGACCATCATTAAAAGACGGTCAGGTCCGATCCCTTTTTCCTTCAGGCGGATGGCCCGATCCACTGCCGGTTCCCGTATGGTTACAGCGGTGAAGCAAATGTCATTGGTGTTGATCCTTCGTTTTTCACATTTCTTTTTGAACTCATCCCCTCTGATGTAAGTCAAAATCTGCTCGGCATCCCTGAACTGAGGCATGATTCTGGGATTTGCGAGATTGGTTACCTCCAAATTCCGGCATCCGGCGAAGACCATTTCTTCGATATAAAAAATCTTGGCCGCAGTGGAGATGAACTTTTCTTCATGCTGAAAGCCATCCCGAACGGTGATGTCTCCAATCGCCGCTTTTTTAGGCATTCTGGGAAATATCCTCCAAAGGTCATATTCGGTCATGTTTCTGTATCTCCTTTCATATAATTTAAGCGCCATCCGATGATGCCGCCATAAAACGCGCTTCCGGATGGGTTATTTTCCTTTAAATTCGGGTTTTCTTTTTTCACGAAATGCGGCCAGCGCTTCCGTACGGTCTTCTGTAGGGATCGTCACCCAATAAGCGTTTGATTCGATCGCCAACCCCGTATGAATATCGGATTCGAGCCCGTAATTGATGGCGTATTTGGCCTGTTCGATGGCAATAGGGCCTGTTTCGCAGATCATTTGAGCCATCTTCATGCATTCATCGAGGAGCGCTTCCGGTTTACATACCTGGTTAACCAACTGAATCCTAAATGCTTCTTCGGCGCCGACTCTTCGCCCTGTGAAAATGAGCTCTTTGGCTTTGCCGCGCCCCACCAGCCTCGGCAGCCTCTGTGTTCCGCCGGCGCCCGGGATAATGGCTAACCGGGTCTCGGTGAGCCCCATGGTGGCATTTTCCGAAGCGATGCGTATATCGGCGGCCAGCGCCAATTCGGTCCCGCCTCCCAGAGCGATCCCGTTAACCGCGGCGATCACCGGTTTGTTTAAAAATTCGATAAATGTAAAGAGATTTCGGATGGTGAAAATATATTCCTTGACCTGGACGGGGGTCAGCGTTGCCCGTTCTTTCAAATCGGCGCCGGAGCAAAAGGCCTTTTCGCCTGCGCCCGTAATAATGATGACCCTGATCTCGGGGCGGTTGCGAAGGGATTCCATCTGTTCTTTGAGCGCATGGAGGAGATGGAAGTTGAGTGAGTTCATCACTTCGGGCCGATTCAGCGTTAATATGGCGATCTGATTTTTTTCTTCCCTAGCAAGGATTTCGGAATACATAAGGGCTCCTTTCCTCGATCACACGGTTATCCTGAAAATATTAGCCTCACCGGATTGCGATCCATTCCGTTATTCATAAAACGGCATTCCTGATCCATCATCATTTGAAAGTGTAGGAAAGCGATATATGAGCGAGCGCTCAGTCAGGTTACCATTAAATACAAGGAATCCAATAAGTTTGTCAATATCTTTTTATGGATTCAAACAAAAAGAGCAGAGTGCCGTTTTTTCCAGCGACGTATGACGTTGGGCATCGTAATTGTTCGGATTCACTAAAACCGTTGTCGGAGGATCAGGCAAATTACCTTGACAAGAATCGTGATGCATGCTAGAGAATACGAGCGAGCGCTCAGTCATAAAAGATGGCCGGCTCCGCAATATATTAACCGATTTGTAATGTATCGCGGGGGAGAGCCTGATCACGCAAAAGAGATGCGTTGAATGCCTCAAGTCAATACAAATCCCACACCCGGATTGACGAATCCGAATCTCAGCGGATCCCGGGATATCCCCACCCAGGTCAAGAACCCCGAACTGGTTTTGCGCCGGAGGCGACAGATTACCGATGCGGCCGTCAAGCTTTTCATCGATAAGGGATTTCACAAGACCACAACCCGGCAGATCGCCCGTGCAGCCGGTGTTTCCATCGGATCCCTATATGAATACGTGGCTTCCAAAGAGGATATTCTTTATCTGGTGTGTGATTCGATACATGAGGAAGTAGAAAGGGGAGTCGCGGATGCCTTGGGGCGGGCGATCGGAGGAAGGGAAGCATTAGCCGAAGTGCTCAGAGAATATTTTTTAGTGTGCCATCGGATGAGTGATTTTATTCTGCTGATCTACCAGGAAACGCGATCCTTGCCGAGTCAATGGCAGAAGCGGGTTCTGGCAAATGAACTCCGGATCACCGGGATTTTTATTGAGGTTTTAGCACGACTGACAGCCGCCGGCGATCTCCCGAACCTGGATGAAAGGACCATTGAAATCGCGGCGCACAACATCTCGGTTCTTGGTCATATGTGGACCTTCAGGCGTTGGTTTTTATCCCGGCATTACCGGATTGACGATTATATCCGCTACCAGACTGCCTTCATACTCGGCCTTTTAGGTCAAAGCGGTCGGGAGAGTCGGAGAAGCAGGCATAAGGAGGACAAATGAGTTTTGAAGTTGAACCTTATAAACCCAAAAATCACATCCGAGTGGTAACGGCCACATCTCTTTTTGACGGGCATGACGCGTCAATCAATATTATGAGGAGGATCCTTCAGGACACGGGTGTGGAGGTCATCCATCTGGGTCACAACCGATCGGTTCAGGAGATCGTGGATGCCGCTATCGAAGAGGATGCCCAGGGAATCGGAGTTTCGAGCTACCAGGGCGGTCATATCGAATTTTTTAAATACATGGTGGATCTTCTGAAAGAGCGTGGAGCATCCCGGATCAAGGTTTTCGGAGGGGGAGGAGGGGTCATTGTTCCTCATGAAATCAAAGAGCTGGAATCCTATGGCGTGGCGAAAATCTATTCCCCAGAAGACGGAACTAAATGGGGACTGCAGGGGA
>MGQD01000018.1:10650-12189 GCA_001797695.1 Deltaproteobacteria bacterium RBG_13_49_15 | reverse complement strand
CATCTGATCAAACAGATAGATTTTTCCACAGTGGACAATGGGCATTTCGATTTCGAAATGCTGTCACCCTCCGATAAGCTTCCGGTGGCGAGGCTGATTACGGCGGCTGAAACAGGAAGGGAAAAAGCGGAAGGATACCTGACAAGATTGAGGCGCGAGCTCGACAGGAGGATCGGCAGTCGAAAAACACCGGTAGTGGGAATTACCGGAACCGGCGGTGCCGGTAAATCTTCTTTGACGGACGAACTGGTTCTAAGGATGCTTCATGATCTTCGAAACGTAACGGTGGCGATTCTCAGTTGCGACCCCTCACGGCGCAAGACCGGGGGCGCTTTGCTGGGAGACCGCATCCGCATGAATGCCATCTCCAACCCAAGGGTATACATGCGCAGTCTTGCAACCCGCTCGTCCCGTACCGAGATTCCCGAAGCCTTGGCGGATGCCATCAAGGTGGTCAAAGCAGCCGGGTTTGACCTGGTGATCATTGAGACCGCGGGAATCGGTCAGGGAGACTCCAGCATCGTGGACCTGGTGGATTTATCCCTTTATGTCATGACCAGTGAGTTTGGAGCGGCAACCCAACTCGAAAAGATCGACATGCTTGATTTCGCCAATCTGGTGGCTGTCAATAAGTTTGAGAAGCGGGGAGGGGAAGATGCGGTCCGGGATGTGCGCAAGCAGGTTCAGCGAAACCGGAAAGCATGGGATACGCCGCTGGAGGAGATGCCCGTCTTTGGAACCATCGCATCCAAATTCAACGACGATGGGGTAACCGCGATGTATCATTCCATCATCGATATGATAGCTGAAAAAACCGGAGTCGTTTTTGAATCAAATCTTCCGAGGCCGGCCTCCAAAACATCGAGTTCCAAAACCATCATCATCCCCCCGGAACGAACCCGTTACCTGAGCGAGATTGCAGACACGATCCGGGCCTATCATGAGGAGACTTTTCAACAGGCCGATGCCGTCCGGCAGGTTTGGCATTTAGAGGAGGTGGCAAGGAAGATCGGGGACGGTGGGACGAGAATCGGTTCGGACGAACTCCTCTCCCGCTTAAAAGAAGAAGCTGAAAAAGCCCGAAAAGCGATCAGCGGCGAAACCCAAGATTGTTTAAGGGAATGGGAAGAGATCAAAAACACATATGGTAAAAACGAACTTATTTACGAGGTCAGAGGCCGCGAAATCCGGGTTCCCCTCCATACCATATCCCTGAGCCATCAAAAGATCCCCAAAATTTGTATTCCCCGCTATAAGGATCCGGGGGAAATCTACCGATGGGTGCGGAACGAGAATGCCCCGGGCCGATTTCCTTTTTCCGCCGGCGTTTTTCCGGTAAAGCGAACAGACGAGGATCCGACTCGAATGTTTGCCGGGGAGGGGGATCCGTCGAGAACCAACCGGCGTTTCAAACTTCTGTCCGAAGCCTATGAAGCCAAACGGCTTTCTACGGCATTCGATTCGGTCACTCTTTACGGATTCGATCCGGAAAGGCGGCCGGACAATTACGGAAAGGTGGGAACATCGGGAGTCAGCATC
>MGQD01000018.1:2135-10637 GCA_001797695.1 Deltaproteobacteria bacterium RBG_13_49_15 | reverse complement strand
ATGTCCGGGTGCTGTATGACGGGTTTGAGCTGTGCGCCCCAAACACGTCGGTTTCCATGACCATCAATGGCCCGGCGCCGATGCTTTTAGCCATGTTTTTCAATGCGGCCATCGACCAGCAGGTCGAACGGTTTATGGCTGAACATGCGAAGGCTCCAACCGAAAAAGAATTTCAGAAGATCAGGAAAACGGTTTTGTCCAATATCCGCGGGACGGTTCAGGCCGATATCCTCAAAGAGGACCAGGGACAGAATACCTGCATCTTTTCCATCGAATTCGCATTGAAGGTGATGGGAGATATGGAGGAATATTTTATCGAAAACGAAATGCGGAACTTCTATTCCGTTTCCATTTCCGGATATCATATTGCCGAAGCCGGCGCCAATCCGATAACCCAGCTCGCACTGACCCTGGCGAACGGATTCACTTATGTGGAATACTATCTCTCCAGAGGAATGCCGGTGGATCGATTCGCCCCAAACCTCTCCTTCTTTTTTTCCAACGGAATGGATCCGGAATATACGGTCATCGGGCGAGTAGCGAGGCGGATATGGTCTATTGCCATGAAATATAAATACCATGGACCGGAGCGCGCCCAGATGCTCAAATATCACATCCAGACCTCCGGCCGTTCCCTTCACAGCCAGGATATCCAGTTCAACGACATTCGAACAACGCTTCAGGCGCTGTGCGCCGTTTACGACAATTGCAACAGCCTTCATACGAATGCGTTCGACGAAGCGATCACCACGCCGAGCCGCGAATCGGTCAGGCGGGCACTGGCGATTCAGCTCATCATCAACCGGGAGTGGGGGCTTGCCAAGAACGAGAACCCGAACCAGGGGAGTTTTATCGTAGACGAGTTGACCGACCTGGTGGAAGAGGCCGTCCTGGCGGAGTTCGATCGGATCTCGGAGCGCGGCGGTGTGTTGGGCGCCATGGAGACCGGTTATCAGCGAAGCCGGATTCAGGAGGAATCCCTTCACTACGAGAAGCTCAAGCATATGGGGGAACTCCCCATTATCGGCGTCAATACCTTCCGGGACCCGGATGCGGATCAGGACCAGCTCAGTGAAAACGTCGAGCTTTCACGGGCAACGGAAGAAGAAAAGGAATCACAGCTCAAGCGGCTGGAGGCATTCAAGCAAAAAAACAAAAATCAAGCGTCGCGCGACCTTCGGCGATTGCAGGAAGCCGCGCTTTCAGGGAAAAACATTTTCGCGGAACTGATGAATACCGTCCGGTCCTGCACGCTGGGACAGATCAGTCAGGCACTTTACGACGTCGGCGGCAAATACCGGAGAAATATGTAACCTGAATCCAGCATGAAAACGGATGAGAAATAGGTTTTATCATGTACACTGTAAATTCGGATTGTAATTCAAAGCAATAAAAGCATACCTAAATGGTAAAAGGAGGAACACGGATGCGGGAAGCAGTGATCGTGAGCGCTGTTCGAACGCCTCTTGGCAGCTTCAATGGGTCGCTTGCCGCCATCGGCGCTACGGAGCTGGGAGGAATCGTCATCGAGACAGCGATTCAACGCTCGGGAATTGAGAAAAAGGACGTCAATGAAGTGATTATGGGGCAGGTGCTGCCGTGCGGATATGGACAAAATCCTGCAAAGCAGGCTGCCGTAAAGGCCCAAATGCCCTGGGAAGCGGAATGCATCACCATCAACAAAGTTTGCGGATCGGCCTTGAAAGCGGTGATGCTGGCCGCACAGGCCGTTCAGACAGGCGATGCGGATGTGGTGGTTGCCGGAGGAATGGAAAACATGAGCATGGCCCCTTTTTTTCTGAAAAAAGCCCGTTTCGGTTACCGGATGGGTACGGATAAAATTGAGGATCACATGGTTCATGACGGCCTGTGGGATATCGTCAATAATTTCCACATGGGGATATCCAACGAGCTTTGCAGCGAAAGGTATCATGTCGGCCGCGAGGATCAGGATCGATATGCAGCCGAATCGTATCGAAGAACCCTTGATGCCGCTTCCAAAGGGAAGTTTGCCGAAGAGATCGTTCCTGTTAAAATCAAGGGTAAAAAAGGGGAAACGATCCTGTTCGACAAGGATGAATGCCCTAGGGAAACGAGTATTGAGGTTCTCTCCAAAATGAAGTCCGCGTTTAAAGAAGGAGGAGTAACCACGGCGGGGAACGCCTCCGTCATCAGCGACGGCGCAGCGGCGGTGGTCGTCATGGAGAAGGAAAAAGCAAAAAAAGAAGGGCGACAGGTCCTTGCTTCCATCGGCGCCCAGGCGTCTTTCGGAATCGACATGAAATACGTCCTGGCGGCGCCCATATGGGCAATCCCCAAGTGCTTAAAAAAAGAGGGGATCGGCATCAACGATGTCGATCTGTATGAAGTTAACGAAGCGTTCAGCGGGTCCACCGTCGCCGTTCTGAAAGAGCTGGGATTGAATCCCTCCAGGGTGAACGTCAACGGAGGAAGCGTGGCGCTGGGACATCCGATCGGCGCCAGCGGATGCCGGGTACTGGTCACACTCCTTTATGAAATGAAACGGGAGGGAAAAAAGATCGGACTGGCATCCCTTTGTTTAGGCGGCGGGGAGGCCGTGGCAATGATCGTCAAACGATAGGGTGCAGGCGGGAGCGCTTTGTCGATGCAAATAAAAAAAGATGGATAAGGAGAATCGGATGGAGATCAAGATATTTGGCGTCATCGGCGCGGGGCAGATGGGGAATGGGATTGCCCAGGTGGCGGCGATCAGCGGGTTTAATGTGATCATGAACGACATCAGCATGGAATTTCTTTCAAAGGGGATGAAAACAATCGAACGCCTTTTAATCAAAGGCGTGGAAAAGGGGAAGATCTCACCGGATGAAAAGGAAGCCGTATTAGGGCGGATCAGAACCACGACGGATATCACTGAAATGAAATCCGCGGATTTTATTGTGGAGGCGGCCACCGAAAACGAACCCATAAAATTTCAGCTTTTTAAGGATCTGGACGGTATTTGCGCACCTCATGTCATTCTTTCGAGCAACACCTCCTCCATTCCCATCGGCAGGATTGCTGCAAAAACCAGGCGACCCGATAAGGTCATCGGCATGCATTTTATGAATCCGGTTCCGGTGATGAAACTGGTTGAGGTAATTCCGGCCATTACTACCTCCGAATCTACCCTCCGGATCACCTGGGACCTGGCCGTCAAATTCGGCAAAACGCCGGCCAAGGCCGATGATTATCCGGGTTTTATCGCCAACCGGATATTGATGCCAATGATCAATGAGGCGATCTATTGCCTTTACCATGGTGTGGGAACCAGGGACGATATCGATACGGTCATGAAGCTTGGAATGAACCATCCCATGGGTCCGCTGGCGCTGGCCGACCTGATCGGGCTTGATACCTGTCTGGCCATCATGGAGACATTATATAAGGGATTTAACGATTCCAAATACCGGCCGTGCCCGCTGCTCAGGAAGTACGTGGAGGCCGGATGGCTGGGGAGAAAAAGCAACCGCGGGTTTTATTCCTATTAAATGGATTCGCGGCCGCCGGATTTGAAGAAATCGGCGGCAACCGATTAGGGTTCACCGGCGGCCGCATGATAGAAATGCCGGAATGGAGCATTTCGGTTCCGGGAAAGAGGGGATGTCATGGTTTCCATCGGAAAACGGATCAAGGAAGTCAGGAAAAAGAAGAAAATGACCTATGAACGGATGGCCAACGAAACCGGCTTTTCCATCGATTATCTTAAAAAAGTGGAGTCAGGAAAATTGACTCCGCCGGTGGGGACTCTATTGACCATCGCCAGAGCTCTTGAAATCGATTCCGGCCTATTCCTGAGGGAGCAGGATTCGAGTCTCAAAAAGAGGATCAAGGCATATACCCAAAGGACAGACAATTATGCCTATACCACCTTGACACCCGGTGCGGAAAACAAGCACCTCAAGGGGTTTAGGGTAATCGTGGAGCCCCTTCAGGACCACAAAGGGGTCGGGTACCAGCACGAAGGAGAAGAGTTTGTATATGTGATTTCCGGCAAAGTGGAAATCACCGTGGGTGAGCATCTCAATCGGTTGGGAAAGGGCGATTCGCTTCACTTTAACTCCGGAATCAGGCACCACCTCAGAAACACCGGGAAAGAACAGGCTGAGCTTTTGGTGGTGATTTACGGTGCATAAAAGCGATTTTAGCTGGGATGAGGCGGGGTTAAAGAAAGGAAAAGGAACGGAATATGTTGTTCAAGCTAACCGATGAACAAATGATGATTCAGTCCATGGTCAGAGAGTTCGCCAGAGAGGTGATCGCTCCGACCGCCATGGAGCGTGATATAACAAGAGAGTTTCCTGCTGAAAATCTCAAGCGGCTGGCCGAGCTGGGACTTATGGGAATGATGGTTCCGGCGGAATATGACGGATCCGGTGCAGACACCGTGGCGTATGTCCTGGCTCTTTCCGAAGTCGCTTATGCATGCGCTTCCACTGCCGTCGTCATGTCGGTGCACAATTCCATCGTTTGTGAAAGTATTTTAAAATACGGAAGTGAAATGCAAAAAGAACGGTTCCTCAAACCGCTTGCCAGGGGAGAATGCATCGGTGCGTTTGCATTGACCGAGCCTCATGCCGGTTCGGACCCTTCCCGGCAAAAGACATCGGCCAGGCGGGTCGGAAACGATTACGTATTAAACGGAACCAAGCGGTTCATCACAACGGGGAAGAATGCAGGCCTTGTCATCGTCACTGCGAAAACCGATGAATCGGCCCGGCACATGGGAATCTCCGCCTTTATTGTTACAAAAGATATTCCCGGCCTGATCGTTGGGAACCTGGAGAATAAGATGGGGTTGTGCGCTTCCGATACCACCGATCTCACATTTGAAAATTGCCGCGTTCCTGTAGAAAATCGGCTTGGAAAAGAAGGGGACGGGTTCACCATCGCCATGACCGCTTTAGACGGCGGGCGGATTGGGATTGCGGCCCAGTCGGTGGGGGTGGCCCAGGCGGCCCTGGATAATTCGGTGAAATACGCCAAAGAACGGGAACAATTCGGCCAGCCCATTTCAAAGTTTCAGGGGATTCGGTGGATGGTCGCCGATATGGCCACAGAAATCGAGGCTTCCCGGCAGCTCATGCTTTCGGCTGCGGCCATGAAGGATCGAAGTGAAAACTACACGGCCCAGGCTTCCATGGCCAAGCTTTTTGCGTCGGAAATGGTTAATCGGGTGACGGCAAAAGCGGTTCAAATCCACGGCGGATACGGTTTTATCAAGGAATATCCCGTGGAGCGCTATTACCGGGATGCGCGTGTTTTCACGATCTATGAAGGAACTTCTGAAATTCAGCGGGTGGTTATTTCCAACCACATTTTTCAGGACAAGCGGAGCCGCTAAAAGGGTCTATCCGCGTTCACCGATGCAGATCAGTTGAAGATTTTTGCGGCAAGCTCGATGTCCTCGGGACAAAATACGAATAAGCACTTTGCATCGGGTGAGGAAACAGAGCCGTAAACATAATTGATATTGATCCCCTCTTTTCCGAACTTCGTGGCCACCTCGGCAAGCGTTCCCGGCCTATTTTCCAATTCGATGGCAATGACCGGCATGATATCGAAGAGATAGTCGTTTTTCGAGAGGAAGTCGATGGCCTTATCCGTATGGTTTACCAGAAGCCGTATCAGTGCAAATTCAGCCGAATCTTTTCGCATGGAATGGTAACTGGCAATGGAGGCGATCCGTTTAAGGGATTTACCCCTGGCTTTAAACAGCTCCTGGACATAGCTGGAGGCGTCCTGGATGGTCAACGCATCGATATTGATCCCCTCTTTTGATAAAAGAGAGGTCAGCCTGCCGAGCTCCCCCGGCACGTTTTTTAAAAAAAGGGAAATTTCTGTGCGAACCATTCTTTACACTCCTTATCGTGTTGTGCCGGCATGATCACGATTCAGGCCGGCTGTTCTGGTTTTCAGGGATCCGGGGCGTGCCGGAAAAGGTCCGTTCGGTTTTTCGGGTAAGCCGGATGATTTTATGGGCCATGGTTTTCCCAATGCCTGGAATTTGTACCGGTTGAGGAACGGATATCACCCGGTTTCCGACCAGTTCAAAGGTCTTGTCGTCTACAAGGATCATCCGGCTTGCCGCCTGCTTCTCAAGTTTTGAAGCCAGATTGACTGAGTTCCCAAGGTACGTGAATTCGGTTTTGATATAGTTTCCAAGCAAAATGGCATAGATGTCTCCGGTGCTGATGCCGATCCGGACATCGATGTTATGATCAACACCGAATACCTTTTTCAACTTGTAATTCTTGTGCTTGAGCGCTCTCAGGATGTCAAGGCCGCATTTAACGATATTCAGCGCCATATCGGGTTTTGGGGAATCGCCGTGTTCGAAGATGGCCATCACTCCGTCTCCGAGGAATTTATCGATGTAACCGTTGTGGAAGTAAATGATAAGGCAGATCCGGTCGATGAGTTCGTCAACCATTTTAACCGTCAAATCCTCATCCGATCTCATCATGATGGCCGAAAAATCGACAATGTCCAGGAACATGGTGGATGCGGAAATTTTGACCTTGCTGCGGGATTCCTTAAACGGATTGATCGTTCGTTCAACCCGGTTTCTGACAAATCGGGCTTCTTCATAAACAAGATCCGAAGTCAACAGTTCTGCAGCCTGATGTTTATCGATGACCCGTGAATCATTGAATGCTCGAACGATGATGCTTTTGATTCCCATCACCATCCCCAGCCTGGCTGATTCCCTGAAAAAACCGATCGCTTTTCGTTCTTCGTTCACGGCATAATGGATCACGCCCAGTTCGTGATTTACATCCGCCATGACGAGTTCGGATTCAAGCCGATGCGTCCCGGCAAATCCGATGATTTCGGCCCCCTTTTTTCTTGCCTGTTCAAAATTGTATGTTTTGTGAAAAACCTTTACGGCAACCAGGCCGGCCTGAATCGCTTCCGGATACATCCCCTCTTTAATAAAGGTTTGTTCCAGTGAAAGAGCGATATCCAGAGTGTTATCGATCAAGTTGGTGGCGCAGTGGTGCTCGGCCAGCTCGAGGATAGCCAGGTTAAGACCTTTTTCATGGTTGATCTGCCTGAAAATCCCGATGGCTTCTTCCAAATCCGATGCATATTCGGGCTGAATAAGGCCAATGAGCCGGTGGATGCGGGAGAAGTTGACCAGGGAAAACGCATACGAAGCGACACGAGGTTGGTCGGATGGATCATCATGGTACCGTTTCCCTGCGATTTCTTTTTCAAGGGTGGCGTATCGTTTTGCCCGGCTGTTGTAGTGAAGGAAGAAATTGGTGCTGCTTAAAAGAGAATAAATTTCTCCTAAAAAGCGAAAAAGGGACGGATCGGATTGTGCCATCTTCAAGGCATCGTTTAAAAAGGTGTCCGCGTCGATGTAATTGCATCGTGCCCGATGGACATACCCCAGCGAAATAAGAACCCTCAATTTCCAGGATTGAAGAAGCGATTCTTCATTGTTTTCCAGAATGCATAACGCCTCATCCAGAAGTTGCTCAGCGCGGGGAAAATAGAATACCTTTTGAAGAAAAAGGTTTTTATGCCATTTGATGATAGCATCCAGTTCAGGGATTTGTTGTAAATGATCGGTAAGGTGTTCGAAGCCGGATAGCGACTCCAGAATTTTATCTCTGGAGTCCATGAAGGAGAAGGATCGAAAGGATTCCTCAATGCTCTTTATGCCTCTTTCCAGTTGGATGGTATCCGTCATTTTTTTCCTTTCCGGATGAGGCGACCGGAACTACTCTTGGGGGCCTCCAAACAATTCTTTTACTCTTGCCCTGTCAACGGTTCCGTCTCCTTTCAGGGGGATATCGTGGACAAATTGAACGTACCTGGGCTTCTTGAATCCGGCGATACGCTCTCCCACAAATCGGATCAGTTCCTTAGGCTGGAGATCCGTTCCTTCCTTGAGTCGGCAGACGGCCTTGATCCCTTCCTTCCATTTGGGATCCGGAACGCCGAACACTACTGTTTTTTCAACATCAGGATGTTGAAGGATCACTTTTTCGACCTCGGCCGGGTAAACATTTTCACCGCCCGGTTTAATGAGTTCCTTTTCCGCTTTCCTCCCGGCATACCATAAAAAGCCGTCCTTATCAAAACGCCCTAAGTCGCCGGTATGGTGCCATCCGCTCCGAAACGCATTGGCGGTATCATCCGGAAGGTTCCAGTATCCCAAAAAGACCATCGGCCCCTTCATTGCGATCTCACCGACCTCACCGATGCCGACAGGCCGGTCATATTCATCCAGGAGGCGGACTTCGGAAAGCGGGATCATCTTTCCTGCAGATCCGGGCTTATCATTGTATGGACCTAGTGTCGCCAGGCAGGATGTTTCGGTCTGGCCGTACATGGAATAGAAGGTTCCACCGGTAATACTCTGATATTTTGAAATGGTTTCAGGCACTCCCAGTCCGAGTATCGCTCTAACCGAACGGATGTCCCTGCCGGTTTTTTCGGAAGCTTCGATAATGGAAGAGAGGATCGGTG
>MGQD01000018.1:0-2006 GCA_001797695.1 Deltaproteobacteria bacterium RBG_13_49_15 | reverse complement strand
CATGAAAAAGAGGGAGAAGGTTCAGGTGCACGTCCTTTTGTGAGAGCCCGAAACAATAATTGAGATGGATGTTGGCGCACAATACGTTCCCGTGACTTAAAAGAGCCCCGCGCGGCCTTCCGGCAACTGCGGCTGTATGAATAATGACAAATCCATCATCCGTGAATACATCAACGGGTTCGAAATCCCCCGTGTTGTCCATCAGAGATTTGAATGAGGTAAATCTCCCGGCATCTGCTTTAAGATTAAACCATGAACGGATCGATGGGAGTCTTTTTTTCTCATTTTCAATCAGGTCCTGAAATTCCTGATCTGCAAAAAGGGTTTTCGGCGTGCCGTCGTTTAAATTAAACGAAACTTCTGCCCCGGATAATCGCCAGTTGATCGGAAGGCAGATGGCCCCGATGGCGGCCGCTGCGCCATAAAGAAGAAAATATTCCAGGCTGTTTTTTCCGAGAATACCGATGCGGTCGCCTTTTATAATGCCAAGCAGTTGAAATCCTTTGGCCAGGCGCTCGATCTCCTGTTTGTATCCGGCAAAGGTCAGTACTCGCTGATCATCCGCTTCGTTCCATGCGATTTTGTCGCCAAACGTTCCGGCATTTCGGTTGACAAGATCGTAAAATGTGAAATCATGAATGCCCATGGCAAATTATCTCAATGAAAACTTACGGTTGATGAATTAAAAAAAATACCTTGCCCCCACCTCATATCGAATGGGGGCAAGGTAATCAACAACGAATTGCATCCCGAACTATTTGGGGAACTTCCCTTCAAATCCGGCGACTTTGGTCAGGCCATCCGCCTTGAAAATGGCCGAGCCCTGAACCACACCGACCGGGTAAGAAAAATCCGGGGCTCCGGTCCAGATCTTTTCAAGCTGATCCCAGATTCCAACCCCTTTCTCTTTCAACTGGTTCCCGGCAACAATCAGCAAACTCATCTGCGTTCCAGGAATATCATAGAGGACTTCTACACGAAGCTGATTGGTTTTTCCGGCAGGGATCCACTGAGCCTCGGCGGAATACCCGGAATTAACTTCAAATCCATCTAAGGTGCATGCAAACTTGAAGCCTTCCAGCATGACCGGAAATGGATTCGGGTTTTGGATATCGAAGACAAACGCAAAATCCAATGGAGCTCCGTTATTTCCGGCGTTTCCTTTGACGGGCGCTGCTTTTGCATCATAGAACCACCATCCGAAATAATGGGCCACATCCACGTAATTGAGCGTAACCTTTGGAGCCTGAAAGTTACTTGCCGTCGGTTTGGCTGCCATTCCGGCGCAGCCTGAAAGAAATACGGCAAGGATAAATATGCTGAATAAGGTAAAAAATGTCGATTTTTTTTGCATATGAGACCTCCCCTGCTGGGTTTTAAGGGTTAGGTAGTGTCCATCCACGAATCATTTTTGGACACAATAAGGTTTCCAATCCAGAAATCGGAAAAGGGCCATTTATGGAAGGAAACTAGGTAAGCCATCGTTTTCGTCGCTTATAGTGCTTGACATCCCGAAAACTTTTTCTTCCCCCAAGATCGGTCATGCCAAGATAGAAATCTTTGATGTCCGGGTTTTCCTTGAGCCTTTCGGCGGTATCGTCCATGACGATGCGTCCGTTTTCAAGCACATAGGCATGGGGAGCCACGTTCAGAGCCAGCTTGGCGTTTTGTTCGACCAGAAGAATGGAAATCTTTTCTTCATGATTGAGCCGGGTGATGATGTTAAAGATTTCATGGATGAGAAGCGGAGCCAGGCCCATGGAAGGTTCATCGAGGAGGATCAGTTTGGGCTGGGTCATCAGCGCGCGGCCGACAACGGTCATCTGTTGTTCGCCTCCGCTGATAAAGCCCGCCACCTCGTTTCTTTTTTCCCTTAACCTGGGGAAGTAGTGATACACCATTTCCAATCCGTCTTTGATGGACCTTCCGCCGCGTTTTTTCATATGCGCGCCCACCTTAAGATTTTGCTCTACGGTGAGGTGCTCAAAAACACGGCGTCCTTCAAT
>MGQD01000017.1:4885-5667 GCA_001797695.1 Deltaproteobacteria bacterium RBG_13_49_15 | reverse complement strand
ATTTCCGGCCACAAACGTCGTCCGGCTGGCGTGAGCGCCCACGTCCCAGGGGCATATATCCGTATCCGAATGGATCACATGGATGTCTTCGACCAGCAACCCGAGCTCTTCCGCAACGATTTGGGCTATGACCGTATCCGCCCCCTGGCCCATATCCGTTGCGCCCGTGAATACGTTAACTTTTCCAAAATCATCGATCTTGATCATGGTGCCGCAACCGTCCGACTTGTAAACCCGGGCCCCTCCCCCCACATGGATCAATGAAGCTATTCCAACCCCTTCTCCCTTATTCCTGGCCTTTTTCATGCCGATCCGCTTTTCGACCTCATCGATGCATTCCGTCAGGCCGCATGTCGTGATCCGAAAGTTTTGCGGGGATACATAGCCGCTCTCATTGGCATTGATGCGCCGAAAGTCAACCCGGTCGATGCCGGCCGTCTCCGCCAGCATGTCCATGGAACTCTCTATGGCAAACGTGGCCTGCGGGTTTCCGTACCCTCTCATTGCTTGCGAATAGGTGTTGTTGGTGTAAACGCATTTGGCCTCGTATCGCACATTCGGAACTTTGTAGAGCGTGCAAATCGGCATCATCATTACCGAAGGAGTTGTGGCGCCCCAGGAGGTATAGGCGCCGTTGTCCAGAATCATTGAAATATCCCTGAACATCAGCTTTCCCTCACCATCGCATCCCTGTGAAATGGTAATTGCGGCCGGTTGGCGTGTGGAGGTGGCGATAAACTCCTCCTTTCGGTCGAACATGATTTTAACCGGTTTTCTGGTAT
>MGQD01000017.1:4244-4792 GCA_001797695.1 Deltaproteobacteria bacterium RBG_13_49_15 | reverse complement strand
GCCGATCTTTATGCCCCATGGCTTCAAGGGCTTCCAGGAAATCCTTTTGCGCCAGTGAAGGGATCTGGGTGTTGGAATGGATAGTGAGGTTGTTGGCATTGTCGAATTGAGCCAGAGCGCCGCTGGTCCCCATACAACAATGGGTCACCCAGGTGGTGCTGAACCGGTCTTCCACGACATGAACCGCCTTCTTCCTGGCCTCCTCCACATTTCCGTAATGGATCTTCCATGGCATGTTCAGGATGTTGGTTTTATGCTCCTCGTGAACCAGCGGAGCCCCTTCCTTCATGGCCTCCACCGGATCGAATATGGCCGGAAGGGCTTCATAGGTGACCTCGATCAGGCCCAGGGCCTCCTCTGCGATTTCCGGATCGATGGCGGCCACCGCCGCGACCTCATCCCGGTAAGACCGCACTTTTCCCGCTTTGAGCGGACGGTTATCCTTATATACGCCGAACCGGATTTCAGGGATATCGCTCCCGGTGATAACGGCCCGAACACCGGTCAGTTGCCGGGCCTTGGAGGCGTCGATATGAATGATCCTGGCA
>MGQD01000017.1:3868-4110 GCA_001797695.1 Deltaproteobacteria bacterium RBG_13_49_15 | reverse complement strand
GCGCATCATTCCCCCTTTTTTATTCGATCCCCTCTTCGCTTCGCCAAGCCACCACATTGACGTGTTCCGTATCGCGGGCGCGCAGGGATTTAATGGATTCAATGATTTGAACATAACCGGTGCACCGGCAGATATTTCCGGCAATCGCTTCCTTAATTTCATTCTCACCGGGATTCGAATCTTGATCCAGGAGCGCTTTCGCCGACATGATCATTCCCGGAGAGCAATAACCGCACTGAATT
>MGQD01000017.1:3640-3769 GCA_001797695.1 Deltaproteobacteria bacterium RBG_13_49_15 | reverse complement strand
GCCAGGTAAATGCAGGAATTGACCGCCATTTCATCGACGATGACGGTGCATGCGCCGCACTCGCCGCTTCCGCACCCCTCCTTGGTCCCGGAAAGCCCGAGCACTTCCCTGAGCAGATGCAGCAGGGTC
>MGQD01000017.1:305-3431 GCA_001797695.1 Deltaproteobacteria bacterium RBG_13_49_15 | reverse complement strand
GGGGAAGCTCCATGGCCTCCCGCCTTCCGAACTTGATATAGGCGCTTCCGGTGCGCGGAAGGAGCGGGGGGACAATGATCTCATTTAGGATTTCGCTCCCCTCCAGATCGGATTGCCCGGGACCCAGGAAAAACCGGAGAAGGTCCATCGACCTTTCCCCCTTCGGTCCATGGATATTGACCCTGGCATCAAGGGAGATCAGAGGAATGGCGCCGTCCGCCGACGGGACGGCATTCACCAGGTTCCCTCCGATGGTGGCGACATTCCGGATCTGTACCGAGCCGATATTTTTCACCGCATCATGGAGAACCGGATAACGGAGCCGGACGAGAGGGGAATTTTCGATCATCCGGTGCGTGACAAAAGCGCTGATATACAGCTCTCCGGTTTCCTTATTAAAAAGAGGGCGGTCCGGTCTGATGATATGCTTAAGCGAGATCAGGTAATCCGGGGATGCTTTTTTTTCCTTGATCCTGATCAGAATATCCGTTCCGCCGGCGATGTATTTCGCCCGATCTCCATGCGATTCATGCAATGATATCGCTTCATCCAGCGATCTGGGGGTCATATAGGTAAATCGCCTCATTTGAACCTCTTTAAAAATTATGCGTTATGCCGATTCAATCCGTTCATTGCGGCCGTTCATCAAAAATCCGCTTCGACTTCCTCTCCGATCTCGGGAGCGTTCCATACTCCACAATTTCGACTGTTGAACTGACAAGTATGGTTTTTTTAACTTTTTCGGCAATCGCTTTTTTGATGCCGTTTCTGCTTGATGGGGGGACATCAGGCTGAGTTTCCACCCTAAGGAGCATGTGGTCTTTCCCCTCTTTACCCCTACTCAAAACGACCTGATATTCGCTGCCGATTTCAGGGGTTTCCGAGAGAATCTGGTCAATCTGCCCCGGATAAATATTGACCCCCCTGAAAATGATCATATCGTCGGACCGCCCCAGGATCCGGTCATGCAGCGGAAGCAAACTCCCGCAAGAACACGGATGGTCGATCTTTCTCGTCAGATCCCTCGTGCGGTACCGGATGAGCGGGGCGGCTTCCTTGCATAGCGTTGTAACCACCATTTCACCGACTTGGCCGTCTGATACCGGTTCCAACGTTTCCGGGTCCAAGATTTCCAGGATGTAATAGTCGGCCCAATAGTGTATCCCTTCATGCCGTGCGCAATCGAGTCCGGTCCCCGGGCCATAGAGTTCGGTCATCCCGGTGATATCGAACATGTCTTCAAGCCCCAGGAGATCCTTGATCCTTCGCCGCATCGCATCTCCGCTCCTTTCGGAGCCGAAAATCATCCTCTTGAGCGCGATCTTATCCTTCAGGTTGCGCCGGCAAACCTCCTCGGCCATAAGCAAGCCCATGGAGGCGGTGCAGCAGATCACCGTTGATTTGAGGTCTTCCAGAAACTGGCACTGCATATCGATGTTTCCCGGTCCTACTGGAATGGACATTGCCCCGAGACGTTCGCATCCCAGTTGAAAACCCACACCGGCTGTCCAGATTCCGTATCCCACGGCAATCTGCACCCTGTCTCTCCGGGTCACTCCCCCCATCTCATAACACCTCGCAAACATGAATGCCCAATCGTCGATGTCCTTTTGAGAATAGGTCAGAACTTTTTTCTTTCCCGTCGTTCCGGAAGAGGCATGAATCCGGACGACTTCGGATTCCGGAATCGACAGCAGTGGGAACGGATAACCGCTTCGCAGGTCTTCCGCCGTCGTCAGCGGGAGGCGCCGGATATCCTCCATGCTCGCGATATCCCCCGGCCGGAGGCCGGCTTCGTCCAGCCGCTTCCGGTAGAATGCAGATCCGTTATAGGCGTGGTTGACCGTCCATTTCAGTCCTTTAAGCCGATGGGCATCCAATTCATCGCGATTCTTAAATAACGGCATGAACGTTTCGAACATGGGGGGCGACTCCTTTGACCGTAAAAAAGCTATTCCTGTTTTAGCCGGCGATTCTTTCGAGCAGCTTCGGTTTTTTTCATATCTACTTCAAATGATGCCTGATCAACGACGACTCCATAATCCGCTAAGGCGCTTTCAATGCCGATATAACCATACTCGACATCCCTTTTAACCGATTCGATGCTTCTTTCCAGCGGATCCCCGTATCCGCCGCCGCCGGCGCTGTAAAATGAAAGCAGATCGCCGCGGCTGCAGAAGGTCAGTCCGCTGGGGTCGGCCGGTTGACCGTTTTTCAGGAACCTGGCTTTTCCGCCTGAGCCGCCGCCGAAAATCCCATGAGGAGGATACCGGAAACGACCGGCCTGAACCGCCACGGTGACCTGTCCCGATGGCCCCTGATCATCATCCGGAATCCGTATCACCATCCGGCGTCCGAGCCCTCCTCTCATCTTCCCCGGTCCGCCGGAATCACAAAGGATTTCTCTGGCCGCCACCAGGAGCGGAGTGTCGCTTTCAAAAATCTCAACGGGCGTATTGGCGCCGTTGGCCGGGAAAATGGCGCAGTGATGCCCATCCGTCCGTCCCGAGGCGCCCAACCCGCCGCCGCGAATAATCATGGTATGCCATGGGCTCCCGTCATTCCTTTTACCGTAAAAAATATTGGTTTGCGCCGGCGTCCCTCCGCTGTCGGTGATGATCCGGTCCGGCGCAGCTTTTGAAATGGCCCTGAACACCATTTCGGTCATAAAGTGCCCCACCTGCATCCGGGCGGCCACCGGCGCAGGGAACCGGCAATTCACAACCGATCCTTCCGGGGCCGACATCCGGATGGGCCGGGTCGCTCCTTCGTTGATGGGTATCTCCGGATCAAATGCGCTTTTAACGGCCATGAATACATACGCATAAGTAAAATTGTAGACCACGTTCACGCCCCAGTCCACCTGGGCGGATGTGCCGGAAAAGTCCACATGGATATCATCCTTTTTTACCGAGACGGTGAGCCGGATCGTGATGTCACCCCGCTTCCCGGCGCCTTCAATAACTCCTTCATAGGGGTATTCACCATCCGGAATTTTGGAAATGGCGCTGCGCATGCTTTTTTCCGTGCGTTCGATAATTTCATCCGCAAGGTCGTCGAGCGTATCGAGTTCTTCATCTTCCATCATTTCGACGATCTTCTTCGCACAGACATGGTTGGCTGCGA
>MGQD01000017.1:0-254 GCA_001797695.1 Deltaproteobacteria bacterium RBG_13_49_15 | reverse complement strand
GGATCATATCCAGTACCGCCTCATTGATACGCCCGGCGTCATAAATCTTTATCGGAGGGATGAACAACCCCTCCTCATACACTTCACGGTTGTCCGAAGATACCCTCCCTCCAATATCCGAATGGTGAAACACGCAGGCGGTAAATGCCACCGGCCTTTCTTTAAAAAAAATGGGGCTCATCACGCATACGTCGTTGAGATGCCCGGCAAGGAGCCATGGATCGTTTACGATGAAAACATCCCCTTCCCTATAC
>MGQD01000016.1:21463-21913 GCA_001797695.1 Deltaproteobacteria bacterium RBG_13_49_15 | reverse complement strand
CTTCCCGCAAGCCCCGCCTTTTAATAAGCCTTAAGCTTATTAATAAGCCTAAGGCTTATTAAGATGGGGTCAAGGGAAGCTATCTAAAATAGACATTTTCCTTGCCGGGAAGCCCAGTTCTTCAGAGCGGGGAGCTTCACTCAATATCGCTTGGAGGATCGGTTTCCGGATACGATCCATCGGGCTGCAGCGAATAAGTCGTCCGCCACATGATCCGGGAAAAGACCTTTTTGTTTGAGCTGTTTTTCAGCCATGGCGATATTTCCGGTTCTGACCAGAATAGCTAATCCGCATCCGGCCGTCCTTGCAGATTCGATATCCTTAACGCTGTCTCCGATCATGATCGTATCCGGAAGAAGTAATTCATGAGTTTCCACAGCCTGAAAAATTAAACCCGGCTTGGGTTTTCGGCAGCGGCACTCGTCCTCTGGAATATGAGGGCAGAAAAAG
>MGQD01000016.1:21250-21388 GCA_001797695.1 Deltaproteobacteria bacterium RBG_13_49_15 | reverse complement strand
GTGATCATTTTCCGGTTGATCGCCGATTGGTTGGATATCACGATACAGGAGTAACCGGCGTCCGTAAGTATTTTGATTGCGCGAAGGCTTCCCGGTATAAAGTGAAATTCCTCCCAGGATTTGATGTAATCAGGCGAA
>MGQD01000016.1:5207-21214 GCA_001797695.1 Deltaproteobacteria bacterium RBG_13_49_15 | reverse complement strand
TTCGCGAACCATGCCTAAACGTATTCAAATGCCCTGTTATCATTCTTTTTTTCTATACCTTATCATGTTTTTTATGCAACTGCAGGGTTCATTCTGCTACGACAAAGGCGTCCGAAAAACCGTTTTGAATCATGTAGGTTTCATATTCCAGAGCTTTTTGGAGGTTGTTGTTTCTTCCAACCCGAACCCTGTACCATGTTCTGGCGCCGTCGAAGAAGGGAACCATATGAACGTTTTTATACGTTTGTTCCATCTGATGGATGAGTTTTTCAGCGTTGGTCTTGTCCGAAAACGCACCGACCTGGATGGTGAAGTTGCCAGAGAAGTAGTCAATTGCAGTTGGAGCAGCTGATGAAGAACTCATAGGCGCGGTATCAGGAGACGGTCCAAGCGCCTCGATTTCAACCGGTGCAGTCCCGGCTTGATGGATCCCGATAGCCTTCGCAGCACCGACGGAAAGGTCGATAATCCGATCGCGAACAAAAGGGCCGCGATCATTAATTCGAACATTGATCTCCCGGCCGCTTTCCAGATTTCGGACCCTTACCTCTGTGCCTAGAGGGAGAGTCTTATGGGCCGCCGTCATGGCATTCATATCATATGATTCGCCGCTTGATGTTTTACGGCCGTGAAATTGCTCGCCGTACCATGATGCCACCCCCTGTTGGCGAAACCCTTTTGAATCCGGAACGGGCTGATACCACTGCCCTAACGCCCGATACGGTTTGGGGTGACCGGGCGGCGCCTTGGGCGGAGGAGCGATCCCCGAACAACCGAAAATAAAAAGGAGGATCCCCGCAACACTCGGCAGAAAGGAAAACCGGCATATGAAGTGTATCACCGTTCGTTGAGCCATCGACTATTTTTGAAGGGCAAGTTTTAAGACCTCCATCATTTTATCGACAAAAAGGAAGTTCATCTCTTTTTGAACCTTCTTGGGAATATCGTCGATATCCTTCTTATTCTGCCTCGGAAGGATCACCACTTTTATACCGGCGCGATGGGCGGCAAGAACCTTTTCTTTGATCCCCCCGACCGGAAGAATCTGCCCTCGGAGGGTGATTTCACCGGTCATGGCGAGGTCTTTCTTGATCGGCCGATTGGAGAGGAGCGATGTCAGGGCCGTTAGCATTGTAACCCCGGCTGAAGGCCCGTCTTTGGGTATGGCGCCGGCCGGGATATGAATATGGATATCCTGTTTTGAATAGAAATCGGCATCGATACCGAGCGCCCCGGCATTCGTCCGTATGAAGCTAAGCGCAGCAGCGGCCGACTCCTTCATGACATTCCCCATCTGACCGGTGAGCGTCAGCTCCTTTTTCCCTTTCATGGCAGTGGCTTCAACAAAGAGAAGTTCTCCGCCGGCCTGAGTCCAGGCAAGCCCCATGGCTACGCCGGGCGTGGCGGTTCGGGCGATTTCCTCCTGAGTGTATCGGGCATGTCCGATATATTTGAAGATATCTTTTAGCATAATGGAAACGGATGTGGCTTCGCCTTCGGCGATTTTGCTGGCTACCCCTCTGCAGATGGCGGCGATTTCTCTTTCAAGGTTTCTTAATCCCGCCTCCCGGGTGTATCCTGAAATGATTTTCTTGATCACCCCTTTTGAGAATGAGATCTGCTCAGCCTTAAGGCCATGGGCTTCCATTTGCTTGGGGATCAGATACCGGTTGGCAATCTTGATCTTTTCATCCTCGGTATAGCCCAGGAGCTGAAGCACTTCCATTCGATCGAGGAGCGCCGGAGGGATGGTGTCGAGAATGTTGGCGGTGGTGATGAACATGACTTTTGAGAGATCAAAGGGAACGTCCAGATAGTGATCGGAAAAGGAGTTGTTCTGCTCCGGGTCAAGGACTTCCAAAAGGGCAGAGGACGGATCACCCCGGAAATCGCTTCCCAGTTTATCGATTTCATCAAGCATAAAGACCGGGTTGTTTGATCCGCATCGCCGAATCCCTTGAATGATCCTTCCGGGGAGGGCTCCGACATACGTCCTGCGATGACCGCGGATCTCGGCTTCGTCCCGGACCCCTCCCAGGGAGATCCGGAAAAATTGGCGACCCAATGCCCGGGCGATTGAGCGGCCCAAAGATGTCTTTCCGGTCCCTGGAGGACCTGCAAAACAGAGGATGGGGCCTTTTGAATTCGCCTTCAGTTTACGGACGGCCAAATATTCAATAATCCGTTTCTTCGCCTTTTCAAGGCCGAAATGATCTTCATCCAAAACACGTCTCGCTTTTCGGACATCGAGGATGTCGTTGGTGCTTTCGTTCCATGGGAGTGAGGTCAGCCAGTCAAGATAGGTGGATGCCACCGTATATTCGGAGGAGGAGGGATGCATCCGGGAGAGGCGGCCAAGCTCCCGATCAGCTTCCTTCTTTGCTTCTTCCGGAAGATTCATCTCTTTGATCTTGGTTTTATATTCCTCGATTTCAAGGTTGGGTTCGTCTTTTTCTCCAAGTTCCTCCCGGATGGCTTTAAGCTGTTGGCGCAGGTAATACTCTTTTTGCTGTTTTTCCATATCCCCTTTTACCTGGCTCTGGATTTTATTTCCAAGCTCGAGGACCTCCTTTTGATGGTTGGCTTGGCGGAAGACCTCCTTCAGCCGTTTCTTAACCTCGATAATTTCCAAAACCGCTTGCTTTTCTTCGAGCGTCGAATTGATGGTGGAAGCAACCATGTCGGCCAGGGTTCCCGGGTCCTGGATCGATTTGGCGAGCGGACCAAGCTCATTGGGGAGCCCCGGGGAAAGCTCTACGATTCTCATGAATTGATGAATCAGGTTGGCCATGTGAGCTTCGATTTCCTTATCTTTTTTTTGGACCTCCTTGATATGCTCCACCCGAGCCATGAGATACGGCTTTCCCATGACAAACTCTTTTATCTGAAACCGCCGCAATCCCTGAACAAGCAATTGCGTCTTGCTATCATCGGTTTTAGCCATTTTCAGAACTAGAGCGCTCGTTCCCACCGAGTAGAGGTCGTCCGCTTTATATTTGTCTTTGGATGGATGCTTTGAGAGAAGAAGTCCGAAAATCCGGTCTTTGGACATTGTTTCATCGATGAGCTGAATCGATTCTTCCTGCATCACCATCAGCGGGAGGATCATTTTCGGGAAAAGGGCTGCATCAAACAACGGAAGGATGGGAATGAGTTCCGGGATCTTTTCTGTTTCGACATCCGTCGGTGGTTTCTGATCATCCATGGGAACCTCCGGTGAATCGGTTGAAGACGACATTGGGCACTTTTTCAATAGAAAGAATGAGTCCAATCCATGCGAATATGAAAAAAACCTATCCTTCTCGGATGTGTATCTTATGGGTAATGGGAAGCGGAATTTTAATCAGGCGGATCTGGAGGAATCCGTTGGAAAATGAAGCATTGACCTTATCCGTATCAATGGGCGTCGGAAAAAACAGAATCCGTTCAAAGCTCCCGTATTGAATTTCGGCTAATAGATAGGTGCTGTTTTCCAACCGGGAAACAGGGGATCGACTCCCATAAATTTTAACCGCCTTGCTGTTGATTTCGACTTCCAGGTCCTCTTTTTTGACCCCTGAAAGTTCGGCTAAAATAATGATTTCATCCGGTGTTTCATAAATGTCCATTTGAGGGATCCAGTTTCTTTCACTGGTGGTAAACATGGGGCTGATCGGCCGAGGACGGAATATATTCTGGATGGCCTTTTCAAATTCGGAGCTGAGTCGTTCGAGGTCTTCTCCGAATCGAATTTTGATGTAGTCCATCTCCATCTCCTTTTTATGACAGAAACCGGTCCGGCTACGGTGTTGAGGAATAGGGAATTTAGAGCTGTTACAATAGCATTCGGCGGTTTATTAGTAAAGGGGATTTCACCTTCCAAATGAAAAGGCCGGTTGCCCGATGATGCTTGTGAAGATGCCGTATTGCATTTTAGCGGCTGATGCCGTATGTCGGGCATATGGTTTACCTTGCCAGAAGGCCGGACCGAGTCATCCTTTCCGGCCAATATTTTATCCATTTTGCCGTCATGGGAATCGTTCTGCCGTATTTCAATCTGTATTGCTATCACATCGGATTGACCGGGTTTCAGATCGGAGCGGTTTCGGCGTTGCGGTCCGCTGTTTTGGTTCTTTTCTCAATGATCTGGAGCGCTCTGGCAGATCGCTTTTTAGCCAGGAAACCCATTTACATCCTGTGCCTTTTTGTAAGCACGATGATATGGACCTTTTACTTTTATTCAAACGGGTTTTGGGAGATTTTCATCATCACCCTATTTTACGGCATCTTTTATTCTCCCATCATTTCCTTCCTTGAGACGTTTACGATGGAGTTGCTCGGTGAGGAAAAAAAAAGCTATGGACGGATCCGGGCATGGGGATCGATATCTTTTATCGCCGTGGTCGTATTTTTGGGAAAGGCTATCGACCATTTTTCGGTCGAGATCATTCTCCCGCTGGTTTTTGTCGGATCGCTTCTCCAGACTGGCATGTCGCTTAAGATTCCAAAGACCGGATCCTCTTCCGAAAGACCGGCCCTTCATCAACTGAAACGGCTGTATACCCGTCCGGTGATTTGGTTTCTCATCTGTTCATTCCTGATGCTGATGAGCCACGGGGCATATTACGGATTCTTTTCCATCCATCTTGAACATATGGGGTACTCCAAAACCTTCATAGGGGCAGCCTGGGCTTTGGCCTCGGTAAGCGAAATCCTGGTCATGATCAATTCGAAGGCGATTTTCTCAAAATGCTCCATCGAACGCGTTTTGACGATTTCTTTTTTCATAGCCGCCTTGAGATGGGCTTCCCTGATCTTTGCTCGATCCCCGTACTTTATTCTTGTATCGCAGATATCCCATGCCCTGACATACGGGGCATTCCATATGGGAAGTATTTTATACATCGATTCGTTGGTGCCTCAGGATTTCAAGACAGTGGGGCAGGCTGCAAACAATGCGGTCACATATGGTCTTGGTCTGATGGCCGGGTTTCTGATCAGCGGCAGCCTGTATGAAAATACCGGTTCATCGGGCCTTTTTGCCGCAAGCGGGTTGATCGCTCTTCTTGGAGGCGCCCTTTTTTCTACGCACAAAAGAGAAAAAAATGGATTTCGGTCTTGACTTGGTTTGAATTTTTATTTTATACATTCCTTCAAGCAGGAATGTTCGCATCAATGACTTGATGAGGAAAGGAGGACAAGATGAGCGATAGCGTATACAAAATCATCCAACTGGTCGGAACGAGCACCGTTTCATGGGAAGATGCTGCTAAAAACGCGATTGAAAGGGCCAACAAAACGTTAAGGGATTTACGGATTGCCGAAATTAAAAAACTGGATATGAAAGTCGAGAACGGTAAAGTCGTCGCATTTCGGGCGAGGGTCCTGCTTTCATTCAAGTATGAGGACGACTAATCATTCGGCATGCGGCCGATTATTCGTCCGTTAATCATCCTCCCCTTTTAGAAATTTGAAAAGACTCCCCATCGAAACCGCCGGGGAGTCTTTTATTTGAAACTCCCCACCGCAAGCAGCGGGGAATGCGCTCGCTGTTTCGGTTCAACGCCCTGGTATTGCGATGATCCGGAGAAGGCCCCATCATTTTTATGGCATATCTTCTGGAAATCAAACAGATTGTCAAATTCTTTAAAACCCTGGCGGCGGTAAACGATGTCAGTTTTTCCATCGGAAAGGGAACCTGTTTCGGGCTCCTCGGCCCCAACGGCGCCGGGAAAACCACCCTGATCGAAATCATTGAGGACATCATTTCCCCTACATCCGGGGAGGTGTTATATAAAGGGAAGCCCCGCAGCGCATCATTTCGGGAAGAAGTTGGAATCCAGTTTCAGCAGACCGCACTCCTTTCTTATCTGACGGTTCATGAAACCCTAAAGACGTTCCAAAAGCTTTACCGGAAAAGCGGCGACCTCGACAAGCTGATTGCCGAATGCCATCTGAAGGACATTTTAAATCAGTTCAATGACAAAATTTCCGGAGGTCAACGCCAGCGGCTCCTTCTTTCATTGGCTCTAATCAATGAACCGGAACTTCTTTTTTTGGATGAACCTTCCACCGGACTCGATCCTCATGCGAGGCGGAATCTCTGGGAAATTATTGAAAGACAAAAGAGATTGGGCCGGACCATCATATTGACGACCCATTACATGGAGGAAGCCCAGCACTTGTGCCATGAAGTGGCCATCATGGATTACGGCAAAATAATCGCTTCCGGTTCACCGGGGCAACTCATCTCAACGAATTGCAAAGGGGCCATTGTTTCCTTTCCAAGAAAAGGATTCCAAACCTCTCTTGATCGGCTTCCACTTCCATCGCATGAGGGTTTGGATCGAATCGAGTTTCAGACCGATGACATCAATTCATGCCTGAACGCATTGATGGAAAGCGGAATTCAACTCAAGGAGATGACGATCCGTTCCCCCAACCTGGAGGATGTTTTTTTGAATTTAACAGGGCGCAATCTTCGGAACTGAACATGAATTTCAACCGACTTTGGGTAATTTTCAAGGCGAGAAATCTGGAATTTTTCAGAGACCGAAGCGCGTTAGGGTGGAACTTCGTATTCCCTTTTTTAATCGTGGCCGGGTTTGGCGTAATCTTCGGAGGAAAAGGGTATACGGAATACAAGGTAGGAGTCTTTCCTCAACCGGAGAAGATCCAAGCTGCCGCATTGATAACAATTCCGTCCGGTTTCAGGGAATTGCGCTACACCGAGTTTATCGGGTTTCAAACCCTTGACCAAGGGTTGGAGAGGCTTAGGCATCATAAGATCGATCTGCTGATTCAAACGGATGCAGCGCCTTACCGGTATTGGATGGACGACACCTCTCCGAAGGGATATATTCTCGAAAAAGCGTTCAGAGGAAGCCTTTCCGAGGGAAGAGGAGAAAACCTGGCCGAAAAGAAGGAGCTCAAGGGGAACCGGATCCGGTATATCGACTGGCTATTCCCTGGGATCCTTTCCATGAACATGATGTTCAGTGCGTTATGGGGGGTCGGTTATATCGTCGTCCGGTATCGAAAAAACGGTGTTCTCAAGCGCTTGAAGGCGACCCCTTTGACCGCTTTCGAATATTTAAGCTCCCAGGTTCTGTCGCGCATATTTCTTCTAATGTTCACATTGGTGGTGGTCTGGTTCGGATGCGATCTGGTTTTTTCTTTCAATGTGGAGGGATCCTATCTGGATCTGTTGATCGTCTTTTTTGTCGGCGGTCTTGCCATGAGCGCCATGGGGCTTCTGGTGGCCTGCAGGGGAACGAGCGAAGAGTTCACCGACGGGGTCCTCAATTTCATCACATGGCCGATGATGTTTCTGTCCGAAGTTTGGTTTTCCATTGAAAGCGCTCCCGGCTGGATCAAAACATTCTCCCAGGGGTTCCCCCTGACGCATATGCTAAGGGCAGCCCGAAAAATCATGAACGACGGAGCGGCGCTTGCGGACGTGGGGATGGAAATCGGCATTCTCTTGTCGATCGCACTGGCTTGCCTTGCTCTCGGTGCGAGGCTCTTTTCCTGGAACAAGTAGCGCCCAGATCGGAATCGGATCTGTTGCATGAATGGAGAAGCACGACAAGCGGAATGCCGGCATGGAGGGTGGCATGAAAATCGGAATTATCGGTCTTCCCGGAGCCGGAAAAACAACGGTTTTTGCGGCAATAACCAAACTGACCCCTGACGCCGCTCGCAAGGGAGAGAATCGGATTGGAACGGTTGCGGTTCCGGACTTACGCCTCAGGGATTTGAGCGCCATTTATAAACCCAAAAAAATCATCCATGCCCAGATAACGTACCTGTTGCCCTCTATACCGCCCGGCCGGCAGGAAGACATCTACGATCAGGCGGTCTTTGTCATGATTAAAGATTGCGACGCCGTGATCCATGTGGTTCGAAATTTCGGGCATGCCGACCTGATCAAACCCTCTCCCCTGGCCGATTTTTCAAAGCTTGATCAGGAGTTGATGTTAAACGACCTGATGGTTGTTGAAAAACGGCTCGAACGACTTCTGCTGGATCGAAAACGGGGGAAAAAAATCAATGAAGATGAAATGTCCCTCCTTTCGGCGTGCCGTGGTCATCTGGAAAGAGGGATTTCTTTGAGACAGCGTCCGGAACTGGCAGGAGATCCGCTCCTGAAAGGGTATGCATTGATTTCAGCCAAACCGATGCTGGTGCTGTTCAACAATGCCGATAACGATGAGAACCTTCCGAATGTAAATGGAGGGGAGTTGCCCGAGAAATGGATGGTGATCCGGGGAAGACTCGAGCAGGATCTTTCGCAGATATCGGAAAAGGATGCCAAAGAACTCGCTTCTGAGTTTCATATCACGGAATCGGCAATGGACAGAGTCATAAAGCAATCCTATGCCCTTCTGGGGCTGATTTCCTTTTTTACGGTCTTAAGCGATGAGGTTCGGGCATGGACCATCCGGAGGGGAAGCACAGCTTTAGACGCTGCCGGCATCATCCACACGGACATGAAAAAAGGATTTATCCGGGCTGAGGTTATCAACCATCAGGAACTTATGGAAGCCGGATCTTTCGCCGAAGCAAAAAAAAGGGGAAGCGTTCGCCTTGAGGGGAAAACTTACACCGTCGCCGACGGCGACATCCTCCAGGTCCGGTTCAATGTTTAATCTGAAGGTCTTCCGTGATTGATGCGTTGTCGAAAAAACATGGCTTCGGGAGTCGGCCGATCTGATTAATCCATGGTAGCAAGCACTTCGAAGCCTTCTTTTTCCAGCGCCTCTTTGATGGTTCTGATTTTGCAGGGAGAAAGCCTGAAATAGTAGATTCTTCTGCTGACTTGCTGAGCGGTCATACCGACGCTGATGATATCTCCGCCGGTATCGTTGATGATTTGGAGGGCTCGTTTGAATGATCCGGGGGAATCATTGATGACGACGTCGATCCGGGAGCTGGCGTTCAAAATCCCCATCATATCGATGAACGCTCTTAAAATGTCTGTTTCCGTAATAATTCCAACCACCTGTCCCTCTTTTACCACCGGTATGCCGCCGATCTTATGTTTGTAACATTTCTGGGCGGCGATCTCGATATCATCGTCCGGATGAACGGTAATGGGATTCCTGATCATGATATCGGAAAGAGAAAGGTTCCCAACCATCGAAGGGATCAACCCCTGCTTGAGATCCGCCAATGTAACAAATCCTTTCAAGGTCATCCCTCCGGACACCACCGGAAGATGACGAATGGAGTTGACCTTCATCAGTTCGATGGCATCCCTGATGGAGGCCTCTTCGGTTATGGTAATCGGATTCGGGACCATCAGAGAGCTGATTTTCATGGAATGCTCCTTTGTTTCAGAGCGGTTCGGATCAGGGGTTTGAATCAAAAAGATTATGATAACGCATAAATCGGTTATCTTGTTTTAAGGATAGCATCATCAGGATTGAGAGTGCAAGCATTTTTGCGATAGCCGAAAGGAACGGAAAAAAGATATTTTTTTCGGATCGGGTCGATTACAATGAACGGGGCTGGTAGGTGCACAGCGGTTCTTCTTCCAGGTAATCGCCCGTCGATTCATAGGCCCTGGCCCTGCATCCGCCGCAAACAGTGCGGTATTCGCACTTGCCGCATTTTCCTTTCAGCCGGCTGAAATCCCTAAGGGATAAGAAGGTATCGGAATACTTCCAAATTTCATCAAACGGGGTTTCGGTCACATTTCCACAATTAAGATCAAGAAATCCGCACGGCTGAACGACCCCCCGATGGGAAATAAAGCAGAAACCGACGCCCCCTAGACATCCACGGGTGACCGCATCGAGCCCGTGCGTTTGAAAATTCACGCTTTTCCCTTCCTCTTTTGCCCGTTGACGTAGGATCCGGTAATAATGGGGTGCGCAGGTCGCTTTGAGCTGCAAGGTGGTTTTGCGCCGCTGATCGTAAAACCAGTTGAGCGTTTTTTCGTATTCGGTCGCTGAAATTTCCTGATCGACGATATATTTTCCCCTCCCGGTGGGGACAAGCAGGAAAATGTGGTGGGCTACGGCTCCCAATTCGACGGCAAGATCCTGAATTTTCGAAATTTCGTCGAGATTGGTTTTTGTGATGGTGGTATTGATCTGAAACTCGATGCCGGCCGATGAGGCGAATCGGATCCCTTTAAGCGCCCCGTCAAAGGCGCCGGTGACACGCCTGAAACGATCATGGCGCTCCTTTGTAGCGCCGTCGAGGCTGATGCTGATCCGGCTGATCCCTGAGTCGGCCATTTTCAATGCCAGCTCTTCTGTAATAAGAGTGCCGTTCGGAGCCATAACCATCCTGAGCCCTTTTCGGGTTCCGTAAGAAGCGACTTCAAAGATGTCTTTTCGTAAGAGCGGTTCGCCTCCGGTCAGGATAACGATGGAGTTTCCCAGCGACGCGATCCGGTCGATCAACTGGAACGCAGCATCCGTGGAGAGTTCACCGCTATAGGGTCCGCGGGTCGCGGCGGCCCGGCAGTGCACGCAGTCGAGGTTGCAGTTTCTGGTGATTTCCCAGGCCACCAGGCGCGGTCCGCTCTCTTTCCGTGCGCTGTGGCCGGCATTGCCTGGGGGCGTATCGTTCGGGGTTGGTATCATCAGGCGCCGAGCGCTGCTGCCGCTTCAGGAGCAAAGTATGTGAGAATCATATCCGCACCGGCGCGCTTGATGGCAATGAGGGTTTCCATCATAACCCGTGGTCCGTCCAAGAAGCCCATCTTCTCCGCCGCTTTGATCATGGCATATTCTCCGCTGACATGATACGCGGCAATGGGAAGGTCGATCTCTTCACGGATCCGGCAGATGATGTCGAGATAGGGAAGAGCCGGCTTGATCATGATAATATCAGCCCCTTCTTCAACGTCCATCATGGCTTCGCGAATAGCCTCTACAGCATTTGCAGGGTCCATCTGATACGCCCGGCGATCTCCGAACTTAGGAGCAGAGTCTGCCGCCTGACGGAAAGGGCCGTAATATGCCGAACAGTATTTGGCGCTATACGACATGATGGGGATATGGCTGAAACCGTTTTCATCGAACAGATCCCGGATTTCCGCCACACGGCCGTCCATCATATCCGACGGCGCCACCATATCGGCTCCGGCTTTGGCATGAGACAGAGCGACCTGAGAAATCACTTCGATGGAAGCGTCGTTATCCACGGTCTTGCCGTTCAGGATGCCGCAGTGACCGTGGTCCGTGTATTGGCACAGGCAGACGTCTGTGATGACCGCAAGCTCCGGAGCGGCGTTTTTCACAGCCTTCACCGCTTTTTGCACAATCCCGTCTTTTGCATAAGCTTCGGTTCCGAGAGGATCTTTTTTTCCCGGAATTCCGAAAAGGATGACGGCGGGGATTCCAAGCGCATGTGTTTTTTTGGCGGTTTTTGCCAGGTTGTCAATGGAAAGCTGAAACTGTCCGGGCATGGAGGGGATTGGATTCTCTATTCCTTTTCCATGGACGGCAAAAAGGGGGTAAATGAGATCGTCGGTGGAGAGTTTTGTCTCCCTGATCATTCGGCGAAATGCTTCTGTTTGCCGCATGCGCCGGGGTCTGTAATCGGGGAATAGCATGGGTCCTCCTTTTCTTATTTCTTTATTTCATCGTCCGTCAGATAGCATGCCGGGTCGGGCGCCCAAACATCACCGGTTACCGCCTCTGCCCTGACCCTGAAATTTCCTCCGCAGATATCAAGCCACCGGCACGAGGCGCATCTCCCTTTGACATGCTTTTTCTTCTCTTTGAGACATTTCATCAGCGGGTCGGAAAGGTCGGTCCAGATCTCTGAAAACGGCCGTTGTCGGATGTTCCCGAAACGGTAATGCCGCCAGAACTGATCCGCGTGGACATCCCCGTTCCAACTGATGCATCCGATACCCCTTCCGGAATTGTTCCCTTCGTTCATACGGAGGAGTTCCAAAACTTCGGAAGCCCGGACTGGATTCTCTTTAAGAAGCCGCATATAGACATACGGTCCGTCCGCATGATTGTCAACGGTCAAAACCTCTTTGGGTTTCCCCCGGTCATGCAGATCCCTGGTCAGATCCATAATTAGATCTACGGTTTCCCGGGATTCCCCATGGGAGAGGTCTTCTTCAACCAGTCTCGTGCCGCGTCCGGCATAAACCAGATGATAGAAGCAAACCCGGGGAATGGCCATCTCCTCAAGGAGAGAGAAAATCTTGGGAATCTCCCCCACATTGAACGTGTTGATGGTAAAACGGAGCCCCACCTTGATTCCGGCCTCCTGGCAGTTTCGAATCCCATCCAGCGCCATTTTGAAAGCCCCTTTAACACCCCTGAACCGGTCGTTGACTTCTTCCATCCCGTCCAGGCTGATCCCCACGTAGGAAAGGCCGATTTCTTTAAGTCGCCGGGCCGTCTCTTGAGGGATCAGTGTGCCGTTGGTGGAGATGACCGCTCTCATCCCTTTTTGTACCGCATAGTCGGCTAGCTCCGGGAGGTCCTTTCGGACCAGCGGTTCTCCCCCTGAAAAGAGGAGCACTGGAACTCCAAACCGCGCCAGGTCATCGATCAGGCGTTTCCCTTCTTCAAAAGAGAGCTCTTCTTCTTCAGCTTTTGGCCTGGCATGGGCATAACAGTGCACGCATTTGAGGTTGCATTGCCGGGTGATGTTCCAGACCACAACAGGGTTCTTGTCCTTTGAGAATTGGAGGAGATGGGGCGGAAGCGAGGATGAATGACGGCCGTAACGGAGGGCATCCGATGGTTCGACGGTACCGCAGTATAGTTTGGATATTCCGATCATCGGTTCAGTCCGAACTCCGCATGGCGGGCAAAAGTCATGATGGAAAAATGGAGGTTGTCAATTCTTTAATTCGGCTTGATCCGTTTGAGTTCATCCCGGATCAGGGAACTGATGAAGGATTCAGGGCTCTTCAAGGCTTCCCGGGTAATAAAAAAGCGGTTTTTCCCGGTTTTTTCCCTTACCAGTTTCAGTCCCAGTTCGAAATCCGCACTCAGTTTTTTATAAAAGTCCTTCAGGTCCAATTGAAAATTGACCGTCTCATCAATAATAAAATCTATGGCATCTTCCTCTAATACGATGTTGATGTCATGGTTTTTATAAAAATAGAGCTCGATCTTTTTAACATCGTCATAAAACGATTTGATTTTTTCGACGGCGGTTCCCACATCCATGATATGCTTGCAGTAGTAGGTCGCAACGATATCAATCCGGGATGGGGTCAGGGTTAAGTTGTATTTTTCCGACAAGGCCTTTCGGTTGGAATGGATATATTGCTTGATGTTTTCCTTTTCCTCAACAGAAAGCCTTTGGAATATTTCCGAAATGTTCTTACGGCGGTCAGGAGAGATCAACTCCTCCAGAGCTTTTTTCGGGTTGTCGATGATGGATGCGGTTGCCGGAAATTGTTTGACGTCGGTTGATGGGAGATGCTTTTCGAACAGCAAAAGGACCTTCTCAACAGCGCTCACCAATCCTCTGGCGCCGGTATTTTCCTGGAACGCCAGCGTTGCCATAATGTTGAGAAGACCCCCTTCGAATTTAACGTCGATGTCGTATGCGGCAAAGTCGTATTTTTTCCCCAGGATGATGGGGTTATTGGGGTTTTTTAAAATTTCGAGAAGATCCGATTCTGAGAGCTGTTCAAATACGGCTCTTACGGGTATCCGGCCGACAAATTCCGATTCAAACCCAAAGGCGATCAGATCTTCGGATTTCACATGCTTGAGAATGTCCACCTGCTCCCGCTGGCTCGATAAATGGGCCCCGAAGCCGATGCGCTGATCGACGAGCCGTTTGCGGATGATTTCAGATAGATCATTAAAAGCGCCGCTCACAATAAAAAGGATATTCTTGGTGTTGACCGTCCGTCTGTCTCGCTTGCCGGTTTTCCGGTATCGCTCGATCTCCTGAATCATCGATATCGGATCATGAGGCACTTTCAGATCGACTTCGGTTTCTTCAAGCGGTTTCAGCAGAGCCCTCTGAACACCGGCTCTAGAGACGTCGGCGCCGATGATATACCGGCTCGATGCAATCTTGTCGATTTCGTCAATATAGATGATTCCATACTGGGCCAGTTCGATATCCCCGCCCGATTCCCTTACGAGATCCCTCACCAGATCCTCGACATCCCCGCCCACATATCCGGTTTCACTGAATTTGGTGGCATCCCCCTTAACGAACGGCACGCCGATTTTTTTTGCAATCAGCTTGATCATGTAAGTCTTGCCGACGCCGGTGGGCCCGATCATAAGGACATTGTTTTTGATGCTACCCACCATATCGCTGACATCTTCTCCGGATTGCTCCGCCCGCTTAATCCGGTTAAAATGGGTGCAGATCTTTGTGGCCAGAATCGCTTTGGCCTGATCCTGCTTGACGATAAATCGATCCAGGTAGGAAATGAGGTCCTCTGGTTTAAGGTCAAAACTGATTTTTTTCTTTTTTTTCGGCTGACCTTCCGGTTTTTCGTAAGGGAGTTCCTGGGGTAAAATGATCGGGGAAGCGACTTTCACGCTATCTCCAAACTTTTTACTCAGAAATTCCCCAATCTCTTTTTCAAGTTCTTTCGGGTCCGGTATTTTTTCATATTGTTCGTTCATGGGTAAAACTATAACCACCGGATGAAAAAAAAGCAAGCAGCCGAAACGGAAACGCTTTTTTGTTGCTCGCCTAACCGGAATATTCTATTAGACATTTTTCAATAGACCGCTTCAGCCTGGTTTAGATAAACGGCGGAATATGTTTTTTAACATAAATGGGTTATAATAACCAGGTTGACCGGTCTGCTTCCCGCAAGCCCCGCCTTTTAAGACGGGGTCAAGGGAAGCTATCTAAAATAGACATTTTCCTTGCCGGGAAGCCCCGCTCTTCAGAGCGGGGAGCTTCACATTGCTAACGATGTCCGATGTCTTGGAGGTGAAATGGCAAAACAGAAGATATCCCGAAAGAAGCTTTTAAAGGAACCGGACGAATTCATCACGGTTTCAGCAAAACTGTTTCAATTGATCGCTGAGAACAAGAACCGTATTCAATGGGGTCTTATGGCGCTTGCCGGAATCGTCCTTATCCTCTCCGCGTGGATGTACTGGGTCAAACAGACCGAAAAAAAGGCGATTTTAATGTTGGGGGACGCCATGATTTCATACGATTGGGATGGAAAAAATAAGACATCCAAAGCATCTTATGCCAAGGTTGCGGAATCGCTTGAAGCTCTGATCGGGAAATACCCGGGAACAGACTCCGGAAAAATCGGAAAAGTCCTTTACGGCGGGATCTCTCTCAAAATGGGGAATCCGGATAAAGCCATCGAACTGTACAAGAAGGCTCTGGCTGATTTTGACGGTGAACCTTCCCTGCGAAATATCAT
The DNA here is from genome assembly GCA_001797695.1 of Deltaproteobacteria bacterium RBG_13_49_15. GTDB lineage: Bacteria > Desulfobacterota > Desulfobacteria > Desulfobacterales > UBA2156 > RBG-13-49-15. The sequence goes on along the minus strand of MGQD01000016.1, from coordinate 5,877 downwards.
TCAAAGCGGCCTTGGACACGCTTTTCTTGCCAAAAAAGAGATCAAGGAGGCCAAACGCTGCTTTGAGAAGACGGTATCCGGGAATGAGCCGGTGTTGAAGGATGAGGCTCTCTTTATTCTCGGAAACCTTTATGGTCAGGAGGGGGATATGAAAAAGAAATCCGAAATGTATGAAAAAATTCTATCCGATTTTCCGAATTCCCTCTACTCGGCCATCGTCAAAGAGGAGTAAGCGATCCGGTAAATAAAAACGGCCGATCATTTCGATCAGCCGTTAAGGAGGAAAAAGATGAAATTGTGTGTTTGCATAAATAGGAAGCAATCTTTATGCCAATTTTGAATATTTTTTCTTTTCCGGGTCAATATATTTAATTTAAATAATAATATCAATATCATATAAAATATCTAACCCCTCGTGGAAAGCAGGAGGCGCCGGGTAAAGAGGGCCCATATGGAGGGCTGAATTTCCAAATGGAAATCGATCGGTTTCCATTTGGAAACCGGTTTTCCGGAACAATTAATGCAAACAAGGGGTTTCCGGGCTTCTCTTTCGGATGGGAATGTGGATGATCGATTAACCGCTCTGGAGCGGATTTACCATTTTTTTCAAACTCATACCGGCTTTTTGAGTCTTGCCTGCAGCACCGGATGCTCAACCTGTTGCACCCGA
>MGQD01000016.1:5085-5191 GCA_001797695.1 Deltaproteobacteria bacterium RBG_13_49_15 | reverse complement strand
CCCTGGAAGGACGATATCTGCTTGAAACGCTCCCTGAAAAATTGCATGAGCGCTTGCTGTTCCAAATCCGATCACGGTCAGATCAAAACCGATTTATACCGAAAGT
>MGQD01000016.1:4719-5020 GCA_001797695.1 Deltaproteobacteria bacterium RBG_13_49_15 | reverse complement strand
CTAACCGACATTTTGCTTTATCTTTTTGAGTCAAAAGACGCATCATTTGCTTCTGGGACGCATTTTCAAGAACATTTTCATGATACCTTGATTCCAAACAGACCCATCCCTATTCTCATGGTTATGCCGGAACACCGGGACCGGATTGAATCGGCGATCAGAGAACTTCTTGGCCGGCTTGGGGGGAGAAAAGACGATTAAGGAATTGGGGTCTTATCCGTGGGACATTTTTAAAAGCGGCGCAGCATTTTCTCCGCAGATCATCCGGGTATCGACTTCCGAAATGCCCGCTTTTTCCATT
>MGQD01000016.1:0-4594 GCA_001797695.1 Deltaproteobacteria bacterium RBG_13_49_15 | reverse complement strand
CCGGGACGTCTTTCTCCTCCGCAATCCGCATCAGCGGGACCATTGTGTCGATACTGAAACGATCCATCCCTTTTTCATAAAAGGCCAACTCTCCGATCCCGCACATGCCCTGATCCAGGCACCGCTTGGTTTCGATGCCGTTTCCGTCTTTTTCCGGATCGAAACAACAGAACCCTGCAAAGCGGGAGCGATACCGTGCAATGCAATCCAAAATATAGTCGTTATGACGCCTGAAGGTCTCCGGATTTTTCCAGGGGAACCCGAACACGACGGATGTGTCGATTTCCTGATCATCCATTGCGGATAAGAGCTCTCGGCCTCCGGTCAGCTTCGATTTGGGTTTACGATAAAGGAGTTTGAAAGCAGGTTCGGATGAAAAGAGCTTTTGCCGGTTTTCACGTATTTCTTTTGGAAAAATATGGGTATGAAAATCGATGCGCATGGGTTATTTCGATGATATTAAGCAAATTTATACCAAAAAATATGTCTTTAGCCAAGTGATATAATCAACACGATCTGTTCAGAGCACTTAACGGTGACCGCCGCAACGACGTTAATAGCAGGAAATTTTGCATTCTGCGTTTGCCGACGTAATTTTGTTGGGAGTAATAATTTCGATTCTTTGCCACCATAGTCCGGAGCTATCGATATTCCATGTGTTGTGCACCTCCTTTGTTTCAGAGCCGCTAAAAGTAAGGGTTCTTGTGCTTGATGTTCTTCCGTCACTCCTCCTCCACAAGTATTCAACCGTGCAAGCACCGTCGGTCGTTATCTTAGCAGTGAAATCAATAGAGGCCGGGCAATATTCATACCAAGAGGAGGGTACGGCATAAGCGGTCACATGGGTAACACCGTAGTCTTTCCGGCAACTTACCGAAGTTGTTGCTTTATTGGATGTTATTTCATTGGGGGTGAGTGTACGCAATGTGGCTGAGTAATCGCCGGAAGTCCCAACCTCGATCACACCTTCCACCTCCATTGTCCCAGGTGCTGAAAATATAATCCTTTGGTCTGCTGGGTTGACCGCTTTGACATATCCGGGTTCCCAATCAAAATTCACTTCTGTCGGGCCGTTCGTGGTAATTCGCCCAAACACTGCAATATCTTTAGGACAGGATCCAATATAGGATTTGGGGTCGGCCCAAACCTGTACCTCCGTCACACCGATCACCGTACTGCAACGGGCGCGGAAAGCAACGGTATTTGATACCATTTCATTGGGCGAGTGCGTCCGAAGCGATGCAGACCATTCACGAAAATTGCCGTCAGTGTAATTCATATGAAGTGCGGCACTAACTTGTTGACTGCCGGCCTGATTGAAAACCATCCTCCCATCGGGGGGATCAACGGCTGAAATATATTCCGGTTCCCAGGTGAAAATCACTTCCCCCGGACCATTGGTCTCGATGATGCCAAATATTTGTATGTCTTTGGGGCAAGGGCCGTCATAATAATCAGGCGCCACACTAACCCATAGACCAGTCACCACAGAACTTCCCGAAGGCGGAGGCTCTACAGAAGTTTCGTCTCCTTCTTCCCAGCAACCGACCATTAAAAAAATGATAAAAAATCCGATTGATAAAGATAAAAATTTTACGATACGCATGGAGGCGCCTGTTTGATTTGAGGTTGTGAAGCTCCCCGCTCTGAAAAGCGGGGCTTCCCGGTAAGGAGATAAATTTATATTGCATCGAAATTATATCTCATTAACTGCAAATCGGCAATTTAAACTTTTCTATTGTAAAATCGGATCTATCCGAAAAATTACATCAATTGAACATGCGGGTTCATACGGTCCATTCGGGTGTCTTTAGGGATTTTTTATTATTGACATTTCTTTTACTCTATTTTAGACTTTTTCAAAGATAGCGGCCGCACTCAAAACCGAGTTCAATTTTTAGATTTCCACTTTTTTATTAATCACAAGCTTTCGAAAAGCAAGGCGCATTTCCGCTTTCTTGACTCTTAAAACGAGTTTTCACTAAAAAGCCAATCGGAAGCTCTCAGGCAATACATTTCGCTTTCATTGGAAGAAGATGAGAAGAGCGAATCAATTCCTGTTTTTAACCTTCTTTTTCCTGTTTTTTACAATAGATGCATTCGCTGAAAACCAGTCATTCCATCATTCTCATTGGATTCATCCTGAGTATTTAAAATTATCACCCCGAATCATTGCCGTAATGCCCATGGATAACTATTCACTGGAGCCGGAGGTGGAACGGATCTTATTTGAGGAGGTCTATCGGCAATTATTATCCAGAGGCTATCAGAAAATTGAAAAAAAATATGTATTTGATGTCATGAACCAGCTTGGCATTCAAACGCCCGGTCAGCTTGCAGCAATTCCGATGGAAAAACTCTGCGGTCAATTACAGTGTGATGGGCTTTTATCCGGTGAAATCAATCAGTCTTCAGCGATTCACCAGGTTGCATACGACGCAATCGTGGTTTCTTGCTCCCTGAGACTCAGACACTGCAGGAGTGGAAAAATAATTTGGGAGACCGAGCAATGGCGTACCGCACATCGTCAATGGGCAATAGACCCCTTCAACATACTGATTAACATCGCTCAGCACGAAAAAGCCCCCCGCGAGGATAGAATCGCGTTTCTTGTTGAAAAAATGCTTTCCACGCTGCCTCGGGGTCCGATCCATTTGGATACGGAAGAACTATTGAAAAAGGCCAATATCCAAATCACAGCCACCCCCACAGGAGATCATTCCGATGAGGACTAGGAGAACGCCTTGGATTCAACTCAATCTATTGATTTTGATTTTTATTTTCTCCGGTTGTGCGACAAACACCGTATCACCTGATCGTGCTTCCTTGCCTGCGCCAGTTCACCCGCCGCTGCCTCCGCCGCTAAAGCAAAATCTGGTGGCGATCGCCGGTTTTGAGAATCGGAGTGCATTTGCTGCAGATAAGCTCTGGGACACCTGTTCACAACAACTCTCCACGCATCTGATAGAGATGGGTTTTTTCCGCGTGGTCGAATGGGAGCGGATGAAGAAGCTATTCAGCTGGGACGCATTAAGCACGAGCAGTTTAGTCAAGATCCCTGAGAAAAGAGATGAAGCAAGAAAAATACTTTTATGTGAATATTTCATATCCGGAGCGATAACATATTTTGACGTCAGCAGGCATTCCCGTGTCAGTGCGATTTCAAAACAAAAAACATTTTATACAACAGTACGAGTGGACTTGTCATTGCAAGATGCGATGACAGGAGAATATGTCGCCGCAGCTTCTGCTGAAACGATCGAGACTCAGGTATTCACCGGCGGTGTAGCCGGAGGGGAAACCGGCACCTGGTCGCCAAGATCTGCGGATTTGGCTCTCAACAAGGCCATTAAAGAAGCTTTATACGAGTTGACGATCCGATTCGAGAAACTATCGCTAAAAGAATCAAATAACAAAAAATGATGGTTTTTTGAAATATGATGACAGCCTGTGGCATTTCCTGAATCTTCTTTAGTCGAAACTTAGCATGAAAAAAGGGGGTGTTCAAAATGTATCGATTTAAGTTCAGCCCTTTCGGGCGGGTCATGACCTTTTTGATTACAGCTGTATTTATTTTTTCGCTCAACGCAGAATTAGTTTATTCAGCTGAAGCCAGTTCAACCACCAAGGTTACACATAAGCCCATCAAATACTTTGTTCCCGAAAAACGGATTCGACTCGTGGCCGATGTAACGGACAAGGAGGGGATTACTCTCGTTCGATGCTATTTCAGGGGTGGAAGCCAGGCCGATTATGTATTTGTCGGTATGGATCGTTTAAAAAAAGACGTTTTTGAGGCAGTGCTGCCGGCTGCATCTCCAGGGACGCGCAGTATCGAGTACTTGTTTCTGGTGGTCAACAAAAAAAATCAAGTCATCAGAACTCAGGAGTTTTTAGTTCAGAAGGAGGACAGGGACGAGATTCCTGCATGGCAGATTAAGGATGCCGGGGGCAATATTCACGTCTCGACGGAACTGGCAAAGGCGCCAGGGTCGGTTGTCGGCTTTACCGATTCCATCGTTATTGATGTGGTTGAGTCGGCTGCCCGCTTCGGGTTTGTTGCCGGCGGTGTATATGCCGCGACACAGATCGCGGCTGCCGGCGGAACTTCCGGAGCAGCCGCCGCAGCGACAAGCGGTGGGGCGGTCACTGCATCGACCGGCGGTTCTACAGCGACGATTGTGGGTGTTGCAGCCGGTGTGGCGGTCATTGGCGGAGGGGTGGCATTGGCCGCGAAGGAGCAAGAAAAGGAAGAATTTAATGCCAGCGCATCAATCGAATGGGGTGATTATGGAGGAGCAAAAGATGATTCATTCATGGTATGGTTTGCCGGAGAGTACCTAGGAGAAAGCCCGCGTGGGGGATCAGGATCCAAAACGGTCTCCAACCTCAAAGTGGGTGGTCATGAGTTGAAGATTACCTTCAGCGGTCAAACCGGTAGCGATTATCCGGGAACCTATTATATCAAATTGGGTGGCGGCGCTGCTTTTTCCGATGGCAATACCTACATCCAAAAAGACTTGGAAAACATCGGTGACACGCACAGCCATTCGGTTAACGTGCCCGAACCATGACAACGCGGAAGACAACCAAA
>MGQD01000015.1:31591-33017 GCA_001797695.1 Deltaproteobacteria bacterium RBG_13_49_15 | reverse complement strand
GAGCATGATCTGGTTTTTTTAGCAGATACGGCACGTGGCCCATATGGAGGGAAAAGCGTGGAGACGATCCAGGCCTTTTCCACCGAGAGCATCCAAATGCTGATCGATTTGGGGGCTACGCTGATCATCGCTGCCTGCCCCATGATTTCCGCTCTTATGGTTGAATGTTGCATCGGTCCTTTTGATGTTCCGGTTTTTAATATGGTGGAACCCGCCATTGAAACAGCAGTTCGCGTTTCAACTCACCAGAGGATCGGTATTTTAGGAGTTCAGTGTGACTTTGAAAAAAGAGCTTATGAACAAAGGATCCTGAAGCTGAATCCCGATGCCGAGATTCATTCAATAAATTCCCCGCTCCTTGAAAGCATCGTCAGTGAGGGATGGTCCGGCAGGCCGGAAGCAGCGATGATAACAAAAAAATGTCTGCACTATCTTAAAGTCAGACAAATCGACACATTGATTTTGACCAGAAACCATCACCGGATTTTAAAAAAGACTATTCAGCGAAAAATCGGCAAATTCGTAAAACTTGTCGAGCCGTGGGAAGTCATTGCCGGCTATGTCGGAGCGCGCCTGATCGAGCATAAAAAAATCGACTCAACTCCAGGAAAAAGCGGAAGTCGCAGATTCTTTGTGACAGACCGGGTGTCTCAAATCGAGCTTTCGGCCGGTATATTTTACGATCGACGAATAAAGTTGGAAAAAATTCCTATATAGCAGCGTTCATGAAGCAGGTGTATTTCCGACATGTCGGAAAGATAGCTATTAGGCTGATTCCTGCAGAATAAGCTGCGAGGGTTGAATACGAAAAACCGAAGGATGAAGACCCTTAACGATGTTGTATTGATACGAGCCGGTTTTTTGATCCCGCTGCGCTAAATTCAGGGATTGGCTGCCCTTAAATTTTCCATGCCCGTCTTTTTTCAGCAGAAGGATTTGAGGTCGAGATTTATCGAGCTCGTTTGCGTAATCCACCACCAACCCGAATTCGCCGTTATCCAGCTGAAGAACCGTTCCAATCGGATATAGCCCCATCAAGTTGATGAATGATTTTAATAATAAAGGGTTATATTCAACCTGCGCCTTCCTCCACATCCATTGAATAGCCTCGTCCGGACTCAGGGGTCGGGATCGATAAGTCCGAACGGAAGTCAAGGCGTCATATGTGTCCGTTATTCTAAGAATCCTTCCAAACAATGAAATCCTTTTGGTGAAGTGGATTTTCGGATAGCCGCTAAAGTTTTCGTTCAAATGATGCTCAAAGGGTCCGAGGATCAACCTTGACTTGATATCCCGTGATACGCGCATCCTTAGAACTCGAATCACTCCTATAAGGGGATGCTTTCGAACGAAATCCCACTCATCGACATCGAGTTTATCCGGTTTCATTAGAATTTCTTTTGGAAGTTCCACCTTGCCTAAGTCG
>MGQD01000015.1:28149-31549 GCA_001797695.1 Deltaproteobacteria bacterium RBG_13_49_15 | reverse complement strand
GAGAGGCCGATGCGACGGCCTAAACACATGGAGAGAAGCGCGACGTTAATGGAATGGGTGAAAGTATAATCGTCATAGTCTCTTATGGTGGTCAGACCCAGAACGAGAGATTCATCTTCAGTGACCACATCCACCATGGTCTGGGCAAGTCGTCTGGCTTTTCTAATTCCCGCTGCGCTTTGCTGAGTCACCTTTTGAGTCACCTCTTTGATGGCTGCAACCGCTTGAGAATACGTTTGAAGAGCGATCTCTTTTCGATGCAGGTTCGAAGCTGAAGGAACATGATTTACCTCCTTTAGAACCTCAACCCATCCGATTCCGCTTTTGGACAAATTATCCTGAATCCAAGAAAAGGGATCCGCCTGGCCTACGGATTCGTTTAAAAGGCGTGCAAAGGTGAAGAGATCGTTATATGTCGCCTCCATGAAGGAAGGAGAAAAATGAAAACCGCAAAAGCCTCGCTGGGTGAAATATTCTAGTAGGTCTTGAAATAATGGGAGGACATCCCGTCCGTAAAGAATTTTTTCTCCTTGAAAGAAGAGTCTCCCGCGCCAGAGGAGAATCTCGATATCATTTCCACCAGTCGTTTCGGATAGCACATTTTTGAATTTGTCTATGGATTCTCTTACAAGCTGATTGTTTTCTTGATGAATTTTAATGGTATGTAAAACATAATGGAGCGCCTTGATGAATGTGAGCCCAAAATAGCGCGATTCGTGAATAGGATTCGACATTCCAAAACTCCTAACGGAAATCGCCAATGCTTTTGAAAGCTTTTTTTACTGCGCTGCGTATTCCAGGGTTCCTGCTCTTAGCAGCTTCTTTTAAAACGCTCAACGCCTCATGGCTGCCGATCGCAGCCAAAGCAGCGGCGGCTCCCTGACGATTCGCCGATCGACGGCTTGTCGGCATCCATCCCGGATTCATTAAAATGCGCTGCAGAAGAAAAATGGAACGATCTGATCCGCACCGTCCGAGCGCCTGAAAACACTCAAGCATGTGCATTTTTTCAGCCTGCTTGAATTCATTTTTTTCAATGTATGCCGACAGCAACTTTTCAGCCTCCGTATTTCTTTCCCGTCCCAGATAGTTTAGGAGGAGGCGGTGAACGGAATCATTTTCATCCTCGATAAAATTAAACAAATTGACAATGTTCATCGGCTCATGGCGCAACAACGTTCTAATCGCTTCATATCGAACAAGGGGAGAAAGGTGATGGGTCATGTTCACCAGGAGCTGATGCGTTTTTTCACCTTTTATCAGTCCTAATATATAAACGAGTTTTTGAACTAAATTCTCCTTAGGGCTTTTTAGCATCTCGCTCAATGGCTGAATATCTTTGGTCGCCATTTCAACAATGACATCGCTAAATATCTGTTTGATCTGAATCGACCTGGTTTTAAGCATCATGCCGGCAAGCGAAGGAATGGCCGAAGGCGGCAGCATGCATAAAATGGTTTTGACCCGGACGATTTCACTGGGATTTACGTTGAAATTGTTGAATAAGGGCTCAAGATTTTTTTCAGTGGAAACGGTTGAGAAAAAGTCATCAACAATTTTGATAAGAGGGGCTTTTTCGGAACATCGCGCTTGGCGAATATGATTTAGGCTAACGAGAATGGTGGACACGGATTCAAAATCCCTGCTTTTAAGGGATTCGATGAATTCTTCCTTTATATCGTCTATCACGATCTTAAAATTTTCAACTTCTTCCTGATCGAGAAGATTATCCAATAAGACATCTAAATAGTCGATTTTTACATCCCGCTCTTCTTCCTGGCGGACCATTTCCTGTAATTGTATTTCTTCTTCGGCTGTGATTTCAAGCAGGGAAGGATTTATGGATTCAAGCGATCCGCCGATATTTGATCCGGCTTCATAAAGCGCTTCTAAATTGGAGTCTTTCCCTCCGGAATCCACCTGAAAGTCGGCCGACGGTTCGATTCCCCAGTAAAAATCCGTAACCATATATTGTATATGCGAAAACTGTGCTTCCCATAAAGCCGTCACTAAATCTCCTTCAGGCTCTGCAGATAGAATCCAATATCTATTAAGGATATTCAAAAACTTCATGACCTCTTCGGATTCGATTCCTTCCCTGAATTCAATCCATTTCAGGCCATCTCGGTAAAGGATCCCGGGCAGGTTTCCTTCCGAAACGGCTTCTGAATGGATTTCTTCTCCCTCGAAAAAGATCCGATTTTTCCCTACATCAAATCGAAGATCGCCATATAATCTAAGATAAGTCGACAGAGGGTTTTGAAGTTGTTCTACCACCCGTTTTCGGTTTTCATGTCCTTCCGGATACAAGTTATAATTTTTTAAGGCAGGAATCAGGCAGGCGGCCACGCGTTTGGCCATTTGTGATTTTTCATCGATTCGAGCAAGTCCGGTGGGTGCCATTTTCTATCGACCACTTTTGCCGAGGGCGCCGATTCGGCCTTTTCTTTAAAAAAATGCAATCATAAACACGTATAATAATTATTGAAATATCAGTTTACCTAAGAGTAATAAGCTTGTCAACTGCGAAGGCTATAAACAAAACATCATGAGTTTACCGGGGGAAAAGGGAGTAAGCTTTCCGGAGTGATCCTAATGCAGAGAAAAATCAGGTTGTCATAGGTCAGGGTGAAAGTGGAAATAAATCGTTAAAAAATAGAAGCAGCCCAAAATACGCTTATTTCAGGAAATTACGAGAAATGTTTTAACCAACGTATTCCCCTCCCGATCAGCCACTTTTAATTTCCATTCGCCGAAATCGTGACGATCGATGAAGCCGAAAAATCCCCGGCTTATTTTGAGCCAAACGCCAAGTCTTCGGCATTCGTGATTCGCCATCTTTTTTTTTACCTCAAGTTCCTGTAAAACACGGTGCTTGGTCCTCCCTTGAGGGTTGATCCAATGGAAATCATACTCGTATCTCCCCGGCTCAAGCCCGCAGCAGGTAAGCATAGCCGTAATTTTCTGGTTTGCTTTGAATATATACCTTTCGGCCTTGATTGCTCGTCCTATAAGTTCAAGTTTAACCACCATAAGCAATCATCCTCAAATCTAGATTTAAGATTTTTGTGTCTGTTTTATGAATGTTTTTCGGCTCTCCTTCCGGGGCATAAAATTTCCCAATTGTTTAACATAAACGATGCCATTTGTCGCGATTCTTTTTTTCTTGACTTTTATTTAGCTAAAGCAGAAAGTCCAAAAAATTGAAAATGAATCGGTAACACCAACCAATAAAGGAGGAACAATCAAATGAAAAATTTTCGGGTGTTTCTGTATGTGTTGATTGCGGCGGTGCTTCTCGGGGGTGCAGTTATGATTGGGGGAACCTACATGATTGCTTGCACCAGCAGTTCGTCCTCTTGCGCCGGTAGTGGAGAAAAATGTGGCAGTAGCACCAGCG
>MGQD01000015.1:27853-28136 GCA_001797695.1 Deltaproteobacteria bacterium RBG_13_49_15 | reverse complement strand
CTGTGAAGGTTTAAATTGTAATAATCATGGAATTGGGCAGGGATCTGTATGCGAGGATTATTAAATACGACCTCTTGGGGGTTTTTCAGCTAGTCGAAAAAAATATTCATATCGTCTATCTCACTTTTTCGGCAAGCTTTTTAAGGTCTCGCGCTCCCCAGAGCGACTCGTGGCGGGAAGCATCCGGAACAGGAAGCGACAAACCCTTTACTACCGTATCATGAGCGGCCTTTTTATCGCCAAAGACATTCAACTGTAAATCAGCCAGAAATAAATAGTTCAA
>MGQD01000015.1:22719-27748 GCA_001797695.1 Deltaproteobacteria bacterium RBG_13_49_15 | reverse complement strand
TCGATATGCTCCTCCATATGCGTATGCCGGATCCAGCTTGCAGCTTTTTTCCAGCAGGCTTCTCACTGTTTTTACGGTGAAAAGCATCTTTATTTTTCCGACGGTCTGGCCGTACAGAGCCATATTCACGGCGGTCCAGAAACATGCAGGAGCCGAATCGGGATTTAATTTTAATGACGCAAACCCGGCATCCCTTCCTTCGGCGAAAATCTTCTTTTTGTCCTCGTTTTTTTTTGCTATTACATATCCCGCAAAATAACAGGCCATGGATACCCGCCATGCGGCTTCAGCATCTTCCGTATGGGACGTAAAGTACTCTCGGTACAATTCCAGAGCTTTAATTGCGTTAGGATAGTATGAACGTGAAAGAAATAGATTGTCCCCGCGCTCAAATTTTTGTTCAGCACAAACATTACTTGCCAAACACAGCAAGGCGATCCAGATTATAACAATCACAAGGGTTTTTTGTTGTTTCATCTTCCGTTTCAGATTTCATGACCTGTGACGGTTGTACCTCTGCGCTTTCGCACGATGTGGATCGCTAGACTAACGGCAAGCCCGAGCATAGCGATACTAGTCCACTGGGAGGTGGAAAGCGGCCCCCAGGTTCCGCGAATCGCATCACCGCGGAAAAATTCTATCCCGAAGCGCCCAATAGAGTAGAGCGCCACCTGCAGGGCGAAAAGTTCGCCTGGAACTTTCTGACCCCTTTTCCTCCAGATTAGAAGGATCACGAATATCACAAGCGCCAGAAAGGATTCATAAATCTGAGTTGGATGCAATGGGACTGACCCGAAGGCTCGGTAGGGTAAGGAGCCTTTCGGAAAAATGATTCCCCATGGCAGATCAGTCGGCCGACCGAAACAACATCCGGCATTTAAGCATGCGAATGCTCGGTGAATTGCAAGACCCAGAGGCATGTAAGTCGCAGGGATGTCATAGATCGGGAGAATAGGTCCCTTGATCCACTTGAGATAGATCAACGGGAAAGTGATTGATCCAATATATCCTCCATAAAAAATGTACCCGATGCGAAAATCGAAAAACCGGCTTGGGTTTTCCATATACCACGTCCAGGATACGAGGATGTGAAAGGTTTTACCCATTACAATAATTCCCACGATCGCCAGAAAAACTGCTACGAGAAATCGTTCTTTAGGAATCCCTTCGAACTTTGCTCTTCGGAGGGAGAGAAACACTGTCAGTATAATCGAGAAGGCGTAGGCGATTCCGTACGTGTAAATGGTAAAGTTGCCGTCGTGAAATAAAACGGTGTGCATACGTTTCCTTTGCGCGAAAGCTTCTATCCTGCTATCGTCCGCATGTCAAGAAAGTGGCTTTCGCTTTGACAGCTTATCCTCTTTCCGATAATTAAAATGTGTCGGTCTTGAGAATTGCATCTCTCCATATCTTGGGTCGCAGATGATTCCGATATATCATTCATTATTTTCATTTGACCCGCTCCCCAGAAACGATGTCCTATCATTTATCAGCTTCTGTCATTTCTGATACCATTGACCGGTCTGCTTCCCGCAAGCCCCGCCTTTTAATAAGCCAAAGGCTTATTAAGACGGGGTCAAGGGAAGCTATCTAAAATAGACATTTTCCTTGCCGGGAAGCCGCTCTTCAGAGCGGGGAGCTTCACTTATAAAAGAGAGGCTAACCGGGCTAAGTATCGATTGATGGCATCGCTTTTTGTGTCACTATTTATAAAGATGTACGGCATTTCATCTCATAATCATTGGCTACTGGTTTTTCGGATGCTCAACAATCATTACATCATTTTTTCGATAATATTAATGCCGCATCCGGTTTGGGATACGGTCTAAATAAAAATTTGCTTAAATTAGCCAATTTAGACAATATATAGCGGTTAAGGAATTTAAATAATGATAAGATTGTTTTTAGGTTTTGTTCTTTCGATTGTTTCTGCAGTACTTCTAATTTTTGCATTTCCACCATTTAACTGCAGCATCCTTAGTTGGTTTGCATTAGTGCCGCTGCTAATCGCCCAATTTATAATTGCGGAAAAAAACTGGCACTCATCGCTTTTCCAGGCACTGACATATTTCATTTTTCTTGATATCACGATCTTATCGGCATTTCCGAATTTTAGTCTGGGGTGGGGTAGTTTGTACCTCTGGATTACCGTTGCTGTTGGTTTGGTTGCGCTGCTCCTGTTTTTTTCCGGACTCCCAGGCGGTTCTATCATCTTTCATAGGAAAACGTGCTTTAAATTTTTTTTGATATATCCAGTTTTTGGAACGGTTGGGATTGAATTTGCGCGCTACCTCCTGCAGCTTGGTCAGATGTGGGGCATGTTCTTTATTCCACAGCATGAGAATATCCTGCTCATTCAACTATCATCGCTACTGGGAATCTGGCTGATTTCTTTCATCGTGGTGTTTGTTAATTATTCTATAGGATTATCACTAATAAAAATCCGAAGTAAAGAATATAACCGTGCATTGAAAATTATTGCAGTGACGTTTCTTGTGATCCTATTTTCTCATTTTGCTGGCTATATTTTGCTGAATGATAATCGCAAAATTACAGCCTCTGTAAGGGTTGCGGCAATTCAATTAGGAACAAATTTTCTAGGTCGGGACTACTATTCCCATAACAGGAGAAAGATGTCGCTTACGCTCCTCCGGGATTTCGAGAAATTGACCCTTCGTGCGGTTATGCAAAAGCCAGCAATTGTCATCTGGCCCGAGGCTGCAATATGGGTAGACCCAAGGAAGCATGATGATATTCTTACGCGGCTTGTAGGGCTTGCAAAGGATAATTCGATCTATCTTGTTGTTCCATATTACGAGGAGAGGGATCCGCGCGGAATTCTAAATGAGGCTATGACCATAGCACCGGATGGCAGGATCCTCGGCACATATGCTAAGAATCATCCAATAGAATTTTCCGGCTATAATGACGGCAGCGCGACAAGGGGAACATATCCGGTATTTAAAACACCGTTCGGCAATATCGGGAATATAATTGGATATGATGTCGACTTTACTGATGTGGCACGGAGATTGACCGCCAAAGGCGCGCAGGTTATCGCGGTGTCAATGCATGACCGAGCCGCATTCTGGCATAATCAGTTCACTCATAATATCTTCAGGTCTGTTGAGAATAGGGTGGTGACCATACGATCGGACTGGCAGTACTCATCAAATGTTATTGACCAGTACGGCAATATGTTTATAAAACCGCATCATGTTGAATCGGAATTAATCTTAATAAAGGATATACATGTTCGGGAGAGCGGCACGCTTTACACAACCATCGGCGATGTATTTGGGATTATATCCCTGATTACGCTTCTCGCGTTTTTCGGTTTTGATATAATTATTCGTATAAAAAATAAAAGGGGGGATAACTCCAATACCGGCTAAACCTATCGCAGTATAATTTTTTAGATGGATTAAGTGCCAGCGGATTATATTTATCTTGCTCCTTGCTATGTCGCTTTTTTTAGATGAGGTCTATTCCCTTTTCGTGAAGTCGAACCGCTGATCCGTCCCAAAAGTCAAGGAATGAACGAATCTTTTGGGCCTTCCGCGGATGATTACGACCCCGACCCCGTTTATCTCTCGGGGTCCTATCTCAAAATAGAAACCGGCCGAGGGAAAAACGAAAACCTATACCCAAATCGGTCAAAATTGCAGCTACTTGTCAACGCAATTCCGATTGACAGCCTACCCTGTTTCCGATAATTAAAAACCGTCGGTACTGAGAATTGCATTCTCCCATATTTTGGGTCGCAGATGATGCCGATATACCAGTCGTTATTTTCGTTTAACCTCCTTCCCAAAAACAATGTCCTATCATTTTCCACGGCAAGCAGAGAGTTCACAATCGAAGGAGAGGGATTTTATGATGTTGATCTTCACGAGATGCCTAACCCCTATCAGGCCACACTTCCTGAGAGTCCGATTATTTCGCCGCCAACCATTGAGAAAGATTATTTCAATTGCCTATGGTAAGACAAAAAGATAAGGGAAGAGAAAGGATGCGTCTGACTTGTTTTAAAAACGGAAGCACACAGATGGTTAAGGGGTGCGATGAACGAGAGTATATTTTTATAGAACATGATGTTCCGTTCAGCATAAGGGCTGTTGGAATGAAGCGGTGCGGTTTTTCATACTCCTGCAAGTTCAACTGGCCGCTTGGGAGGACGGCATGCAGGGGTGACAAGGGAGAAACGTTCGACAAATAAAGGAACGATCGATCCACATGGATACTTGCAAAAAACGAGACTACTTGAGAAGCGGTAAGCAAGCTCTGATAGATCCGTTCCAACTAAAAGTTATACCCATGGATTTCTTACCATTGCAAAATGATGCGGAACCTGATTAGAATATCTTTAACCGGCTTGCTGATAATTCCAATCCTTGTATTCTATAAAGAATTCTATCTGCATTTCCGCGGATACCTGACTGGCAATATAATAACGATGGTGCTAACAAGGCAGTGGCACATAGTCCTACTAAGTATTTTGCTTTTCCTGGCTTTCCTCATCCCCCTTTCCTACCGGAGGAAGGCTACTTGGGCTGAATATGGCCTTGTTACCGCTTTCTTTGTCTCGCTCTTTTTTGAGATGTATGGGATCCCACTTACAATATTCCTTACATCAAGGTTTTTTTTCCCGATGAGGCTTCCACATAACCTCATAAAGTTTGATCTGTTTGGTACTTCATTCGGGATGACTATTGCGATGGTTTATGCTGCTGCAGTCATAGGGATTGGCATGGGGCTTATCATTACAGGATGGGTGACGCTTTATTCGCATCGGGAAAAAAAGATAGTGACTTATGGTATCTACAGGTTCTGCCGCCATCCTCAATATCTTGGGTTCATACTAATTGTTTTAGGTTGGTTCATCGGGTGGCCTTCTCCCCTGACTCTCGTGTTCTCTCCTATCCTCATCTATAAATATATCAGGGTCTGCAAGAAAGAAGAGAAAGAGCTCTCTTTGGATACAGCTTATATCCGCTATGCGGAACGGGTTCCCCTCCTTATCTAATAA
>MGQD01000015.1:8005-22703 GCA_001797695.1 Deltaproteobacteria bacterium RBG_13_49_15 | reverse complement strand
TGCATCTTCTCGTACGCGACCTAGCGCTATCATCGTTTTCATGGCAGCTAAATATGTGACAAGTTTCTTCGGCCTGTAAGCTTTTCCGGGTTGCCACAAATTCCTCCCTTCGAGAGAAGCACCCCAACACTGCATGGTCGTCAAATGGGTACTTCTTGCTCACGTGGATACCGGGTTGGATAAAATGTATCCACTTCCTACCGTTGGTATCTTGATGGAACCAGGGCTTGGATCCGGGAAAAACTATACGGAACAAAGCAATAAAGAGACCTTTCCTGGTTTCTGAGAACCTGGCACGTTTTTTGAATAACACTATAAGAAAGGAAGGCTTAAAGTCCGGCAACCAGGAACTCGTGGTGAGACCGCTGAGAAGACTCGGAGAAGGCAGTACAAAAAGAAATCTCCAAGAACAATCGAAGATTTTCTAAAAACCAGCGCAGGTTTTTGGATCAAGAGTTGTTTATTTAATCCTATTAAAAGGCAATCAACCTACGGAAACGAGATGGCAGGTGAAGCGCCGTCGGGTCCAAAAGAAACTTCCAACTCACAAGTGCAGGTATCGGATGTTTAGCAGGTCAAAACTCTTTTTATTCATTCCTGCAATCATTCTTCTCCCTATTCTGCTTGGAATGACTCCGCTGAATTTCGTCCAAAAGATAGGCAATGGTTGTCCTTTTTCGCACAGCAAGCAAATCATGTGCAATTTCTGTCCGTTCAATTCGCTTGTCTCTCAAGATAACACCACGATTATTAGTTTAGATTCAATTCCATTGAAGCAGTTCTCTCTGGATTTTTTCAGTTTCCAGCTTTCAGGAATCGATTCTCACTGTTCCGACATTCGCCTTAGTTCTCTCCCCTTGCGTTGTTAAATCCAACCAACTGTATCTCATCTATCGGAAGTCCAAATTACGAATTACCGATCAACAAATTAGGTGACCAATTTCCTCCTCAGAGGTCAAGAATCATGCACTGAGGAAGCTGAAACTATATAGAAAGGAGGTGATTTCGATGAAAAAGACCTTTATTTTCGGTTTGTGTTTGGCCTTGGGATTGGCACTGGTGGCTACGGTGGCCATAGCCTGGGGCCCTGGTTTCGGGCCCAGGTTCGCCCGGGGTTTTGGAGGGCCGGCATATGGGGTCCCACCCATTCCAGGCCTGACAACTGAGCAATCTGCTCAGATTCAGGCTTTGCGGGATAAATTTCAGAAACAGGTTGAACCTTTTCAGAAAGAACTCTTCACGAGAGGGACAGAGATTCGAAGCCTTTGGTCCTCTACTAATCCTGATCCGGCTGCAGTGACAGCTAAGCACAAAGAGATCCTGGATCTGCAGTCAAAGCTCCAAGAACAGGCCACAGGCTTCGGGCTTGAAATCCGGAAGGTGCTTACACCAGAGCAATTGGCTGAGCTGCCGGCCCTTGGTTCTGTGCCTGCGTTTGGGCCGCGCATGGGATTTGGTCCTCGGATGGGCATGAGAGGTCCTATGGGCCGATGGTAAACATAGGTCACGGGGTGGAGGATGCGGAGGATTCTCTACCCCGCTCCCCATGATCGGCATTCTCATCACCGACTTTCAGATGCGGGGAATGGATGGAATTGAGCTGATCAAGGAGCCCAGGAAAATCCATCCGGGGATCTCAAGTAAGATAGAGACCAGCCTGGCAACCGAGGAAATGAGAGTTAGGGTAAAGGAACAAGGAGTGAATTGATTCTTCCCCAAGCCAATTGAATGTGATAAACTTATATTATTTCAAGATGCTTTCAAACAAGAAAGAATTGCCGGCACAGATCAACATGAGGATGCGATTGAAAATGAGTAAAAAGGAGAAGAACATATGGGATTAGTCATGGCAGAGAACATCACCAAAGAATACCACTCCGGAGAGGTTACGGTCAGGGCTCTTAAAGGTGCAAGTTTTAACATAGAGCCAGGTTCCTTTGTTTCCTTCGTAGGTCCCTCTGGAAGCGGCAAGACAACGTTGCTGAATCTCATCGGCTGTCTCGATAAGCTTTCGGCCGGTCGACTTCTTGTTGCCGGGATGGACGTATCAAGCTTCGGAAAAAAGGATTCGGCAATCTTCCGGGGGAAGAACATCGGCTTTATCTTCCAGGACTTTAACCTGATACCTGTGCTTACGGTTTTTGAAAATATTGAGTATCCCCTGCTCATGGTTCAAAACGCATCACCCGGAGACAGAAAAAAGAGGGTGATGAGTCTCTTGGATGCCGTAGGGATGGCGGAACAAAAAGATAAGTACCCCGACCAGATATCGGGCGGGCAAAAACAGAGAGTCGCCGTGGCCAGAGCCCTTGTGACGAACCCAAAGCTCGTCCTTGCCGATGAGCCGACAGCGAACCTTGACCACAAGACGGCGTACATGGTCATTGAGTTGATGAAAAAGATGCGGGATGACTTTCAAACCACCTTCATCTTCTCAACCCATGATCAGAAGATCGTGGGAGAAGCGGAGATCCTCTATATGATGGAAGATGGGGAACTGGTCGGCAAGCAGATGAAAGGGGGCGAAGAGCATGTATAATCTTTTTAAGATAGCGATAAGAAACCTGATGAGATACAGGAGAAGGACGCTCCTGACTGCGTCGCTCATTGCCATAGGCGTTATATTCGTTCTGGTGTTCGTTTCCGTATCAGGATCTTTCAAGAATATGATCATTGGACAGATCACGGGCTCTATGCTTGGAGATATAGAGATCCACCGAAAAGGTTATGTGGCTTCCATAGACAACCTGCCGTTGACCCTGATGATGAACCCACCACAGGTAAAAAAAGCGGATGGGGCGATTAAGACGATACCGGATATAGAGGCGCACTCCCCCCGGATAAAGTTTGGAGGGCTATTCAGCAACTTTACCGAGACGACGAACATACGGCTCAACGGCGTCTATCCTGACATGGAGACGAAGACTCTGCCACTTCTTACCTCAAGGATCATGCAGGGTGAAAAAGCGATTAAGAAAGGGGAGATCATAGTGCCGGAGCTTCTTGCACGCGGCATGAAGGTCAACGTGGGGGACATGGTCGTCGTCATTGCGACGAATAAGGACGGCTCCGTGAACGGGAAGCAGCTCAAGGTCGGAGCGATCCTCGAGAGTGTAACCGGGCCCGGAGGACGGGACGGCTATGTCCATATTGAAGACGCCATGGAGATCCTGAGGATGGAGGAGCAGGAGATCAGCGAGATTGCGATAAAACTTTACGATTTCAGCAAGCTCAACACTGTTGCCCATAGGCTGGATGCCGATCTATCAAGCGACGTGAAGAAGCAGGACAAGCCGGTCTTCGAGGTGCACACCTGGGAGACCCTTTCTCCCTTTTACAACATCGCGCGGATGATCGACATGATGACGCTCTTCATAAAAATCATGCTCATCGCCATTGTCCTGATCAGCATCATGAACGTCATGATCATGGCAGTTTACGAGCGGATACGGGAGATCGGCACCATTGCCGCCATCGGGACGCTGCCCGGGAAGATCCTAGCCATGTTCGTGATTGAGGGGTTCTCCCTCGGCGTGCTCGGCGCCGTTGTCGGCAACGTCATCGGACTGGTGATTGTGTACATACTCGACCTTGCCAAGATAACCTTTAATTTTGGCAGGCAAACCGGGCTTTTGCTGTCGCCGGCCCTGCGGGCTTCAGACATCCTCGTGGTTTCGGTTATCGTCATTATTGTTGCCGTCCTGGGGAGCCTCCAGCCTGCACTTAAGGCTTCAAAAATGGAGCCCATCGCGGCCCTACGGCACGTGTAAGAGCAAAGGAGATGAGTGATGAAAAAATTCTTAGCCTTCTTAGTCACACTCTGTGTTGCCACCCCGCTTTATGCAGCGGACGGTACTCAACTTCTAGTGCAGATCGACAAAAACCTCACTCCGGAATCTTACGAGTCCTATCGCAAGATCATCAATATCGAGCCGAGCGGGAGAACAAAAGAGTACGTGTATTACACTGCTAAGAAAGGGAGGGACAAAATTGCCGGCCTTTTCTTGTCGCCGGCCAGCGACAAAGGTAGAAGCACGCTCAGGCTCGGGGATAACATGTGGCTCTATGTCCCCAACGTGGGAAAACCGATCCGCATTACCAGCCTCCAATCCGTGATAGGCGGTGTCTTCAACAACGCGGATATCCTGGCCCTCGATTACTCGGTGGAATATAACGCGGAGAAGGTTGAGGATCTGGGAGATGGATACCTGCTCTACTGCAAGGCAAAAACCAAAACCGTTGCCTACGACAGGCTCAAGATCTGGGTGGACAAGTCCAAAACCCTCCCGACCAAGATCGAGTGCCTCACGGAAGCGGAGATGCTCATAAAAACGCTCTATTTCAAGGACATGAAAGACTTCGGTGGTGGGATCACAAGACCTGCCATCATAGAAACGGATAGCCCTCTCTACAAGGGTTACAAATCCGCTATGATATTCGCGAAGATCACAAAACGGGAGTTCCCGGACGAGTCGTTCACGCTGACGTTCATGCCGAACATGGAATCTTTGCTGAAATGAAGACTCTCTTTTCGGCTCTGTTTCTTTTCTGCCTTTTCATGGGAGTGGCTAAGGCCGGGCAAGAATATGCTTTCAGCCTTTCTGAGATCGAGAAAAAACCATACCATGTCGGCGGCTATCTTGAATTTCGCCCCGTTCTGTTCGGCGTGGACAAAAACGCTTCTTTTTACAAGCTCAACCTCTTTAACAAGAATGTTGGAGACACGATCCTGGAATATAACGGCAAGCTCTGGATTGATGCAAATGTTCAGAAGGGGATTGCCGGCTTTTATCTCCAGCTCAACACATACTACCAGCAGTCCGATGCAGTCGCTGCAACGTTCGAAACTAAACCCTACCAGGCCTATCTCTCCCTCAAGCCATCATCATCGTTAACGATTGACACGGGAAAAAAAATGTCAAAGTGGGGTAAGGGTTACGCGTGGAATCCGGCGGCTTTTGTCGACAGGCCAAAGGACCCCGACGACCCGGAACTTGCCCTTGAGGGTTATGTGATCGCTTCGGCCGATTATATTAAGAGCTTCGCCTCGGGGCCGCTCAAGACATTCTCTTTTACCCCTGTGGTATTGCCTGAATACGGAGACATCAATGACGACTTTGGGGAGACCGATCATCTCAATGTTGCCGCCAAAGCATATTTCCTGCTCTACGATACGGACATAGATTTCATGTTTCTTGCGGGTGGAAGCAAAACAGTTCGGTACGGCTTCGATTTTTCGAGGAATATTGGGGCCAACCTCGAGGTGCATGGTGAATTTGCCCTCGTTAAGCAATTCAAAAAGACGTTGATCGACGCCGATGGCAATGTCTCTCAGAAAACCTACGACACGGTGAATTATGTGCTTGGCACGCGCTACCTGAGCACCCTCAACACCACTTACATCTTCGAATACTATCACCAGGGAGCCGGATTTTCCTCGGACGAGATGTCCGATTACTTTTCCTTTGTCGATAAAGGGTACAATGCCTTTCTTTCAAGTGGCGACACCCGGGTTTTGGCCAAAGCAGCGACCGTGACCCAGGGCAACTACGGCAGATTTACACCCGAAACAGACTATCTTTACCTCAGGGTGAGCCAGCAGGAGCCCTTTGATATCCTCTACTTCACCCCCTCGCTCACCTGGATTTACAACCTGAGCGACAGGAGTTTCTCAATCACTCCTGAACTGCTTTACTCGCCGATCACGAACCTGGAACTGAGATTGCGAACCGGCTTTCTTGTGGGGTCAAGAGGCAGTGAATTTGGCGAGAAACAGGCCGACTGCCGTCTGGAATTTAGAGTCAGGTACTACTTTTAGAAAAACTCATAAGGGGGTCTTGAAGAGGGTCCCAAAAAAAGCATCGTTGATTTTTTAAGGGAAACCGGTAAAAGGAGCTCCAGGGCAGCGGTATCCAGAAAAGTCAACCTCAAAACGGATGCCTTGGGAGTTTGAAACATCGACTCCGGCGCACATCAGAAGAGGGAGGTAGATACGGTGTCGCAAAACGATCAGGAGAAAGAGCTTGAGCTTGAGAGTGGAAGCGGTGTCCACCCAGAAGGTGCGAGCACGCATAAAACAAAGAACCTTTATAATAAGATGGAGTGGGCAGGTGCATTCGGCGATGTCGGAACTTTGATCCCTTTTGTGGTTGCCTATATCACGATAGTGAAAGTGGACCCTCTCGGGCTTCTTTTCATGTTTGGCATTTCTCTATTGGTTGCCGGGTTCTATTTCAAGACTCCACTCCCCGTTCAACCGATGAAAGCCATTGGAGCAGCAGCCATTGCAGGAGGGATAAGCCTGCCGGCTCTTTTCGGATCAGGCCTCACCACGGGGCTTTTCTGGCTTCTTGCCGGCGTTACGGGAGCTATCAGACCGATAGCCAAACTTGCCACCAAACCGGTTGTGCGCGGCATTATGCTGGGTCTTGGGCTCTCTTTTATGGTCGATGGAGTCAACCGGATGAAAACAGCGCCGGTCCTTGCTGGTATCGCCCTTGTTGTCACCTACCTTCTCCTGACGAATCCTAAAATTCCGGCCATGTTTGTGCTCCTGATCATCGGGGTTGCGTCTGCGCTCATCATGAACCCTCAATTGGTGTCGGAACTAGCCAAGATTCATATCGGTTTCAGGGTGCCGGCCTTTAGCTTTCATATGATTACGTGGAACGATATTGTAATAGGCACATTACTTTTCACAATCCCTCAGATACCGCTAACCCTGGGCAACGCGGTGATCGCAATTGTGGCCGAGAACAACGAGCTCTTTCCCGACAGGCAGGTAACCGAGAAGAAGATCGCCATCTCGCAAGGTATCATGAATCTGGCCTCGCCTCTGCTTGGAGGCATTCCTATGTGTCATGGGGCCGGAGGGATGGCCGGGCATGTGCGTTTTGGGGCAAGGACAGGCGGCGCCCTGGTAATACTCGGGAGTCTTCTCGTTTTCATTGCCCTTTTCTTCAGCAATTCAGTATCCATTATCTTCAAAATATTTCCCAATGCAATTCTGGGCGTCATCTTATTCTTCGCGGGTTCGGAACTGGCTATCGTAGTGAAAGACATCGGCGACAAAAAGAGTGATTTCTATGTGATGCTAATCGTAGCCGCTTTTGCAATGTGGAACATGGGTGCGGCTTTTCTTGTAGGGATCATTCTGGACAATTCGCTTAGGAGAGGGTGGGTTAAGGTTTGATCCGGAGACGATACCCATCCTTGGAGTTTACCTGAAAAGGGCATATTCCGAATGAAAATCTTTATCGGTACTTCCGCTTTTTGCGCGATCCTCGACCGGGATGATAAAAACCACCAAAAATCAGGATCTGTTTGGAAGGATGCTATTGAAAAGAAACACAAATTAATGACAAGCAGCTATATTCTGGGGGAAACCGCCGCCCTGCTTCTGAGTCGCATAGGTATGGAGGCGGCGGGGATTAGAATTGGTATTTGAGGGAGAGGAAAATTTCATCGTTGGCATTGTATCGGCCGAAGAAGGTGTCGGGCTTTCCGCCGAAAATTTTGCCGCCGAGGGTGATATCGAGATTCGGGATGTATTTGAAAATGACGGCCGGAGACAGGTAGTGGCCTTCCTGGTTTAAGAAGACGCCGTATTCGAGTTTGACCCTGAAATTGCCGTCCCAAAATCCTTTTTCGAGCTTACCCAGGAGAGAGGTGTTATGCTCCTCGAAGTAAAGGATGTCCGGATCGTAATCCGCGATGATCTGGTGGGAAAATTGAAGATTCACATACCAGTCGCTTTCTCCGGAATAATCCACTCCCAGGATATAATGATAGACCGGCTTTCGCATGGAAGTCAGTGAGGCCGTGAGAAAAGACTGCAGGTCGTAATAGGCGAATTCTCCCCTCAAGCCGAAGACACCGAGGGTTGTCTCGAACTCGAATCCAGCCTGATGAACGCGTTTGTACCGCACCTCGATGGATTCATCGGTGAAAACCGCGCCTGCAAGGGCTTTTTTCAGTGCCTCGTAGGATATCGATCCGTTGGTATGGATGTTTTTGATGGGAAAGGATTCAAAAAAAGGGAAATCCTCCCAGGCGTAAAGGTAGCTCACCCCCACGTCCCAACCCGCAACAGGCCTGTAGATACGGATTCCCCACTCACCATTTTCAAACTTTTCCGTCGGTCTTTCGTCGTTGACCGAAAGATTCCGAATATACTCCTTTAACGGCGCCGGAAGGTCGCTTTTGAGAACGTCGGTTTTAAGATGTCCGAAGACGGCCCAATCGGTTCCGAAATAGTCGAACTGTGCAGGTTCGAAAAGCGGGATATACACCCCTTCTATGTTGACGGCGCTAAAGAGAAGCCTCAGTCGCACCATCCAGTTGGGAATTTTTCGGTCGCCGTAATCCGGCACGATGAACTCCCTCAGGTCCTGCGCATTAAGGGTGTCGACGGGGCTGATGTCGTCGGTTTTTCCCCAACGAATGATTTGCCTGCCGAATGTGAGGTCAAGCGGACCTTCGCGATAGTAGAGAAATCCCTCATAAAGATTGAACTCATAGTCATCCCATTCAGGTTCCGAACCGAACCATAGATAATCCGATTTGACCGATGCCAGAAGGTATTTGTTGCTTGTTTTTTCCGGATACCACTTTCCTTCAAGGCGGACGATGTTTCGAAATGAGTTTTTCTGTTCGCTGGGGGCGTCCTCTTCGATGTCCTGGCCGCCGCGAAGATATAGAAATCCTTTGAATTTCAACGGCTCCTCGCTTAGATCAGAATCGGTTTTCGGGTTTTTTTCAGGTTCGGCCGCCGCAAAATATGGAACAAAGAAGAAAGAGATGAGGACGGCGAGAACGGCGGCGGTCAGGAAGTGTGAACGTGGATTTAAGGTAATGCGTCGGGTCATGGCCGTAAGACGGATGTCACCAGTTTTCGAGTTTTGTTTGTGTAAATATGTCGTCTTTTATTCCGGTATTGTAGGAAATCTTCACAAGCGTTAATACGGTTTTGGTTCGGCGCTTGGCGTCTTCCATAACCAGGTACGTTTCGGTTTTGATGTTTTGGAACGGTTTGACCTCGAGGACCCGGTAGGTTTTGAGAAGTTCTTTCTTTTCATCGAAATGATCGGCTTTGAGAGGAATGTCGGTATCTTTTGCGATCCAGCTTTTGATCAGTGAGTACTGGGAATTCGCTTTATTTTTTGGGGTGCTCTCCAAAATCAGGCATTCGACGCTGTCGATTTTTTCTTCTCCGGCGATACGGTGATCAAAGGAGTCGACCGGGCGGCGCTCCATGTCTTCGTAGGAAAAGTCGGAGTTGACGAATCGGTGAGATTTTTGGGAGGAAACGATGCGGCGGGATCGGCGCAGGGACGGGAGGAAGAGGAATTGCTCGGTTTCCCCGCCGGTTTTTTCGATGGACAGAAAAGCGGTTCCTTGAATGTCGGAAGGTGCGGTGAAGCGAAGAACTTGTCGGGACAAGGCGACGAAATCTTTCCGATAGGCCGTAAATTCGCGCACACGCTCTTTTCCGCTTTCGTCGATCAGGATCATATGCATTTGGGCGACGGCGTCATCGCCGTTTTCCCGGCTGTAAACTTTTTGGGCAAGCTCGCGGCCGGTGATTTGGCTTCCGGAGGATATGGATTTGGATTCTGCTGCATGGGACCCGGAGCAGGCGAAAAAAAGAAAAATTAAGGCCGCATATAAAATTACTTGATAATTTCCAGATTTCTGTGTAATCATTACCAAGTTCCTGTCCTATTATATCAACATAAATGCGAAAATATCTTGGTATCTTTTTTAGAAAAAAGAATCCCTAAAATCAAGAAAGATAAATAAGAGGAACAATTTTTCGCTGCCGGATTGCGGATTTTTATACTTTTGAGTCTGGATTCAAACCGGCTGCAAAACAGGGAGCAAAGCCATGCTGACCCAGGGACCGTTCAAGTTTGGTTTGGTGGATTCCGAAGAGGTGCGAAAAGCCATACACCGGCTTCGGTATAAGATTTATGTGGAGGAATTTTGCTTTGAAAAACCCGGTGACCATCCCGGGGGGGTGGAAATGGATGAGTACGATCCGGTGTCGATCCATTTTGCGGCGATGGACTCAGACGATGAAGTCATCGGGACCATCCGGATGATTCTGGATTCGAAGAAGGGGTTTCCCATTGAGCATGCGGCGAGACTCAACTTCAACGGACTGAAGCCGCCGCCGCCGGAGAGGACTTCCGAGATTTCGAGGCTGGCAGTGAGCAAGACCTATCGAAGGCGGCAGGAGGACGGGATCTTCGGCGTGGAATCGTATTTGAAAAAATCGGAGGGTGGGATTTTGGCCAATGATGGGCGCCCGGATAAGGAGCAAAAGCAGAGGGAGCGACCGATGATCGTTTTGGGTCTTTACCAGGCCATGTATCACGAGGCTAAGCGCCGGGGGATTACGCACCTCTATATGATCACGGAGCAGAAATTGTTTTATGCGCTGAGGCATTTCGGGATATATTTCAAGCAGATAGGGGATCCGGTGGAATACCATGGACTAAGAGTGCCGTATATCGGGATCGTGGCGGAGATGGAAAAAAAGCTCAAGGAGTTTCATCCCAAGACGCTCTCAATGCTGCTGACGGGGCTGGAACCGCAATACCACCCAAATTAGGGGACGTTCTTGAGGAAAGAAGTTCAAAATTATAAGTTCGAAGTTCTAAGTTGAGGAATTTGGTAATTTTAAGAAGTTCGAAGTTATAAGTTTGAAGTTCGAAGTGACAAGTTCGAAGTTAAGGAAGAAGTCGTTAGGATAAGAGAGAGATAAGAAGTTCAAAGTGAGAAGTTGCATGAGAGCCCTTTTTCCCCAGGTCCTCCATCCTGCCAGAAGCGGACAAGCATACCATGTAGAGTAATTCAATCCAATCTCTGAGACATAAATTTAGAAACGGAGCGGCACTTTGAATTTCGAACTAAAGGCACTTTGAACTTCGAATGTATCTAACTCACTATAACATGACGGCCAAGCCGTTTCAGATCAGCTCGGACCCGAAATTCCTGTGGCTTGGGGAAAAGCACAAGGAGGCGCTTGCGATCCTCAAATACGGTGTGCTCGACAGCAGGGGGTTTTTACTTTTAACCGGCGATGTGGGGACCGGGAAAACCACGCTGATCCACGCCCTTTTGCAAAACCTCAAAACAGATGTCGTCTGGGCAAGCATTTTTGATCCGGGACTGGAGAAGCTCGATTTTTTCAACTACGTCGCCAAAGCATTTGGCATCAATAAAACCTTCACTACCAAGGGAGAGTTTCTTGCGTATTTCGATAAATTCCTTCAGTTGGCATTTATCAAGCGCGAGAAGGTGCTCCTGATCATCGATGAGGCACAACGGATCAGTTCGGAGCTTCTTGAAGAAATCCGGCTTCTCTCCAACTTCGAGCTCGAAGGGACGAAGCTCTTAAACATCTTTTTCGTTGGCCAGAACGAATTGAACGAGATGCTGCTCGACCCGAAAAACAAAGCGCTCCGGCAGCGAATAACCATCAATTACAACATAGAGCCGCTTTCGATAGAAGAGACCCGGGAGTATATCCAATTCCGGCTTGGGATTGTCGGCGTCATCAACCGGACGGTCTTTACCGGCGATGCGCTTACGGAGATCCATCGCCTGACAGCAGGGTACCCTCGGCGCATCAACATTTTATGCGATCATGCGCTTTTAACCGGATATGTCAGGGGTGTGCAGATCATCGATTCCGGAACCGTCCGGGAATGCGATGCGGAGCTCAGGATTCCGGGTCAAAGCGAGGGAACCGGGGCTGTCGAGGCCTCCGGGACAGATGAAGCCGTTGGGACCGCAAAGGGCGTTGCCGGCGAAAAGGCGGATGCACGTGAGAAAAAGCCGGAAGAAGTTGTAACTGAGAAAGCAGGAGCGGTGCATGAAACAACGGTTGTTGAACCGGTCGTTGAACCGACCGCTGAAAGAATCCGGACAGGCCTGTTTATGAAGGCAGGAACTTTTCTATTGATCGCTTTGTGCGTGATCCTGGCAGCCGGATATTTTTACCGGCCTGAAGTTTATGATGAGTCGGCAAAGGCGATATGGGATTTTTGGCGTGAAATGATGAAAAGGTAGACAAGTGAAATCTAAGGAACCGATCCGATTGAAAAGGATGTTCTTGTTAAATAGGCAAAGGCCCAGGCCGGATTTTCGACCGGGGTCTTTTTATTTCACCCGTATGATTTTTCGCCGGTCAGGGTTGGTGCGCCGGTTTTGGCCGTTTCTCCGTTCCGGGATGTGCACGGAATAAGAAAATTGCCGGCGCTCGATTCCCGTGCGCCTGCCTCCGTTGTCTCTGTTCATCGGGTCACTTTTTATTTTTGGGGACGTTCATGAAAGACCAACATTTTATTCCGAATAGGAAACCGGCAAATACATGATGCAAGGAATATACCATCAATGATTTTTTAATTGCACTTTTAATAACTTTCTATCTATTTGAAAATATATCGAAATTTAAAATAGGGACCAATGCCATTCAGCGCTGTTGTTAAAAGGATGCACAATATTGTGAAAAATATTTCATATTTTTGTGCAGAAAAGGGGATAAGGAAAAACGATTACTTATCAAAGGAAAGGAGGTACGATCTCAAGTTTTCGGTGCGCCCGCTGATTTTCAATTTTTTACGGATTTGATTCCGGTGCGTATCCACCGTGCATTTGGCCACGCCCAGAAGCCCGGAAATTTCCTTGGAAGACCTTCCTTCCTTGATGTAATTGGCGATTTGAATTTCGGTCGGCGTGAGGTCCAGGAATTTCGTGGAAAGCTCCCGGGCAAAAGGCGAAACCAAATCCATGAGCTGGGATTCGATCACCTGAAGATAAGCGGATAAGCGATCGGTTAGATTGGCCTGTTTCACTTTTTCCAGATGAGGTATGATGCGCGTCTTGACATTATAAAGGATGCGTTCCTCCATGGTGTGCCGGTCTTCGTCCCGCCTCTCCAGAAGAATTTTCAAAGCGGTGTTGAGTTCCTGCAAATGAGCGCTTTTGACTTTGAGCTCCTCTTCCGTTTTTTTCAGGTTTGAAATATCTGTTATGGTTGAAAAGCTTCCTTTAAATTCATCCTTTTCACCGAAGATAGCTTGAGGGCTGACGATGCAGTAAATGTTTTGGCCTTCCTTGTTCACCATGGTGATTTCATAAGGGTCCTTGATGCCTTTTTTTCTCAGTTCTTTTTGCTTGGACACAACCCCCATGCTTTCTTTGTGGCAAAAGTCTGAATAAGGGTGTCCAAGAACTTCGTTCTGAGAATAACGGATCATTTGCAGATAGGCCTTGTTGGCATACGCAATGCCTCCGTTTTGATCGCAAAGAACGAATCCGTCGTTCATGGTTTCCACAAGCGAGCGATATTTTTTTTCGCTCTCACGCAATTCTCTTTCAATCTGCTGATACTCGTTGAGGAGTCTTTGAAGATCCTGGTTTGTTAGCTCAAGTTCGGCGGTGCGTTTTTTAATTTTGATTTCAAGCTCGCTTTTTGCTTTTTTTATTTCCGCCTCGGCTTTTTTGCGGGTGGTGATATCGCGGGTGATTCCGAAAATCGTTTTGGGGCGGTCCTCTTCGTCGCGCAAAATGCCGATTCTAAATTCGGTCCAAATTTTTGCTCCGCTTTTTTTGATCAGCTCAAGTTCCAGGGAGTTTCCAATATTGCCCGTATTTTGGAATCTCATGCCTCTTTTAAGCTCCAGAGTGTACAGCTTCATGACCGCCTTAAAGGATTGAGGCGAAAAGATCCATTCGAGTTTTTGCCCCATGAATTCATCCGGACTGAATTCGAGAAGCGTTTTTACGGAAGGGGAAATGTAGGTCAATTTGAGATTAAGATCGGCGGTCCAGATGACATCACTGCTGTGTTCGGCGATCAGGCGGAAGCGATTTTCTGTCTCGTGCAACCGATTTTCAATCTCTCTTCGGTACAGGGCGATTTCGATGGAAGCTTTAAGTTGCCCGAACTCGATGGGTTTGGTGATATATGCAGCGGGCATGCACTCCTTGGCCATTTCGATGACGTCGTCTTCTTTGTGGCCGGTGATGAAGATGATGGGAATACGGAATTGATCGTAGATCTGCCGGGCTGCGATGATGCCGTCGTATCTGGAGCTCAAGGCAATGTCCATTAATATAAGGTCCGGCTTTTTCGCATCGGCTATCTGAAAGGCTTCTTCGCCGGTTGTAGCCGGACCTACGATATCATGCCCCATCTGGGTCAACTGGCTTTCCAGGACCATGAGGATGATCGGTTCATCGTCAACGACGAGAATTCGCGGCACGTTAATGGCTCCAGTATCTTGTGGTCGGAAAAATACCTACGAATATCAATAGGAGTGTATGACACCATACATGTAACATTTTTTCAACATTTTTTTTCATTTTTTAGCAGAATCGATGAGCCTCATATTCCCCGATGGTTATACCGATTGGAAAAATTTTTCATAGTCGATGGAAATAATTTACCCAACAATCAAGTTCTGTGTGGCTGAAGATTTTTATATCTTATTTGAATTATTGGGAAAAATTTTTCTTTATTTTTTTGCATATTTTTTGCATACTACGCATTAAGGCATTTAGAGCCATACACCTTTGATGATATAGGACCCCAACCAATATAGCAAATGTGAATCGGATGGACGATATGAGGCACAGACTTAGGTTTGCGATCATGATATTAGGAGTCTTTTTATCGGTTTTTTTC
>MGQD01000015.1:7668-7999 GCA_001797695.1 Deltaproteobacteria bacterium RBG_13_49_15 | reverse complement strand
GAAACCGGAAGATGCGCTGATGTTTTGTATCAGAATGATTTTTCGGATCCGGAAACGGGCTGGCCGGCCGGAGAGGACGAAAAGATCGGAAAGCTGGCCTATGAGAACGGCTATTATCTGGTGAGATCCAATAAGATTTGGCCGTCGATGGTTTTTGGAAATCCGGGGGTATTGCTGTCGGACATCGATCTGGAAGTGAAGGTGACCCAGGTGATCGCACCGACAAACAACAACAATTCCTACGGCGTACTAACCCGATACAGCGAAGAGCCCTTCGGCGCCTATGCGTTTTTAATCAGCGGCGATGGATACTGGGCCATTTTGAAAATAG
>MGQD01000015.1:7021-7261 GCA_001797695.1 Deltaproteobacteria bacterium RBG_13_49_15 | reverse complement strand
AGCTTAAGGATGACGCCGCCGATGCGGCTGGAGCGCCAGCTTCTGCATACTTCGACGACCTTTACTTCCATCATCCTTCGAGGTCCTAGTTTTACCCAGCGGTCGTCCGGGTCCGGAAAATCCAATACGCCGAAGCCGACGATATGGTTGCTGCTCGAGACGGCCAGGGTGACGTTGGCATTCGGATCGGCGGCTTTTTCCTCCAGGGATTCACGTTTGGTGTAAATAGACCTATACTGG
>MGQD01000015.1:4802-6993 GCA_001797695.1 Deltaproteobacteria bacterium RBG_13_49_15 | reverse complement strand
CGAACTGTCTAATCTGCTCGGGCGTGCAAAAGGATTTCACCCGGAGGTTGCCGTTGGGAGTCGGCCAGATGGTCTCTTTTTGACAATGTCGCTGCTGGGGTAAGGGCATGATCGGATTCTGCTAAAAGTCGCCCCAGTCCTTATGCAGGCATTTGATCATGATGACCATATCGTATCGGGTTCCCTTCGGATCCTTGACATAGTCTTCGAGGACCGCTTTTTTGAAAAAATCGAGTTTAATAGCGGATTCGATCGCCGCATCTTCGATTCCCACAACGAAATCCGCCCTTAATTCGGTGAGCCCCTTGTCCATGGCCGACCGGATCAGGTCAAGGAGCATCCAGGTGCCGAGACGCTTATGGCGGCATTCGGGCAAAACCATGATGCGAAGCCTTCCCACGTGCCGTGTGGAGCCGAAGCTTCGAAGGTGCAAACCGGCGTGGGCGACAATCTTGTCGCTGATGAATGCAACGGTTGAGTAGACAGGTCCTTTTTCGATGCCGTCGATCCATTTGCGAATGACCGCCGGGTCAGTAACGTCGTAGCGCATGTACCATCGGTCTTCCTCTGGGATTTTGGAGTAAAACTCGCGCAGAGCCGGTTCGTCAATGATTGCCAACGGCCTTATAAGGGCGTCCGTCCCGTCTTTTAGTATGATTTCCTTCGGATAACGCATATCCTCTCCTTATTTAGGGGATGACCTTGAGTAAAGAAGTTCGAAGTTGTAAGTTCAAAGTTCGAAGTTGAGGAATTTGGTAATTTTAAAAAGTTCGAAGTTGTAGGTTCAAAGTTCAAAGTTAAGAAAGAAACAAAATAATAAGTTCAAAGTGCCTTAAGTTCAAAGTTCGAAGTTGAGGAAGAAAGCCTTTTTAGTTCATAATTCAGGATGTTACCCATAGATAGCAGAAAATCATTGATAATTCAATATGTGATGAATCTGTAAAAAGTGTGGATATGGAGGAGAAAGTGTGTTAGTAAGAAAAAATAGCTGTTTGAGACGTCAAAACATGGAACCGTTAAGAAGGAGGGATTATGAAATCGATCGTAATAAAAATTGCGGCAGTCGCAGCCATCGGGCTTCTGGCAGCCTTTATCGGGATCGTGCCGCCCGCATCGGCTGCGGAAAAAGTGGTCAAAGTGGGAAACATCGAACCCCTATCAGGACCGTCGGCATCCGTCGGACAGCAGGGGAAAAACGCCCGGGATATGGCCGTGGAGGAGATCAATGCCGCAGGGGGAATTAAATCCCTCGGCGGGGCCAAACTGGTGATGATCTATGCGGACTCAGAATCCAAACCGGAAAAAGGGGTTGCCGAGGCCGAGCGACTGATCAACACCGAAAAAGTTCATGTCCTGACCGGGTGCTGGAACTCCGCCGTTACCTATCCCACGACAGCGGTGGCCGAGCGTTACGGGATCCCCTTCATTGTTCCTGTCTCGGTGGCGGATAAAATCACGGAACAGGGTTTTAAAAACGTTTTCCGCATCGCCGCCAAGGACAGTTGGTGGACGCGGGATCAGTTCACCTTCCTAAAAGACATGGAGACGGAATACAAAATCAAAGTAAAGAAAGTCGCGTTCGTGTATGAAAACGGCGACTGGGGGAAAGGATTCGCCGAGCAATGGCAGAAGCTTGCCAAAGCCGGAGGATACGAAGTCGTTCTGGATGAACCGTACCCCTCGACCGCCACTGATTTAAGCCCGGTCGCCCAGAAGATCAAGCGCGCCAAACCCGACGTACTGATGCTGGTGTCGAATGCGGCGGATGCGATTCTGCTCACCAATACCATGGCCGAGTATAAGGTCAAGCTCAAGGCGATCATCGCGAGCGGCGGCGGCCATGCGGACCCGTCCTTTCTCAAAGCTACCGGGAAAAACGCCCGTTACCTTTTTGATATCGTCGAATGGGAAACCGACGTGAACAAGCCCGGCGCCAAGGAAACCAACGACAAATACAAAGCCAAATACGGGTATAATCTGGCCGGAGAATCCGTGGACGCCTATCTGGCGATCTATATGCTGGCCGACGCCCTGGAGAGGGCCGGTTCGCTGGAGCCTGCCAAAATCCGGGAAGCCCTGGTCAAAACCAATTACAAGAGCGGTAAAGGAATGATCGTGGGTTATGATGCGGTGGAGTTCGATCAGACCGGTCAGAACAAGCACGCGGCCCTTGTCATGATCCAGATCAACG
>MGQD01000015.1:0-4753 GCA_001797695.1 Deltaproteobacteria bacterium RBG_13_49_15 | reverse complement strand
CCGCGCCAACTACAAACCTGTCTTTCCCATGCCCTGATCCGGCAACCCGGGGTGCGGCGCAGGCCGCCGCGCCCCTTCTTTTCAATAGAAGACGGATCCGCACCATTCGGAGGCGGGGATGATCACCATCTTAGAAGATACCATCAACGGTATCCTCATGGGCTCCATCTACGGTTTGATGGCTCTCGGGCTCACCGTCATTTTCGGCGTGCTCAAGGTCATTAATTTCGCTCACGGCTCTTTGCTCATGGTTGGCATGTATGTCGCTTACTGGGCGGTGCAGCTAACCGGGTTGCATCCGTATCTCGCGCTGATACTGGTGGTGCCGGTCATGTACCTGTTCGGATATTATTTGCAGGATATCGTGATCAAGCCGATCTACAAGGCCGAAAAACAGGTGCGCGAGCCGATCACCGTGATCATTGTCACCACCGGGGTCTGGTACATCCTGGATAACCTGTCGCTGCTTGTTTTCACCCCTCAATACCGGAGTCTTCCGGACAATCCCCTAAGAGGAAAAATGATAGAGATCGGAAGCATGCTCATTTCGGTGCCCAAGCTGTGGGGAGCTGTGACGGCCGTCCTCACGGCGGCGGCGATATACTGGTTTTTACAAAAGACCCGCATGGGGCGAGCCATTCGGGCCACGAGCCTCGACCGGGAAGCGGCGAGCCTGATGGGGATCCGGCAATACTCGATCTACAATATCACTTTCGGGATCGGAACCGCGGCCGCAGGGGTCGCCGGGGTTACGATCGTCCCCTTTTTCAACGTCTTTCCCACGGTGGGAGTCCTTTTTGACATCAAATGCTTCATCATCGTGGTTCTTGGGGGGCTCGGGAGCATCGGAGGCGCGATTCTTGGCGGCATTATCATTGGCATAATCGAATCGGTCGGACCTCAGTTCATGGCCGCCACCTGGACGGAAGCGATCGTTTACGGGCTCTTTCTGATCTTTCTTTTTGTCAGGCCTTCTGGCCTGTTCGGAGTAAAATACGACTGGTAGGATCGATTTTGGGGGGAGCATGACTCGGGAAAGGATTCAGATTTTTTTTCTGATCGCAGCAGCGGGGGGAGCGTTAGGACTTCCGCTCGTCATCACCAGCCCCACCTATCTTCATATCCTGATCCTCCTCTTTTTTTACGCCTATCTCACCACAAGCTGGAACCTGGTCGGCGGGTTTGCCGGCGTGCTCCCGCTGGGGCACAGCACCTTCGTCGGGATCGGCGCCTATACCTCAACGATCCTCTCCTTGCAATACGGAATCAGTCCGTGGATCGGAATGATCATCGGCGGGGTTTTGGCCGCAATTGCCGGAGTGGTGATCGGGATGCCCACGTTTAAGATGCGCGGCGCCTATTTCGCGTTGGCCACCATCGCTTTTGCCGAAGGGTTCCGTGTGATGGTCGAAAACATCGATTACCTGGGGCCGTTCTTTTTAAACGGGCCGAGAGGGCTCCAGATTCCGCCGCTCAATGTGGGGCTCGCCAATTTCATGTTCACCGGAAAGTCGCCCTATTACTACATTATCCTCGTCATGCTGGCGGCGGTTCTGATTCTGACATATGCGATTTCACGTTCCAAACTCGGATATCAGCTCGTGGCAGGAGGGGAGGAGCCCGAGGCGGCGGCAGCCCTGGGGATCAACGTTGCGCGGGCGAAACTGATCGCCATGGCCATGAGCTCTTTTTTGACGGCGCTGGCCGGAACCTTTTATGCCCGGTTTACCTTGTTTATCCACCCGAAAAGCGCCATGTCGCTCGATCTTTCCTTTGAGATTGCATTCATCGCGCTGATTGGAGGGCGGGGGTCGATTGCCGGACCGGTTCTGGGCGCGCTGCTTCTCCGGCCGGTGGGGGATTTTTCCCGGATTTATTTCGGTGACAAACTTCCGGGGCTCCATCTCATCATTTTTGGAGTGGTGTTGATCCTGGTGATGATCTACCAACCGCGAGGTTTGCAGGAGCCGTTGACCCGGGCCTATCACCGGCTGCTCGACCGGTTGTCGGGAAAGATAGAAAAATAAAAGGCGCAATCGATGAAGCTTCTGGAAGTCAAATCACTGACAAAGCAATTTGGAGGCTTAAGGGCGGTCAGCGCCTTTGACCTGTCCATTGAAGAAGGGGAGATATTCGGGCTGATCGGACCGAACGGCGCCGGGAAATCCACGTTGTTTAACTGCGTTGCCGGCGTTTACCCCCCTTCGGGCGGGGACGTGCTCTTTTCCGGAAAAAGCATTTCAGGACAAAAACCGTGGAATCTGTGCAAAAGAGGGCTGGCGCGCACCTTTCAGATCGTCAAGCCGTTCGCATCCAGAAGCGTTCTTTACAATGTCATGGTGGGAAGCTTCGCTACGACCGGTAAGTCCGCCGCAGCAGAGAGGAAAGCCCGGGAAGTGCTGGCGTTTTTGCATCTTGACAAGAAGACGGAGATATTGGCCGGAAACCTCACCATCGCCGACCGGAAGCGCCTCGAAATCGCCCGCGCTCTTGCAACGGAACCCAGGCTGCTGCTGCTGGACGAAGTGATGGCCGGGCTCAGACCGACCGAAGTGGATGAGATGGTGGCGATCATCCGGACAATCAGGAAAAACGGGATTACCGTATTTGTCATCGAACACATCATGAGAGCGATCATGGCCCTTTCGGACCGGATCGCGGTCATCCATTTCGGGCAGAAAATCGCCGAAGGGACCCCGGCCGAGGTGGCCTCGGATAAGAATGTGATCAAGGCCTATCTGGGGGAGGAATATGCCGTTTCTTGAGGTGAAAGAAATCGACGTCTATTACGGCGACATGCAGGTCATTTTCGGTCTCTCCCTGAATGTGGAAGAAGGAGAGGTCGTCAGCATCATCGGCGGAAACGGCGCCGGTAAATCAACTCTGCTGCGGACCATCAGCGGCCTGATGAGCTCAAAGCGCGGCGAGATTCTGTTCGAGGGGGCGCCTATTTCGCGTTCTGAACCGGCGGATATCGTGGAGCGCGGGATCATCCAGGTGCCGGAAGGGCGCCGCCTGTTTACCCTAATGAGCATCAAGGATAACCTGGCTGTAGGCGCTTACAGCCGGAGGGCCGAAGCCGACGCTGAAAAAACTCTTAAAGAAGTCTATGCGCTGATGCCGAGGCTGCAGGAGCGGGAGAACCAGGTGGCCATCACGTTGTCCGGCGGCGAACAGCAGATGGTGGCGATCGGGCGTGGGATCATGGCAAAACCCAAGCTGCTCATGCTGGATGAACCGTCTTTGGGGTTGGCGCCGATTCTGATCA
Source organism: Deltaproteobacteria bacterium RBG_13_49_15 (assembly GCA_001797695.1). Taxonomy (GTDB): domain Bacteria; phylum Desulfobacterota; class Desulfobacteria; order Desulfobacterales; family UBA2156; genus RBG-13-49-15. The sequence continues at coordinate 1,485 of MGQD01000015.1, read as the reverse complement.
AGGATATCTTTGAAACGGTGAGGAAAATAGCAGACCAAGGGACCACGGTCCTTCTGGTGGAGCAGGATGTCATGCACTCGCTTCGCCTGAGCGATCGCGGATATGTCCTGGAGCACGGGCGCATCGTCATGGAAGGCCCTGCCAAACAGCTTCTCGAAGATCCCCACGTCAAAACCGCCTACCTTGGCCTATAATTCAGGGGAGGTTTTTGAGTAAAGAAGTTCAAAGTTATAAGTTCAAAGTTCGAAGTTTTATTTAGGGGACGTTCTTGAAAAGTTGATATATTGAAGAAAGGGTTCAAGGAGTCAAGGATTCGAGGGTTCAAGCGATAAGAAATTCAAAATAAGAAGAGAGGGTTCAAGGAGTCCAGGGTTTTCGTTCACAATTTAAGATGTGACCCCAAAGATCCGATCCAGTCGCCGACCCAGTGTGTGATCGAAATTACGACAATGGCAATCATCAGATGCTCTCCGACTATTTTCCAGGGCAGCTCCCCTTGCTTTTTGGCGATGATATAACTCAGGGTCGTGAGAATGAGCATCCCCCATAATAAGCTTACGGCGATCGCCGTGGTGAGGGAAAAGTAGAGCACCGGTATCACAAAAGTCATTGCAAACAAAAACTTTGCGGCAAACGTTGCAATTGTCGCCACCCAGATTTGCTTTGCCGTATGAACGTTTTCCGCTTCCTCGGAGATATGGATTCCCAATGCGTCTGAAAACGCATCGGCTACCGCAATGGTCAGAATTCCGGCAAGAACGACAACCTTGGAATGCGTTCCCGAGTGAAGGCCGACCATGAGGCCAAGGGTCGTTATGACCGCCGATGTCAGTCCAAACGAAATTCCCGTACGCAATGAATCCTTCATCTGTTTTTCCTCAGGTAAAATTTATTTCATTTTCAGTGTGCAGGATATTATTATAAAATGGATTTGGCTATAATAAACATTGATTATTTGCAACAATTATCGCATGGTAAAGCCAACTTTGATAACCTTCAGGGTCAGGTGAGTTGAGAAATATCATTTTCATCCTTTCCTATGTCATGGCTGTGTTGAGCGGCCTTGCCGTATTATTTATCAGGAATAATGAAAAGCAGAAGATGGCGGCCATTGTGGCTGCTCTCTTTCTGCTCTCATTTTTTGTCAATATCGATCCTTCCCAGACCCTGTTTTTGAAGATTGCCTGCATAGTCGCGTTTGCCATGGCAATATTGAGCGGCGTGATCGGTATTTTCAGCAATGAGGAATATATCCGGATCGGATCCATCGTCGTTGGGATCGTTTCCCTTGTCGTTTCCCTTTTGATTCTTTTCATGTTCCTTGAGTTTCGCCCTTTATAACCCGCAACCGTTTCTTCGTTCCTCGTTCCCTTTTCGAATTTTTCAAAAGACTGACTAAAAACAAAAAGGGCTTTCGGCATAACATACCGAAAACCCTTTCTTTTTTATTGGTGGGCCGTCCGCGAATCGAACGCGGAACCTACT
>MGQD01000014.1:1029-9650 GCA_001797695.1 Deltaproteobacteria bacterium RBG_13_49_15 | reverse complement strand
CAAAACGGTGGTGATGGTCCCCTCCTCGACGGAAAGGGACACCCCCCGGATGGCATAAATCAGGTCGTAATAGGTTTCGATGTTTTTGATTTCAAGGATGGGAGCCAACTTCCATGTCCTCTCCCAAGTAGGCCCGGATGACTTCCGGGTGCTTCTGAACCATATCAGGAGACCCCTGTGTCACGGTCCTGCCGAAATTGATCACAAGGATGCGATCCGAGATGTCCATTACCATGTTCATGTCGTGCTCGATGAGCAGGATCGTGATTCCGAGCAGATCCTGGATGTCTTTGATCCAAAATATCATGTCCTGCTTTTCTTCCGAATTCATGCCGGCGCAGGGCTCATCCAGAAGCAGCAATTCAGGTTCCGTGGCAAGCGCCCTCGCCAATTCAACCACCTTCTGAACTCCATACGGAAGAGCGGCGACGATCTGGTTTCTCACTGCATGGAGGTCCAAAAAATCGATGATCTCTTCGACCCGTCGGCGGTGTTTCGTTTCTTCCTTTCCCGCAAAAGAACGCTTCCCCCACATGAATGCGCCGTGAAAAAGGCCGGTTTTAAGATGATTGTGGCGCCCCAGCATGATGTTTTCCATGGTGTTCATATGGCGAAACAGCTCGATGTTCTGGAAGGTTCGGGCAATCCCCAGCCTGGCAACTTTGTCCGGCCGCTTTCGTTCCAGTTGTTGGTCCTTGAACAGAATTTCGCCCTCTTCGGGGCGGTAGATGCCGTTGATGCAATTGAACAGAGTGGTCTTTCCAGCCCCGTTCGGACCGATGATGGCAAAAATTTCTCCCTTTTGGACTTCAAAGCAGATGTCGTTTAACGCTCTGAGCCCTCCAAAAGAAATGGACAGATGTCTGATCTCGAAAAAGGTCATGAATAATCGGGCAAGATTGTGTCGGGGCCTCCGTTTGTGAGACGTCCGGGAAGCCCCTTCAGGTTATTATTGAATGGTCATCCAGTCCGTCAGTCTTTCAGCCGCACCGCCTTCAATGCATTTTAGGAGGGTCGTCTGGTTCTGACCCTGTCTGCTGAACGGATCATTGGCATCAAAAGGCTTGTAGCTGATCTTTCCGGATATTCCCTGAAAATCCTTGAGCTTTTCCATCTCACTCACGAATTTTTCCCGGGTCAAGTCTTTTCCGCACCGCTTGATCCCTTCTACCAGCGGTTCTGAAAATACAATTCCGGCATAATAGAAAAGACCCCATCGTTCGTCTTTTGCCGCAAATTTATCAAAGGCATCTTTTTTGTATTTTGCCATGAGCGGACTCTTTGAGTCGGGGAGTTCGGCAAATGTGGCGGCAATAACCCCTTTCCATAGCCCCTTGCTGATGCTCATCATCATCGGAAAATCCGAACAGGTGCTCGTGCTTAAAAATTGCGGAGCAAACTGCATGGCGGCGCTGGTCCCGATCGTCATCACCGCATGTTTGACGCTCGTCCACAAAAGGACCGCATCCGCTTCGGAGGTCTTGAGCTGCATGACATGCGGCTTCAAATCGCTGTCGGTGAGCTGCACGGGAACCTCGGCAACCAGTTTCATCTTCAATCTGGCCAATTCTTCTGCAGCCCCCTGAACGCCGTTTTTCCCGTAATCGTCGTTCTGATATACGATAGCGATTTTTTTCTTCCCTAATTTTTCAACCGCATATCGCACCAGCGCTTTGGCTTCGATTTCGTAAAGGGGGTAAACGGCAAACAAATATTTCTGGGGTGGCGTGATCCAGTGAAGCGATCCGGCAGACGGACCGACCCACGGGATCTTTTTGTTCATGAGGTAATCTTTTACCGCAAGTCCGGGAGCGGTTCCCACGCCTGAGACCCATGCAAACATCCCCTTCCCTTCCTGCAGTTCTTTGACGCCGGCCACGGTTTTAGCCGGGTCATAGGCATCGTCGAACATGTGGTGAATGAGCTGCCGGCCGTTGATTCCACCATCCGCGTTGATCATTTTAAAATAGGCATCCGTCCCCCGTGCCACTGATCCCCATGCCGCCGCCGGCCCGGTTTGAGGACCCCACTGGCCGATATGGATCTCTTTATCCGTCACCCCTTCTTCCGCTGCAGCGCTGAAGGGAAACCCAAACGCCATTGCTGCTACAGTCAAAAAAACCAAAAACCCTTTTTTCATCATGATCGACTCCTTTCGTTTAAAGGTTTCATCCTGCAAAACTTCACGCAACCTCTCCGAAGCTCATCCCTTTTTAATCAAATCACTTTGAAATGAATCGTTAATTAAGCCATTCAGATCAAACTTTTTTCACATAATGCCGCGCAAAAAGCCCGCTTGGCTTTACGCATAACACTAAAACGATAATGGCGAATGCAACAACCGATTTGAACTCAATGGAAATATAACCCCCAAACAGGTTTTCGATGATCCCAAGCATATAGGCGCCAAAAACCGCTCCGGGCAAGGAGGTCATCCCCCCCATCACCGCTGCGGCAAACCCTTTAAGCAAAGGATCCCACATCATATAAGGCTGCATAACGATGGATGAAATCAGTAGTCCGGCTGTGCACCCCACCGTGGACGAAATCCCCCATGTCGCCATCCGGATCCGATCTGTCCGGATCCCCATGAGGCGTGCCGCGACGTCGTTTTGCTGGGTCGCTTTCATGGCAATTCCCAGCTTGGAATATCTCAAAAAAACAAAGAGGCCGGTCATCAGCAAAAGGACCATTCCCATGGTGAGAAGTTCGAGGGTGCTGATAAACACCTTCCCGATGACTACGCTGTCATAGGGGGTTATAGGAAAGGGCATGGTCTTTTGATCGGCGCCGAACTTCCAGGAGACGAAGCCCATGAGGATCATTTCCAACCCGATGGTGATCACGATCATGCCGAGAATGTTCGGTTCCTTGGCCCTTCGGAGCACGACAAATTCCAGCACACATCCTAAAACGAATGCAAATACAAGGGCGGCCGGAAAAACAACATGATACGGAACACCGTACTGATCCAAAAACATATAGGTTAAATAGGATGAAAGAAGCGCCATTTCCCCCTGGGTAAAATTGGGGACCTCCGTGGTTTTATAGATAATAACCATGGCAAGCCCCATGAGTGCATAAGTGCTCCCGGCGGCCATCCCATTGACAATCATTTGCAGAAAATTCAGCATAGGCTACCGTGGGAAATTGTATCCGATTTTCTTTTCTTTGGTCAAAACGGCCACATTTTCCAGTATTTCTTTGTCCGAATCCAGATCCCGAAAATCCCAAGGGGCTCAAACAGCATAATTAAAATCATGATCAGGCCGTAGAGGATGAACTGGATGTTGGAAACACCGGTAATCGAAAAAAAGCTTTGGGATAATGTTTTCAGCCATTCCCCTAAATAAGGAATATTGAGGATGTTCCTGAGCTGAAGATCCATCCAACTTAATAAACACGCTCCCGCCACCGAGCCCATGATCGAGCCCAGTCCGCCCACCACCACCATGGATAGAAACATGATGGACCTGAGAAGGGTGAAGATCTCCGGTTCGATATATCGAAGCACAAACGCATAAAGCCCGCCCGCGACTCCGGTATAAAAGGCGCTGAGTGCAAATGAAAGTGTTTTATAAAACACCAGGTTTACCCCCATGGTCTCGGCGGCGATGTCGGCGTCCCGGATGGCAATAAAAGAACGACCGACACGGGTTTTGATAATATTCCGCGCTGCCAGAGTCAAAAGGATCGTGATGGTAATTAACAGATAATAAAAATCCCTGTCCGTACTCAGATTCCACGGACCAATGGATAGTTCCGGAGCGTGCAGGCCCTGACGCCCGCCGAAAAAGCCGACTCTGCCGATCACCTGGGTAACGGTCATTCCAAACCCGAGAGTGGCAATCGCCAGATAAGGTCCTTCCAGCCGAAGTGCAGGAAGCCCAAGGAGAAAACCGAATAATGCAGCCACCAGGGCGGAAAGGGGAAGTGCGACTAAAAACGGCAAGTGCGCCTTGGTCATCAGAACCAGAGTCCCATAGGCACCGATGGCAAAAAACCCGGCGTGCCCTAAAGAGATCTGGCCGGTATACCCCACAAGGATATTTAGGCCGATGGCCACAATCACATTGATGGCGATATAGTTGGCCACATAGACATAGTAGTTTTTAAATAAAAACGGAAATGCGGCCAGGAATAAAAGAAGCGCTACAAACCAGAAAAAGACCACACCGGACGTAAAAAACCGAACATCCTCATAATAAACCCGTTTCATGTTCATGGGTCTTTTCTCCGGCAGCAGCCAACGTAAGTAAAATATCCGATGTGAGTCGACGTCGTGTCTTGTCGGAAAAGCTTTTATAGGAAACGGCAGGATGAGTCAAGAAGAATGGCCGATGTACCATTTCCCTTATTTGGATGTTCCCTCTGTTTCAGGGCCTTTCCGCGCAGACTTGATTATCAGGTAAAATGCGACTGCACCAAGGAGTGAATAGACCAGGATAAAAGCGACAAGGCTCGGCAGGACCTGGGATTGCGAAATGGGGGAAACGGCCTCGGAAGTTCTCATGAGCCGGTAAACGATCCACGGTTGCCGTCCTACTTCGGTGACGATCCATCCAGATTCGGAAGCGATGTAAGGGAGGGGTATGGCCAAAAGCATCATTTTCAAGTAACGCCGGCTTTGCTCCAGATTGTGTCGCTTAACCCACCCCCAAATCATTAACACGACGAAAAGGAATCCGAGCCCCACCATGGTCCGGAAGGCCAAAAATGTGATGAGCACCGGAGGCCTCTCGTTTTTTGGAAAATCCTTAAGCCCCTTGACTTCGGCACTCGGAGAATGGGCAAGGAGAAGGCTCAGTCCGCTCGGTATGGAGATAAATTCGAAGCGGTTTCGTTCGTTCTGTTCATCAGGAATAAAAAACATGACAAAGGGGGCATGCGCTTTGGTTTCCCAGTGAGATTCCATGGCCGCCAGCTTGGTCGGTTGCTTATGGGCAACCTGCTGGCCGGAGAAGTCTCCCATCACCACCGAACCGATCGAAAAAATCAACGCAAAAGGGAGTGCAATCCGGAAGGATTTTATGAAAAAGTCGACCTCGTGTTTTCTTAAAATATGATAGGCGCTGATCCCCATGACAAAAAATCCGGCCAGAACATAAGCGGCGCAAAGGGTATGAAGGACCTGGATAACGGCAAAGTCCTGGGTGACTACAGCCCAAAAATCGGTTAAAACCGCCCTTCCGGATGCAGGATCAATCGCATATCCAACCGGATACTGCATCCACGTATTGGCAATCAGTATCCATACGGCGGATAGGGAAGAGGCGAAGGCCACCAGCCAAATGGTAAGAGCATGAATCTTGGGAGAGAGTTTGTTCCAACCGAACATCCATATGCCGACAAAGCTCGATTCCAGGAAAAAAGCGACCGTCGCCTCGATGGCCAACAGAGATCCGAAAACATCTCCCACATACATGGAATACCGGGACCAGTTGGTGCCGAACTGAAACTCGAGAGTGATTCCCGTCACTACTCCTACAGCGAAGTTGATGAGAAATAGTTTCCCCCAGAATTTTGCCATCCGCTTGTAGAGTTCATCTCCGCGCCTGACATATTTCGTCTCCATGACGGCGATCAGAATCGACAATCCGAGTGTGAGCGGAACAAAAAGAAAATGAAACAGAGTGGCTGCGGCAAACTGAAGTCGCGACAGAATCACGACATCCATGATTCCTTTCCTCCTATAAGAATTACCCGTCGTTAATTGAGAGGTCTCTTCTCCAAATCCTCATTGACAACCCGAATCCCCTCAACTATGTGGATTCCATTTCTTACAACAACCATGGCAAATTCTCAACTCCGTAAAATCATTTCAAACATGGAATATTTAGAATTTTTGCAAAATGGCCGGTGGCTATAAGAAAGCGTTCGATGTTTTTTTTGGATAAGATTAAAGTGCTGGTGTTGACCAGAGGGTGGAATTGAAAATCCGCAGATTCCCAAAGATGGGCATCGATGATGACTTCAACGGCCTTTTCCGAGTCGCTGACAATGGCCAGAAGGGAAACGGATCCGGGTTCCACACCCAGATATCTCATCAGGCGGTCAGGCGATCCGAAGGAAAGCTTTCCGCACTCCATTGCCTGAGGAAACGTTTTAAAATCCACCCGCCGATGGTCGGGTGTAACAACCAGAAAATGCCGTTTTCCCTTGTTTTCCTTTAGAAAAAGATTTTTAGTCTTGGCGCCCGGCAAATGAGGAGTCAACCGATGGACATCCTCGACAGTATAAACAGGCGGATGATCAAATCGTTGGAAAGAAATGTTGTGATCCGTTAAAAACGCATAAATGTCCGCCATGGGGATTTCCTTCTAAAATAAGGTTATTTCGCTTTTTATTATATCGAAAAAGGCGACCTGACAAAAGGAATTTATTTCACGAATTGCCATTTTGCAGCAAAAGGATAAAGAATGGAACATAAACGACACGATGTGGTAATCATTGGCGGCGGCATCATGGGGAGTGCTGTCGCATATTGCCTGATGCAATTTGAAAGCGGATTGAAGGTTGCTGTCGTGGAGCGCGATCCTTCCTATACCCATGCATCAAGCACCCTCTCACTGGCCAATATCCGTACCCAGTTCAGCCTTAAGGAAAACATTCTGATCTCCAAATACACGCTCGAAGTTCTCAAGGAGTTCGACGATCAAATGAGGGCAGGAGACAGAATTCCGAAAATCTTCTTTCGTCCCGAAGGGAATTTATTCCTGGTGGATGAAAAGGGAGAGGGGGAAGCGAAAATATCGCTTGCCCTTCAACGAACTCTGGACTGCCAGGTTGCCTGGTGGACCCCCGCCGAGATTTCAAAACAGTACCCGTTATACAGGCCGGCCGGGCATTTGGGAGGGACCTTCGGTCGCATGGACGGACATCTGGACGCCTACGCATTTCTCATGGGATATCGGAATAAAGCCAAAGAATTGGGCGCCTCGTTCATTCATGATGAGGTCATTGAAATCCTTACAGATAAAGATCGTGCCTGCGGCGTCAGTCTCAAATCCGGAAAAAGGCTTTTATGCGGATATTTGGTCAACTGCGCAGGCGCATGGGCTGCTCAGATTGCGGGGACGGCCGGCGTAGAACTCCCTGTCCGGCCGGTGAAGCGGCAGGTTTTTGTTTTAAAACCGGCGGTCCAACCTGAAGGACACCTTCCTCTCACTGTTCTCCCGTCGGGGTTGTATTTCAGGACCGATACGGGAAATGTCATCCTTGTAGGTAAATCGATGCCCGAAGATCCGGTGGGGTTTGACTTTTCCTGGAACGACAAACGCTTTACGGATACTCTCTGGCCGGAACTCGCGGAGTTCGTCCCGGCGTTTGATACGTTAAAGCTTCTTCGCGGATGGGCAGGCCTTTATGCGGTAAACACCCTCGACGGGAACGCCATTCTGGGTGAGTGGCCGACGCTTAAAGGCTTTTTTCTGGCAAACGGTTTCTCCGGACACGGCTTGCAGCAGGCGCCGGCAGTTGGCCGTTATATCGCCGAGCGGATATTGGAAAAACCCTCGACCCTAGATCTTTCCATCTTTGAGCCGAACCGGATTCTGGATAAAAAACCACTCTCAGAAACCGGCCTTGTTTAAAGGTTGAATTTTCATGACAAATTACACCCCTAAATCCGGATCCGGTCCTTTCCTTTCTCATAAGCCGGTTACTCATGGCGCACGGTTTGTTCTGATCGGCGCTTTTTTGATCAGCTTTTCCGGTGTCTTTGTCAAATGGGCTCATGTCTCCCCTTCGGTGGCCGGCTTTTACCGGACCTTCATCGGCGGCCTTGCGCTCGCAGCGGTCCTTTTCATCCGAAGGGAACACAAATGGTATGGAACCGGATGGCTTTTGTTGTCGGGTTGCTGCGGCGTGCTTTTTGCCTTGGATCTTTTTTTCTGGCACCGAAGCATCCAGTACATCGGCCCCGGGCTTTCAACTATTTTGGCAAACTTTCAGGTGTTTTTTCTTGCGCTTTTCGGTGTCCTGATCCTCAAGGAAAAAGTCAATGGAAAACTCATCGCCGCCATTCCGCTGGCTATGATCGGATTGTATCTTCTGGCAGGGGTTCAATGGAACCGGCTGGGCTCCACCTATCGCACCGGCGTGTGGCTTGGGCTCGCTGCCGCCGCCTGCTATGCCGTCTATCTTTTGGTTCTTCGAAAGATCCAGGGCAACATGAAAGCCCCTTCGCCGATGATGACCCTGCTCGTCATTTCAATGATTTCGGCTGCTGCTTTGGGCGCTGAGTCTTTTATCCATGGAGAAAAATTTTTTATTCCCGATTTGCAAAGCCTGGCATCTCTACTTTCTTACGGCATCTTGTCCCAGGTCATCGGCTGGGTCCTGATTACAAAAGGGCTTCCTGGTGTTCCGTCTTCTCTTGCAGGGCTTCTCCTTTTACTGCAACCGACACTCTCTTTTGCCTGGGATATTCTTTTTTTCAATCGGCCGACAACCCATATTGATGCTATCGGAGCCGTTATGGCCCTATGCGCCATCTACCTGGGAACGGTTGCCGGAATGTCCAAGCGCAATTCTTCATGATATCTTTTCAAGTCCGATGGGTATGATCCGGGTCCAAGCCTTTTTTCAAAGAGTGATGACCGTTCCCACCCCTTTTTTTT
>MGQD01000014.1:590-863 GCA_001797695.1 Deltaproteobacteria bacterium RBG_13_49_15 | reverse complement strand
TTCGACCAGACAGGCTTCCCGGCTGTCCGCCACCACATATGCCCGCCGCACGGTTGTTTCATCCACCTCCCGGGTGGTCGGCATAAATGAGCCCACACCCGTCACATGGGCGCCCGTCTTAAGATCGTTTCCATTAAATAAAGGGGTTGAAGACGTAGTTGCCGTAATGACGATGTCCGCCCCGGATACGGCTTTTTTCGGATTTTCGGCCAGAACCGCCTTGACCGGATTCGGCCATGCGGCGATCTCATCTGCAAAGCGTTTAGCCGACTC
>MGQD01000014.1:0-474 GCA_001797695.1 Deltaproteobacteria bacterium RBG_13_49_15 | reverse complement strand
GGGAAAGAAGCCTAGCTGCAAGCCCTCCCCCGGCGCCGGTCCGAATCGCCGTTAATGTCGACCCATCCATGAAAGCTTTCGGAAACCCGGTTTGCGGATCCAACACCAAAACTACAGCCGATACGACCGGAAGTCCCAGATCCGGATTTTTCTCATATATCGAAACGATCTTGATACCGAACTCCTTCCTCTGCTTAAGATATGCCGACATAAGCAGTGTGACCCCTTCCTCTGTTGCCAGCTTTCCCCTTAAGGGAACCTCGGCGTTTCCTCTTGAAAGTTGCCCAAACGCATTTGCCATGACTTCGATGGCCTCTTTCATGGGAAGCGCCTCCCGGACCTCTTTGCCGGATAGAATTCGGATTTTCATGCGGCCTCCTTTAATCATCCACTGAGCTTTTAAATTAAACCGATCAACAGGTCATTGTATCTTTAAAACCTCTATGACCGGCCTCTTTTTTTCATCAACCTTAA
>MGQD01000013.1:1564-13911 GCA_001797695.1 Deltaproteobacteria bacterium RBG_13_49_15 | reverse complement strand
CATGGCCCCAGGTGGAATATGTGGTTTCAAACTCGGAGTCGAAATTCTTATTTGTGGAAAATGAGGAGCAGCTCGATAAATATCTCAAATTCAAAGAGAATGTACCCTATCTTAAAAAAGTGATTATATGGGACACGGAAGGGCTCCGGCATTTCAGGGATCCCATGGTCATGACATTCGAGGAACTGATTAAGATCGGCGAAGAAGCGTCCCGTTTGCATCCGGAGCGTTTCGGGTCGACAATTAAAGAGATATCCGGAGATGATCTGTCGGTTTTGATATATACATCAGGAACGACCGGCCCGCCGAAAGGGGCCATGCTCACCCATGCCAATTGTGTATGGATGGGGCATGCCATCACCACGGACAATCCGATGTATGAAACCGACGAGGTTCTTTCATTTCTTCCTTTATGTCATATCTTTGAACAACTCTTTACCGTTTTGGGCCACGTCTTCTGCGGGTATATCGTTAATTTTATCGAAAAACCGGATACGGTGACTCAAAACATGGTGGAGGTTTCACCAACCGTCGGGTATGCCGTTCCGAGAATCTGGGAAAAATATTACAGCGCCATCCAGATCCGCATGTCGGATGCCACGTATTTCAAGCGGATGGTTTATCATTTCGCGATTGCGATCGGAAGGAAACGGGCGGCACTGATGATGAGCTTCAAGCCCGTTCCTTGGTATCTTTCGACTCTTTATATGTTTGCCGTAATCACTGTTTTCAGGAAGCTAAAAAAACGGATGGGGTTTGACCGGATACGGATCGCTATTTCCGGAGCCGCTCCAATATCACCGGATATCCTCCAATATTTTCAGGCCATCGGCGTGAATCTGGTCGAAGCATACGGGCAGACCGAGGGAACCGGCGTTACGACGGTTTCCAGGCTCGGCAGGGTGAAGTTTGGAGCGGTGGGACAGCCTCTGACCGGCGAGGAAGTTAAAATTGCCGAGGATGGTGAAATTCTGGTGAGATCGCCAGGTGTTTTCAAGGGGTATTTTGGAAACCCCAAGGCAACGGCTGAAACCGTCAAAGACGGATGGCTTTATTCGGGAGATATCGGGGAATTGGATAAAGACGGATATTTGCATATCACCGATCGAAAGAAGGATATCATCGTAACCGCAGGCGGAAAAAACATTACCCCTCAATATATCGAAAACCAGTTAAAAGCGAGCATTTATATCAATGATGCCGTTGTCATCGGAGATCGCAGGAAGTATCTCACATGCCTTATCATCATCGATGAGGACAACGTGGTTAAATACGCTCAGGACAATAAGATCCAGTTTTCAACCTATAAAGATTTGACCTTGCATCCGGCGGTAAATAAACTCATTCAAGACGAGATCGATCGGGTGAACGAAACCCTGTCACGGGTGGAACAGATTAAAAAATTTACCATCCTACCGAAAAAATTATATGAAGAAGACGGAGAGGTCACCCCCACCATGAAAGTCAAACGAAAGAATGTGAACGAAGCATTCAAGGACCTAATCGAAGCGATGTACCGCGCTTGAATCGACCTTCCTAATCCCCTGATTCCAACCCGACGGAGACGGACAAAACGCTTTCATGTTTAAAACGTCAGGATCTATCCGCCTAAGGCGGATTTATTCTGAACCGGAGAGGTAGCCAATCAATTTAAAAAAGATGGAGCCGGACGAGGTTCAAGCATCTTGACTTGATAGGCAAAACTCCCTATGAATAACCATTTTCAAAGGGGTTACGGGTGAAAGAAAAAATAAAAACCATGATCTATCATGCGGCCCTGAAAGCCCATCAAAAAGGGATACTTCCTTCCCCTGAATTCGGCGAAGTTGAGGTGGAGGAGCCCAAAATGGAAACTCACGGGGATTTTTCGACCAACTTTGCCATGACTTCGGCTTCCAGGCAGAAAATGCCGCCGCGAAACGTCGCCAAAGCGGTTCTTGACCATCTTTCGGATCCGGATCATTTGGTTGAACGATCGGAGATGGCCGGTCCGGGGTTCATCAATTTTTTTATTCGGCCAAGTGCGTGGTCTCCCATTCTAAAAACCATCCACGCCCAAAAAGGGCGTTTCGGCTTCTCTGAAATAGGGAAAGGAAAACGGGTTCAGGTGGAATACGTCAGTTCCAATCCCACAGGCCCTCTTCATGTCGGCCATGGACGGGGCGCGGCCGTGGGGGACAGTGTGGCCAATATTCTTTCGTTTTGCGGTTACAATGTTCAGAGGGAATATTATGTAAACGACTCGGGGAGGCAGATTGAGACGCTTGGGCGTTCGGTACTGTTGCGCTTCAAAGAGCTTTTAGGGGAAAAATCCGATTTCCCTCCGGAATATTACCAGGGGGATTATATCCGGGGCCTGGCTAAAGAAGTGATGGATATTAAAACAAAACCCGATTTTGAGTCGGATGAAGAAGGAATCTCTTTTTGCGCGAGGTATGCAGCTAAAAATATTACAGAGGGGATGCGCCGGGACCTCGAGCAATTTGGTGTCGTGTTCAACCGATGGTTCAGTGAGCAAAGCCTCTACGATTCGGGTAAAGTGGATAATGTTCTTAAAGAACTGCACAATCGGGGAATGGTCTATGAAAAAGACGGCGCCCTTTGGTTTCAAAGCAGCCGCTTCGGGGATGAAAAGGACCGTGTTGTAATCCGGAAGGGGGGGCAGGCGACTTATTTTGCTTCGGATATCGCCTACCACAAGGACAAGTACGACAGGGGGTTTGAACGTGTGATCGATGTTTGGGGAGCGGATCATCATGGGTACATTCCCCGGATGTCGGCAGCCGTTCAGGCGTCCGGACATCGAAAGGACCAATTTCAGGTGATCCTTGTCCAACTGGTGAATCTGCTCAGGGGCGGTCATCCGGTGGCCATGTCCACGCGGGCGGGTGAATTTGTGACACTAAAGGATGTCATGGATGAAGTGGGAAAAGATGCTGCCCGATTTATTTTCTTAACCCGTCATCACGAAAGCCCTCTGGATTTTGATCTGGAAGTGGCAAAAAAGAAGTCCAATGACAACCCGGTTTATTATGTCCAGTATGTCCATGCCCGGATATCCAGCATCATACGGAAGGGAAAGGAACGTGGAGCCGCCGAGACCGTTAGCGGTGATAAACCGATTGAATGTTTAAGCGCTTTGGAAGAGATTCAACTCCTGAAGGCGCTTTCCCGGTATCCCGATGTTGTGTGCTGCAGCGCCGAATTCATGGAACCGCATCGCATCACCTTTTTTTTGATGGAGCTTGCCTCTCTGTTTCATGCATATTACAATAAACATCGGGTATTGACCGAGGATCCCGGATTAACCAGTGCCAGGATGAGCCTGGTTTTGGCTGTAAAAGAGGTCATCCGAAACGGTTTGTCTCTGCTTGGGGTGTCGGCCCCTGAAACCATGTAGGTGACGGAAATGGCCGACAGCGAAAAAGAACAGCGCATTGAAGATCCCCGGAAATCTTCCCATAAAGGCAAGGGGAAAGGCGCCGCGATATGGATGCTGATGCTTCTTTTAGTTTCCGGATGGATGTTTTTCTTAGGGGTCCTCGTGGGAAGAGGAACTTCTCCGCTCCGGTATGACATCGAGGCCATAGAGAAGAGGCTGGCGGCTGCAAAAGAAGCCTCATTTAAAAGAGAGGTGAAACGATTTCAGATCCCTGCAGAGAAGGAGGAAGGAAAGGCGGATCTTGGATTTTATGAGGCCTTGAAAGAATCAAAGACAAGTGCACAGAAGAAATCCCAAGACGCGACCATAAAAGAAACAAAGCCTCCGGAAATCCCCGAGAAAAAGGAAAAACTTGCCGCGAATTCCGATGCCGCAACGGTTCAGCCGGGTGAAGCGGCCGATAAACCCGGTCCGGGTGAAAAAGGGAAAGAGCCTTCATTGAGTGCTGAGAATGAAAAGGCATTGACCCTTCAAATTGCTTCATTTTACAGCCGCCAGGATGCGCAACGCCTGGTTCAGGAATTAAAAGATCGCGGATATCCGGCGTATTGGACACTTGGGTTCGTCCCCGGGAAAGGGATCTGGCACCGGGTAAGAGTCGGTGGATTCACCAGCCGGGAGGAGGCTGGGAAAATGATGATGGAGTTGAAAAAGGAGCGCTACACCCCGGTCATCGTCAATAATCAGTCCCAGTAAAGAAGCCATGAACATTACTGAAGAAGAAGTCCTCCGGGTGGCGGACCTTGCCCGGCTCGAGCTAAAAAAGGATGCGGTTCTTCGCCTTTGCCGGCAGATCGGAGAGGTTTTGGGATATATCGAACTGTTGAATCAGGCGGACACGACACAAGTGTTGCCTACCTCCCACGCCATCGTTTTGACCAACGTCCTTCGGGAGGATAAGGTGGGAACCCATCTGAACAGGGAACTGGCCCTTTCCAACGCTCCGGAAAAAGATGAGGGCAATTTCATTGTTCCAAAGATTATCAAAACATAAGAAAGCCCGGTATTCATGAGCCTGTATCCCCTTTCCATTTATGAAGCCGGCAAGCTTCTTCAGAAAAAAGAGATCTCTTCTCAGGAATTGACCCGATCCGTCCTGAATCGGATTTTTGCTTTGGAAGAACGGGTCGGCTCTTATATCACCATTGCGGAAGAAAAGGCGCTGGAACAGGCCAAGCAGGCGGATTATCGGATTGCAAAAGGAGAAATCACACCCTTGACCGGAATTCCGATTGCCGTTAAGGATCTCATTTGCACACAGGGGATCCGCACCACATGCGCTTCTAGAATTTTAGAAGATTTTGTCCCTCCATATGATGCGACGGTGATCCGAAAACTCAAAGAAGCCGGAGCGGTCATCCTTGGAAAGTTGAATATGGACGAATTCGCCATGGGGTCGTCTACCGAATATTCGGCCTTTAAGATCACCCGGAACCCATGGGACCTGTCACGCACCCCCGGCGGCTCCAGCGGAGGGGCCGCGGCCGCGGTTTGTGCGGATATGTGCCTGGGCGCTCTTGGTTCGGATACCGGAGGATCGATCCGGCAACCGGCATCCCATTGCGGGGCAGTGGGGATGAAGCCGACCTACGGAAGGGTTTCCCGCTTCGGACTGGTGGCATTTGCCTCTTCCCTGGACCAGATCGGACCAATAACCAAATGCGTCAGGGACAATGCCCTTTTGATGAATGAAATTGCAGGACATGACCCATCGGACTCCACCTCGGCCTTTGAAGACGTTCCCGATTTTTGCCGGACTTTGGATAGCGGATTGAATGGAATTGTTTTCGGCGTTCCGAAGGAATATCAATTTCTTGAAGGGCTTGATCCGGATGTTTCGGATGCAGTCGCAAAAGCGATCCGAACGATTGAAAGTCTGGGCGCCCGATGCATTGAAATTTCTCTTCCGCATACCGCGTATGCCGTGGCCGCTTACTACGTTATTGCTCCTTCTGAAGCCTCTTCGAATCTTGCCCGGTACGACGGCGTGAAATATGGACTCAGGGACCGGGATGAAACCGACCTCCGTCTGATGTACAATCGAACCCGGTCAAAAGGCTTCGGTGTCGAGGTACAGCGGCGGATTATTATCGGAACCTATTGCCTTTCCGCTGGATATTACGATGCTTTTTATAAAAAAGCATCCCAGGTCCGAACCTTGATTGCAGATGATTTTAAAAGAGCTTTTGAAAGATGCCATGTAATCCTTTCTCCGGTTGCCCCCACACCGGCTTTTCGCATCGGAGAGAAGGCTGAGGATCCGCTGACGATGTATCTGTCCGACGTGTTTACGTTATCTGCGAATTTGGCCGGAATTCCCGGAATCTCGATCCCTTGCGGATTCTCTAGAGAGGGGCTTCCCATAGGGGTGCAGCTGATGGGGAACCATTTTCAGGAAGAGTTGCTGTATCGAGCGGCGCACCAATTTGAAACGGCAACGGAGTTCCATTTAAAAAAACCCGAAATATAAAGGAACAGCAGTGGATATCTCACCGGAAGGCGAAGACCTGAGAAAAGCAGTGAAGTGGATATGGGCCGAATCCGCATCGGATCCAAGCAAAGGCCTCAGCGATCTTATCCGGGAAGCCTGCCTTAAGTTTGACCTGTCGCCCTTAGAAGCGGAATATTTGCTGAAGGCCGTTCGTCCGCCAAACGAAAAACCGTAAGATCAAGCCGGATCGGGCTCATTCCAAAGGGCTTGCTGGAGGAGCATTGTCGAATATCAAAATCCTGCCGGAGATCCTTTCCAACAAGATTGCCGCCGGTGAGGTTATTGAAAGGCCGGCGTCGGTTGTTAAAGAACTTTTAGAAAATGCACTTGACGCAGAAAGCTCTAGACTCCTCATCGAAGTGAAAAACGGCGGAAAGTCCCTGATCCGGGTCTCGGACGACGGCGCCGGCATGGAGCATGACGATGCCCTTCTCTCTTTGGAGCGATATGCAACCAGCAAAATCTTTCTGGATAAAGACCTATTTTCCATCCGAACGCTGGGTTTCAGGGGCGAGGCTCTTCCCAGCATCGCCGCGGTTTCCAGAATGATCCTTTCAACCAACGACGATCCGAATCGCCCTGGCACGGAAATCCTTGTTGAGGGGGGTAAAATCAAGCAGGTCAACCTGACCGGCGCCCCAAGGGGGACCATGGTGACCGTGAAAGACCTTTTCTTTAACGTTCCGGCAAGGCGAAAGTATATGAAGGGGGACCGCACGGAAATGGGTCACATTGTCGATACGCTTGACAGGATCGCCTTGGGACGTCCCGGAATTGTTTTTGATCTTACCGCCGATAACCGATCGGTGAAACGCTATTCCGCAACAGATCAACCCTCCCTCCGTGCCGTCGACATTCTTGGAAAAACAGTCACCGATAAGATGCTGGAGATCCGGTTAAAGAACGGAGACTTATCTGTAAGGGGATGGATTCTATCTCCTGATGAGGCACGAAGTACTACCCGGGGGATCTATATTTATGTCAATGACCGATTTGTCAGGGACCGGGTGGTCTTGCATGCGCTTCTGGAAGGATACAAAGGAGCGCTTGTGAAAGGGGTTTTTCCTTTGGCGATCCTCATGATCCATCTTCCTCCGGACCAGGTGGATGTCAATGTCCATCCGACTAAAAATGAGGTCCGGTTTTTAAAACAACGCGATGTTCACGATGCCATATCGGCTGAAGTATCCAGGGTTCTTGAAAGGTCAAGACGTTTCAGGTGGACTCCGGTCAGGAAAACGGAATCCGAAATCGGATCGGTTGCAGAACCCGTTTCAACGTTTATCCGGGAGGAAAAATACGATCCTCTTCCGGAAGACAGGGTTTTACCTCATGATCTTAATTCGATGGAGCAGAGGCCGCTATGGAAATCCCATCCGCTTGAACCCTTGCGCGTGATCGGTCAGTTGCGAAACACCTACATCCTGTGCGAGACAAAAGAAGGTCTTCTGTTGATCGATCAGCATGCCGCCCATGAACGGATCATCTACGAGCGGATGAAAAAAATGGAAGAATCCGGGGAAAAAAGCGGACAACGGCTGTTGATCCCGGAAACCATTGATCTGGGATACCGTGAAGCCCGGGTTCTCGAGCGGCTGATATCGCCGCTTTCCGGATTTCAGCTGGAAATCGAGCCGTTTGGCGAGAACACCTTTGTGATTAAAACCGTCCCATCCATTCTGACCGGAGTGAATCCGGTACACCTCATTTCAGAGATGACCGGGAAAGCGGCGGAAACCGGTTTTGCAGATACGGTTGAAGCGGCCATCGATCACTGCCTTTCCGTCATGGCCTGTCATGGAGCCATCCGTGCTCATCAAATGCTTTCTCCCGAACAGATGGAAGTGTTGATTAACGATCTGATGGAGTGCGTGAATCCGGCGCATTGCCCGCATGGACGGCCTGTTTTTATTGAATGGAATATTTTATCCCTGGAAAAGGCGTTCCAGCGGAAGATCTGAATGTTAAGCGGGGTCGCTGAGAAGCTTATGTTTGATCGTCTTCACCAGGTCATCCCTCCCCTTGCCGGCTAAAAGAGGAAGGATCTCCAGGTAAAACGATTGGCGTTCCCGGATCCGGATACTGAACCCGGATAGCATTTCCGGTTTAACGTCTTTTTCGACAAAAGCACCGGTTTTGTGGAGAGTTCCTGCGGCAAGAAGCTCCAGCATGGTCCTTACACATTTTTCGCACCTCCCGCAGTTTAGCCGGTCGGGAACATTCGCCAGGCAAACCCTCAGGTTCTGAAAAGCGGCATCCCAGTTTGACACCAATTCGATCTTTTCCATCCGCGACATGGCGAGGTCACGGTGGATGATTCCGAGGTCATAGCTGGAGTAAAACGGGTCCAATAAGGGATGGGAACCGCATGGGTGAAGGTGGGGGATGTCGTATGAGGAAGCGATATACGCAAGGCGGATCCGTTTGGCAAACGCATGGGCAACCGAGGCAAGAACAGCCCCGAAAAATTTATTCAGCCACAGATCCCTGTCGTCGCAAAGATGGCGGATGTTGGTATAAACCGGTATCAGATTGACACCGGCGTCAGCGGCAACATGGGAAAGGGATGCGATTGCCCGATCAAAGACATGATACTTCATCCCCCTTTGGATTACACCGCCGATGTCAAAACCATGCATCATGATGCAGTCTTTGACAAATCCGGGATGATCCCTGGGGAAATTCAAATGGTTGACTCGAAGCGCCGCCAGAGAATCGATCCCTCCGGACAAAAAAAGAGCGGCGCGTCGAAGGGGAGCCGGATATTTAGGAAAAGTCAACGGTTTGGCTTCAATGATAAGGGGACGATATTGTCCGTGCGACCATTGAACCATCAGGGCCTGAACGGTCTCCAACCCCTCCTCAAGGGTAGGGCAGATTTTTTCATTTAATGAAATTCTCCGTTCTCCGAAATGCATTGCAGGAATGATGCATCCTACCAAAAATGGATGAATATTTTCGGATAAATCCCCGGCAAACGGGGGTATGGTTTCAATATAGAGCTCACGTTTAGGCTGGCTGCAATCCTCCCAATCGACCATGACCCGAAGCCGCATCCGATCGTTGATCTTTTCCAATGTGAGATCCGAAAGGCGCAATTAAAGAAATCCTTTACCCTTTATGTATGGTTAGACGATGGTTGGATACGCTCCCAAACATATTGCACGACATGACGGGCTACATCCACTCCGGTTGCTGCCTCTAGTCCTTTGAATCCCGGAGAGTAGTTGACTTCGATAACATATGGACCTTCCTGTTGATCGATCATTACATCGATTCCGGCGATATCAAGGCCGATCGTATCTGATGCTCGGACGGCCAGCGATTCAACCAGGGGTTCAAGATCGACTTTTTTGCTTTTTCCGGTCAGGTGGAAGTTGGCCCTGAAATCCCCGGGGTTGGGAGAAAGCTCCATAGCTCCTACCGGTTTTTTCCCGACCATCAGGATCCGGATCTCGCGGCGTCGGCCCGGCGGAATGAAACGCTGCACTAAAAGTCCGGTGCGCCTGTCGAGTTGAGTTTCCACCATGGAATGGATTTCGGCCTCTGTAGTAATGAGCATGACGCCGTTTCCCTGACGGCTGCTGATCTGTTTGGCCACGACCGGGAGTCCTCCCAACTGAGAAACGGCATGACGGAATCCTTCAGGAGTGTTGACGAGTATGGTCTCCGGAACCGGGATTCCGACAGCGGAAAGGGTTTGTGCGGTTAAAAACTTATCTTTGGAGAGGCGGATGGCGTCTGCGCCATTTATCACGGGTATCCCCATTAGGTCGAAATGGCGAATAAGGCTCAAACATGTATCGCCCAGTGTAGCGCCCTGCCGCGGCAGAACGACATCCGGCATCGGGTCCGGTTTCGGACTCAAACCCAAGGCATCCGTCTTGACGGTCGGCCAAATCCGGTAAGGATGAATCAAAGCTGCCCGGTGCCCTTTTTCCCGGGCAGCTTCAATGAGCCGATAATTGGGGTGATAATCTTCCCCTCTGACAGTGATCAGACCAATGTTCATTGGTATCCGTCTTTTTTTTCGAGCATCCAGCTTGGAACCCACACCCCCACCTCTTTTCCCGTTTGATGACTATAAAAAGTGGCAACTTTCTGTGTGTTGTTTCGGATCGCCATTTTTTGGGTGGCAAGGTTGTCTTCGCTGATAATGGAGTAAAGCTTTTTATCTCCGACCCTGGCCGTAAGTCCTTCCAAAAGTCGGGTTCCTATTCCCATCCCACGGTATTCGGGCCGGACCGAGGTATATCCCCTCTCAAGATAATCGCTAAAATCAAAGCCGGCCCGCCTGCTTAGCGATTTTACGTATTCCTCTCTCGGATGCTTGAGGCTCGAATTTCCGGCAATGACCCCTTCGTCTTCAGCATACCCGATTAAAAACGCCCGCTCAAGGTTATACCTGACCCAGCGGGTATCCACGGATCCCCCGGCCTCCACCATCCGGCAGATTTCATCCATGTATCCCGGCGGCAGATCCTGGGGTTTTTGAAAATGATAGGTGATGTTTTCTCCCAGGGAATAGACCGACTCCCGGTTATCTTTTATCCGTTGTTTAGCGAGGTTTTGAGCGCCATGACGAACAAGGTAGAGAAGAAGATGGACCGGGTCCGCAATGCAATTCCAAAACGGTTTTCCGGGCAACGGCGTTACATGAGGATAGGATTGATCCCCGGCTTTCAATTCGCAGTGGCCTGCAAAAGAGGTATGGGTGCATATCAAATTGACCCATGAATGGACGATGTTGGGGTTTGTGGTCATGAAATGGATCATGTCTTTGGATGATGGATCCATTCCGACTGTATTAACGATCACATGATTCCATATTCCGGCATCTGAGGCGTTCCAAAGTGATCGGGTCAACGAGTTGACGGATCCGGTTGGGTTTTTCCATACGATCATTCTAACCCCTTTTCCGTAAGCCCCAATCATCGTTTCTTTGTCGATTTCCCGATCAAGATTCCGTTGAACGGCATAATGGCATGAGAGCTCGCCTCCTTTTGATTCAGGAAGAAGGGCAAACGGATCCTCCGTGTAATCTTCATGAATCATGAAAAACGTCCGGATACGAAACTGGTTTATCAAATCTGCGAACGAGTCCTCAGAAATCTTTCGCATATCCAGATCCGATATCGGTAAAACCGGTTCCGGGGATGCATACTGTTCAAGCGGAAAGATATGGAGACCGGGGAATGACCGAAACGGTTCGATTGACGGGCCGCCGAAGGCTCGGATCCGGCTGGTCAAGGACCCGATTTCCTCCGGCGTTGCCGCGGCGTCATAGAAGCCTTTGAATAGCGACTGAGGATAAGGGGTTCCGATAATAACGACGGGAATACCCGGACGTATCTCTTTAGCAATGCGGGACAGTGTGAACGCCGCCAATCCCTGTGAGGGAGAAGGGGCGCAAAGAATCAGAAGATGTGGTGAAAAGGTGTTGATCCTTTCAGATAGCGGGTCGCGGCAAAATACGGCAAAAGGGTTGTCGTCGTCACTAGTGATAAAGGCGATAGCCTTTGACGCGTCCGTCACATCGGGTTTGAAATAGGATCCCCATGCGATGACGGAAGGGGGAAAAAGGGAAGAAGTGCCTTTCATTTGCCGGCCGATTGAATCGATGGCAGATGCATAATTGCTGTGAAAATAAAAATCTTCGCTATGAAGCGTTCGCCATCCGGCTTCGAGATGAGACCGTTTTTGAAGAGAGGCGTTTGTTGGATCTGAATACCCGGGATCCTGTCTTTGAATCAGGCGAAGAAAAAATTCAATGTTCGAATCGTAAAACGAAAGAGAAATGGCTGAATCCGATAAAAATGAAGAGAGTTTAACGGGAAGATACGGCAAGGACGCCGGGCTTGCGCACGGGGTTTGGACCAATAGAATCCGAAAGGGCTTTGGCAGGTTCATGGATAATGCGGTTGCGGACTGTTTATCCGGTGGATATGTTCTATTATTTGTTAACAAATAAAGAAAAGATGATGAACTGTCAACAAACAAGTTAAACCGATCCGGAAAAGGGATTCGATTCCCGGTTTATGGCGGATCGCCGATATTTAATTCATTGTTGGATTCGAAACAGGGGTATGATATAGGGAAGCGATTTTTATAGCTCTGTCCGAAAAGGCTCTGGCGTGAAAGGACACCATGATGCGGAAACTGGGCAAGCTGTTTCAATGGTATGAAAGTGATGGAGGGCCCGACAGCGTCAGAAGTGTTCTGCTGCGAGGAATTTTTTTTCGGATACTGATCATCGAAGGGATATTATTGGTATGGTCTCTCCTATATCGAATCATTTCGGATCCTGATACCACCCCGACCGACCTTTTCTGGTACGCCCTCCGGATTATCATCCTTATCCTTATCATTATTATTTTTGTAATGGTCACGTTCCGTAATTTTTTAACAAAAAAA
>MGQD01000013.1:569-1111 GCA_001797695.1 Deltaproteobacteria bacterium RBG_13_49_15 | reverse complement strand
GATCGACGGTCAATATCGCATCCCGCATTGAATCGAATGCAACCGGCGGGCAAATTCTAATCGGAGAAACCACCTACCGTCTTGTCAAGGAATCGGTGCAGGTCCTGGAGGCGCAGACCGTCATGATGAAAGGTCTGAAAAAACCGCTGGTCTATTTTCCGGTGCTTGGGATCGGCGACCCATATCCTATCGAACTGAAAAATACGTCCAAGGAAGGGCGCGACGTGGAGATATCCCTTCCCTTTAGCTGGTGGAATGTGGAAGAGAAACGGATTCTCGGCGAATCGATGCCGGGAGAAACAACGACGATAGGCGATGATTCCATGACCGCCCGCCTGGAAGGTCCTGTAAAACCGCTTGACGACATCAAGCTGATATTCGACTTTTGCATTGAGGCGCACTGTTTCGAGGCTGTCTATGCAAAGATTATTTCAGTTCAAGAGAACAATGGAATCCCTCATTATCAGCTTCGAATCACCTCCATTAATCAAAGGGATCGGGATATTTTGAATAAATGGATCAAAGAAATCCATTAGCGTCAT
>MGQD01000013.1:0-525 GCA_001797695.1 Deltaproteobacteria bacterium RBG_13_49_15 | reverse complement strand
TTTTGGGTTAAAGCGTTGAGATTCATTTTATTCTCCTTTTTTCTTATGAGTTATCCGAAAGATAGCTCGGCTTTTGAAAACCAATTCAGAAATTGGCTTGGGATGGAATTTGTGCGCATTAATGAAGGGACCTTTGCCATGGGAAGCCCTGCTTCCGAGCCGCTACGGAGTGATGGAGAACATCAGCATCCGGTCATCATCTCCAAGCCGTTTTATATGCAGACCACCGAAGTCACCCTGGGTCAATGGCGGGCGGTTATGGGGAGAGGGTGGTTCGAACGGCGAAAAGGTATCGATGAGATGCCGGTGACGTTGGTTTCCTGGCACGACTGCTTACGGTTTATTAAAAAACTGAATGAAAGGCAGGAGGGGTTTTACCGCCTCCCGACCGAAGCGGAATGGGAATATGCGTGCCGGGCGGGGAGCAAGACCGCTTACAGTTTTGGGGACGCGATCGACTGCAGCAGGGGTATGTTCAGCAACAACAACCTGAAATCCGGGGATTGTATCAGATACGTACAATCC
>MGQD01000012.1:1872-10052 GCA_001797695.1 Deltaproteobacteria bacterium RBG_13_49_15 | reverse complement strand
CTGAAAAAAAGCAAAGCGGAAATATTGCTCAACTATACTCCCGTCGGATCTGAGAAGGCATCCCGGTTTTATGCCGAATGTGCTCTGGAAGCCAATGTGGCTTTCATCAACAACATTCCGGTCTTTATCGCCAGCGATGCCAAATGGGCAAAACGGTTTGAGGATAAGAACATCCCCATCATTGGCGACGATATCAAATCCCAACTGGGCGCTACGATCACTCACCGAGTGCTGACGGATCTGTTTAAAAAAAGAGGGGTGAAGCTGGAACGCACCTATCAGTTGAATACCGGCGGGAACACGGATTTTTTAAATATGCTCAACAGGCACCGGCTGCAATTAAAAAAAGAATCCAAAACCGAAGCGGTTCAGGCCGTTGCCTCCCAGCGCCTTTCAGGCGATAACATTCATATCGGCCCAAGCGACTATGTTCCCTGGCAAAAAGACAATAAAGTCTGTTTTATCCGGATGGAGGGAAGGCTTTTCGGCGATATTCCCATGAATCTTGAATTGCGCCTTTCGGTAGAAGACTCACCCAATTCCGCCGGCGTTGCCATCGATGCCATTCGATGCATCAAGCTTTCCCTTGATCGGGGAAAGGGGGGTGTTCTCGAAGGACCATCCGCGTATTTTTGCAAACACCCGCCAAGGCAGTTTTCCGATGATCGGGCATATCAGATGACGGAAAATTTTATCTCCAAGTATCCTGAAAAAGTGCACGAAGTCACTAATTACATTCAGCGGCAAAAAAAACAAAAAAGCGCATAGACGATAGCCGGATCGCCATTCATTGCAATCCTACCATTCAAATCCGACAAATAGAGTCGGCCCGCTGAACGAGAGATCGATTTCCAGGGGAAGATTCGTATCCCTGGCATCCACGATGATATGGCGATATCCCGCTCCCAGATGAAAACCGGGCGGAATCTTTGCAAGCACGGCCAATTCCAAATCCAGATAGGAGGCTTCGATATCCCCGATATCAAAGGTCCCTCCCATAATGGAGCCGCGCGCTCTTAAAAACGGGAGCGGATTGGTTTCAGCAAAGGCGCCCACGAGAAACATTCCTGTATCGACATCGGCTGTAGCTCGGCCGAGGCGCGGAGAGGAGGCTTCGGCTCCGATATTGATATATTCTCCACCGAGCAGAAGGCCTCCGTGGAACAGGTCCGGTCCGATATTAAAGCGATAAAATGCCTGAATCGCCGTTAGATCGAATGCCGTCGAAACACGCTCGTTGATCTGAAATTCTTTATCCTGAAACCGGATCGTCCGGTTGATGGTATTTTCCGCTGAGGCATCCAATTTAAATGCTGAAAAACCCACCTGATGGGTTTTTCCAAGAAACGCCCTGATGCCGGGGACATTTTCTGTATCGTCATAACCAAAGTCGTCTTTCAGATCCGCCTTTGTCCCTTCCAACCCATCCAGTCCAACGGATGCTTCGCCTCCTGGTTTCATTATCCAGAAGAAGCCTTCGATTTCCATCAGCGCATGGGCGGGCAGCGTCAACGATGTCCAGATCACCAAAGCGGCAATCAATTTTTTCATGCAAGCACCTCCTTAAGGGGTATGGCGTTCAGGATTGAAAAGAGAGGACAAGAGATTATTCTGTCTTTTTGAACCCAGCCGGAATCTTGAATAGATCGCCCGCAAGGCCTTTTCGTTCGATTTTTTTCTTTGGGTCGATGCTGAACGTCTTCATCTGGTCCATATCCATAATGGTAATGGACTCCTTTCCGATTTGGTCACTTTCAAAACCTGCGTTGACAATTAAAGGTGTATTGACTATTAAAAACGACATTACCGATCCTATTATTGTTCATTATATGGGAAAATCAATCAATGGCGACTGCCGAAAGAGCATGAGCCTTTCTGATTACCGGTTCGACTTTTTTGAGATATAATAGCCTTAAAGTCAATCGTTTTTATGAAGATAGAGATGCCCTTTTTTAAGGAGAATGTGCAGCGATGAAACGTCAAGTGCTTGTAACCCTTGATGATTCCTTTCATTCCCGGTCGAGTTTGAATTATTTATCCGTGATTTCGGAAGTTGTTCGGGATTTGCATTTGACCTTATACCACGTTCAACCGACGATCTCCGGATATCTGCTGGAAGAAGCAAAAAAAGATTTTGAGGCAAGGAGGACCCTTGAAAAGATCGCTGAAAAAAACAGGGAAAAAGCAATTGGCCTGTTGAACCATTGCAAAGATCTGTTGATTCACATGGGTATCGACGGAGATCGGATTCAGATCGTAACCGCTCCGAAAACACTAGGCCTGGCTAAGGATATCCTCGAAAAAGGGTTGAAGGAACGATATGATGCGATCGTTGCCGGGAGGCGGGGGCTCTCAGGCCTGCAGCAATTTTTCATGGGGAGCCTGACCGCAACGCTGGTGGAATACTCCGCGATACCCGTTTGGATCGTCGATGGGGAAAAATTCAATTCAAAAATCATGGCTTCGGTTGACGGATCGGAATCCTCTTTAAAAGCGGTGGATCATGCCCTGTATATGATCCATTCTCATCCGGATGCGAAACTCACCCTTTATCATGTTAAACCCATGCTCAAGGATTATTGTGAAATCGATTTTACCAAAACAGGGGAAACAACGGATAATCTGCTTGAGATGGGAGACCGGAGATGTCTTGCCGACTTCTATGGTCATGTCCGCAGAAAAATCAAAGAATATCAAATGGATGAACATCGAATTGAATATGTCGAAGTCGACGGGAAGCTTTCTGTCGGAAAAACGATTTTAAGTACGGCTCAACACCAGGGGTTCGGGAATCTGGTCATTGGAAGAAGAGGGATCGATAGGTCGTTTTATACGGGAAGCGTATCAAACTATATTATTAAAAACGGCGGCGATATGGCCATATGGGTGGTTCCATAAGCATTCCGGAGAACAGGTTTATACAAAAGGAGGGTTCAGGTGGGAGATATTCGGATGACGGCGGGTGTTCGAACCGATTATGACTGCGAATCAACAGGGCTTCCAGCCGAACGATGGGGAGAAGCTGTCTTCCAAATCGCTGAAGAAGAGATCGTGGTGGAAGTCAGCGTTGAAAAGGATGTGATCATCGCTTTCATGTTCGGCGAAGAGGCGGGATGGAAAGGAACTTTGAAAGGGTTGAAGCAGCTTTTCAGCCAGGCAGCTAAGGGGAAATGATCCCGGATGACGATCCGGCAAAAAATTATTTCAATTCTTGAAACCAATCCGATGGGATTCAGACAACTGGCAAAAGCTCTCGACCTGAGTGAACGAGAGCTGAGCGCCCATCTCTCCCATGTGTCTCTGTCGGTCAAGGCCCATAAAAAACGGCTGGTCCGGCACCCGTTCCGGTGCTTGGGATGCGGTTTTGTTTTCAAGGACCGGAAACATTTCTCCAGGCCAAGCCGATGCCCCAGATGCAAAGACCTCCATATCGAGGATCCGTTATATGAAATCGGATAATTCAGCGCTCCAGGCTGATCATTTCCGGCATGTTTTAATGATGGCTCATCTGGGCCTCTCTTTCTCTCTTTTTATTTGACACCCGCGCAGCGTTTTTTTAGATTCCGCCAATTTTGTTTTAAGGTGGCGGATTATACTCGATGAACAGATTCGACAATAGGAGACGGGACCTGATGAGAGCGAGGATATTGTTTGTGCTGGCAGCTCTTTTTTGCCTTTTGTTTATTGCCGGAAAAGCTGATGCAACCGGCGAAAAAAGCCCACCGATAAAAGCTGAACCGGAAGAAAGCCCGATGGTTTCAGCCAAAACCGGCAATCAGGGTTCTGAAGATCCGGCAAAAACACCGGAAGCCGGACATGGTCAAGGAGGGGACGGCCATATAGAACTGGGAGAGGTTTTACCTTTATGGAGCTGCATCCCCTTTGCCTGCATGCTCCTTTCAATCGCTCTTTTGCCGTTATTTATGCCCGAATTTTGGCATCACCATTTCGGAAAAGTTTCCGCGTTTTGGACAGCGTCGTTAGTGATTCCTTTTGTCGTCAAATTCAAAGGGATCGCCTTTTATGAAATTATTCATATTATTTTAGCCGATTACGTCCCTTTTATTATCTTATTGTGGTCCTTATACACCGTTTCCGGAGGAATCCTGCTGCGCGGAACGCTGCGCGGCACGCCTGTTGTGAATACGGTTATGCTCATTATCGGCACCTTTCTGGCCTCCTTAATGGGGACTACCGGCGCTGCAATGCTGATGATCCGCCCATTTTTGAGGGCCAATAGCCACCGGAAAAACAGGGCTTTCATGGTTATTTTTTTTATATTCCTTATAGCCAATATAGGAGGCTCCCTGACGCCTTTGGGAGATCCGCCGCTCTTTTTGGGATTTCTGCATGGCGTCAGTTTTTTTTGGACGTTGAAAATCCTTCCTCTCATGTTAACCGTTTCCGCTCTTTTGCTGGTGAGCTATTTTGCCCTTGACACCTATTTCTATCGAAAGGAAGGGATCGGTTTATCTCGCGGCGATTCGAAAAAAGAACCCCTGAGGATCGAGGGTTTTCATAACTTCCTTTTTCTATTGGGGGTCATCGGGGCGGTTTTAATGAGCGGGATGGTCGATTGGGGAGAAATCAATACACTGGGCGTTCATCGGAGTATCCAGGATTGGGCGCGGGATGCGATTCTCATCATTATGGGGATCTTATCGTTAGCAATGACATCCATTCGAGTCAGGGAAGACAACGAATTTTCGTGGGCGCCGATCATCGAAGTGGCATATCTTTTTATCGGGATTTTTCTAACCATGCTCCCATGCCTTTTGATATTGAAGGCCGGGCCCAAAGGGGCGCTTTCGTTTATTATTAATTCAATACAGGAGCCGTACCATTACTTCTGGGTCACGGGAGCGCTGTCCGGTTTTTTGGATAATGCACCCACTTACCTGACATTTTTTAATACGGCCATTGGGAGTTTTTATGCCGGTTTAACCGAAGCTCAGGCCGTTCCGCTCCTGATGAATGAAAATGCCATATATCTGAAGGCAATTTCGGCAGGCGCCGTCTTCTTCGGCGCCTTCAGCTATATCGGAAATGCGCCGAATTTTATGGTCCGCTCCATTGCCGAAGAGGCGGGAACCCCAATGCCCAGTTTTTTCGGGTATATCGTGAAATACAGCATTATCTTTTTAATCCCGTCATTTTTTATCGTAACCCTATTATTTTTTTAATAAGCCTTAGGCTTATTGATGGGAGTCCAAGATGAAATTTAAAAAAATTCTGTTTCACACCCAATTCCGGCAATTTGCGTTCAACTCCCTGAAGACCATTTTGGAACTTAAGAGGGCCGGGCTTACGGAGGTGGTGTTGACGTTCGTTATTCCGCGGGAGGAGGTTGCCTTTGTTCCATATGGCGGGTATTTGAAAGATGTTGAGAGATACATGAGAGAAAATGCCAAGCTCCGGTTTCAGGAATGGCAAAAGACGATTTCCAGGATGGGGGTTGGCAGCAAAATCCGCATCAAAACAGGGATCGTGAACGCTGCCGTATTATCCATCGCCAAAGAAGAAGGGATCGATTTGATCGTGATCGGAGCCAAGAAAAGGACCACATTTGAAAAAGTCTATGTGGGATCTCATATCCTGGATGTGCTTCGCCGCAGCGATGTGCCGGTCTTAATGCATAAATACAAAGTACGATTTGAATCAGACGAAGGCGTCATTACACAGACCAACGACCGGATTTTTGAACGCCCTCTTATTGCTACCGACTGGTCAACCCCTTCCGAAAATGCCGTGGAAACGATACTCGGTTTTAAAGAGATTGCGAAAAAAGGATTTGTGGTTCATGTGATCGGATCCAAATTGATCAAGGGCGTGGAGCAAAAAGAGATTGACCATATAAAAAATGAAAGCGAAAACCGCTTAAATGCATATTGTCTAAAGCTTAAAGATGCCGGAATCGATGCCGAACCTCACCTGTCCATCGGAAATCCGGTTCTTGAAATTCTACGCCTATCGAGAGAAACCGAATCCACGATGATCGTTATGGGGAAGACCGGGAAGGACTGGATGCGACAATACTGGCTTGGAGGCGTTTCCCACAGGGTTGCCGAACTTTCCGAATTGCCGGTTCTTCTGGCGCCCTAGCTGCGTTAAAAAGGCACAGGAATGCCGCAAAAAATAAAACAAAGAATCAGGCAGCTTCTCCCCGGTTCGCATCTTGGAATTGTCGGGGGAGGGGAGCTTTGCAAATCGGTTGTTGAGCTGTTTTTAAAAAAAGACCTTGATTCGTTGGCGCCGAAAATCGTCGGAGTGGCCGATAAACATGAGAATGCCGCGGGTATGAAGTTCGCCGGGGAAAAAGGGATTTTTACGACGAGCGACTTCAGGAAATTGTTCGATTTCGAGGAGCTGGATCTGTTGATGGTACTGAGCGGTGATGAAAGGATCAAAAAAGAGGTGCTGGATCATAAGCCGCGGCAGGTAACGCTTCTCGACCGTTTTGATGCACTCTTGGCATTGGATCTGCTGCGGATTGAAGAGCAAAATTTCAAAATCCATGAACGGATCCGGGAATGGAAAAAAGACGCGGGAACCGTTGAGGATCCGATCTCTCAATTTCTGGATGATTTTTCACAGATCATCGGCGATAGAAACGATTATTTGAATAAAATCCGGCAGGAGTTGACGACCGGCGAGCGGGCGATGGCGCAGATCATCCGGGTGAGCGCGATCCCGATGTTTGCCATCAATAAGGACCATATCGTGACCCACTGGAATAAAGCGTGTGAAAAGCTGACCGGATATCGGGCCGATGAAATGGTCGGAACAAACAAGCACTGGAAACCGTTTTGGACTTTTAAACGACCGACGATGGCGGATCTCATCGTTGATGGGGCCAGCGAAGAAGATGCCTTGAAATACTACTGTACCCGGTGGCGAAAATCCGCTTTGATCGATGGTGCATATGAGGCCGAGGAGTATTTTTCGCATTTCGGAGAAGGCGGAAAATGGCTGTTTTTTTCCTCGGCGCCTATCAAGGCGCCGGACGGCACGGTTGTGGGCGCCGTTGAAACCCTGTGGGACAGAACGGAAGAAAGAAACTCCAAATACCAACTTGAGAAATACGCTAAGGAGCTGGCGGAAAGAACAGAGAAGCTGGTTGACAGCGAACGGATCATGACCCAGATCATCCAGGGGAGCACGATACCCACATTTGTAATCAACCAGCACCACATAGTAACCCACTGGAACAAGGCGATGGAGCGATTATCAGGGTATCTTGCAGATAGAATCATCGGAACCAATCGACAGTGGGAGCCTTTTTGGGAAAATGAGCGGCCTTCAATGGCGGATGTTATTCTTGATCAGATTCCTGAAGAAGAGATTCAAAGGCTATATGGGGCCAAATGGAGCAAATCTGCACTGATACCCGAAGCGTATGAAGCCGAAGTTTTTTTCCCGAAGCTGCAAAACACGGGAAAATGGTGTTATTTCACGGCCGCCCCGATAAAGGCGCCGGACGGCACGATCATTGGCGCCATTGAAACCCTTTGGGATAAAACAGAGGATAAAAAGGCGGAAGAAGACCGGGAGAGGCACAACCGGCAACTCAGCGCCCTGTGTTCGATCTATACCGCATTGGGAAGATCGCTTCGGCTGGAAGAAAGCTTAAACGACGCGGTCTCGGAACTGTTCAGATATTTATTCGTTGACAGTTTCTGTATTTTTCTCATTGAAGAAGACGGCGTTTTTACACTGAAGTACACTTATGGAAAAGAGGCCGGATTTTGCGAGAAGGAAAGCATCCTGGATCAGTCCAGCACCATGTATCATGCGATTCAAAACGGTCAAGTCATCCTTTACGAAGATTTAACCGGCAACCGGCACGAGGGAATCCGAAAATTTATCAAAGAGGGGTTAAAGTCGCTCTCCCTCATCCCGCTGGTCAATAAAAGGAAGGAAGTATTCGGAGTCATCCAGATCGGGAGCAAGCAGTCGCTCTATTTTTCGAATGAGCAGAAAAATGTATTAAGCCTTATCGGGAATCGAATCGGAGCCGCCATCGAGAATTCTCAGCTCTACGAGCAATATCGAAAATCAGAAAAAAAATACCGATCGCTTTTCGACAACGATCCCAACCCCATTTTTATCATCGACAGCATCACGTTCGAAATTATGGATGTCAATAAGCGCGCTCTGGAGTGCTATGGGTATTCAAGGCA
>MGQD01000012.1:0-1747 GCA_001797695.1 Deltaproteobacteria bacterium RBG_13_49_15 | reverse complement strand
TGTGATTCAGGTATGCTCCGATACGCTTATGAAAATGATAAACAAGGGGATCACGATCCAGAAAGAGGATTTGACCGGTATCGCCAATGACATTATAACGAACGTGCAACGAGCCTCCGGCATCATCAAGCATATGAGGGACTTCTCGCGGATGTCGGAAGGAATCCGGAGCAAGGTCTCCATCAACGGCCCCATTCAGGATGTCTTTAAAGTTCTTGGACATCAGCTTAAAGTCCATAGAGTGGATCTTGAATTGGACCTTGATCCGGACCTGCCGGAAATTTTGGCCGAACACAATCGCCTGGAACAGGTTTTTATTAATCTGGTAACCAACGCCCTTGACGCCATGGATGAAAAAGAGAAGGTGTTGGGGCATCAGAAATGGGAAAAATTACTCAGGATCCGATCTTTTTTGAAAGAAGGCTTTGTAACCGTAACGGTCAGCGATACCGGGACCGGAATGACACCCGAAATAAAGGAAAAGATATTCGAGCCTTTTTTCACTACCAAGAAGATAGGAAAAGGGACAGGCCTGGGAATCAGCATCAGTTACGGGATCATCAGGGACTACAATGGAACGATTGATATCAGCAGCCGGGCCGGAGAAGGAACGACCTTTGAATTGAAATTTCCGGTCGCACCTTGAACCGAAACAGCGAGCGCATTCCCCGCTGCTTGCGGCGGGGTTAGCGAGCGAATTTAAAAACAGACACTATTCCTTGCGGTCGAAGATTCCCCGCTGCTTGCGGCGGGAAGCTTCAATGCCGGTTAAAGAAGATGCAGAAGATACTGATAATCGACGATGAAGAGACCAATGTCAGGGTCCTTTCCATATCCTTGAAGCTGGATGGATATGATGTCATCGGAGCTTTAAGCGGCGAAGAAGGGCTTGAAAAGTTTCGTTCGACATATCCGGATATCGTCCTTACCGATATCAAGATGCCGGGGATGGACGGCCTGGCGGTATTACGAAAAATAAAAGAGATCAATCCGGATACCGAGGTAATCATCATAACCGGGCATGGAGATATCGATTCCGCTGTTGAAGCGCTTCAGCATGGCGCATCCGATTTCATCAACAAGCCGGTCAAAAACGAAGCCCTTTCCATTGCTCTTAAGCGGGCAAATGAAAAACTTCAGATTAGAAAAAAACTGAAGGAATACACTCATGATCTTGAAAATATGGTCAAAATCGCCACCGAAGAGGTCAAACGCAAATCGAATTTTCAGGCGAAACTGATTACGAGCTCAAATGACGGAATTGTCGCCACAGATGATGATTGGCGTGTCGTTATTTTCAATCCGGCTGCAGAGAACATCTTCGGTTACCCGCGGCTTGAAGTTGTCCGGATCATGGACATCCGAAGTTTTTTTTCTCATGAGATCAGGGCGCTGGTCGAAAAAGAACCGGGTCCAGATAAGATGATCAAGGAATTATCATGGAAAGAGACATCGATCCGGTCAAAACAGGGAGAACGGATTCCGGTCCGGTTTTCCTGGAAACTCTTATACGAAAAAGAACACTTGATGGGAAGCGTGGCCTTCTTTCAAGATTTGAGGGAAATCAAGCGGCTTGAAAAAGATCTGGTTCATTCGGAGCGATTGGCCGCCATCGGTCAAACCGTTGCCGGGATGGCCCATTGCATCAAGAATATTCTTCACGGGTTTAAGGGGGGAAGCTACCTGGTGGATCTCGGTCTTGACAGAAACGACACCGATAAGCTAAAAACCGGATGGGAAATGATCC
>MGQD01000011.1:12517-16119 GCA_001797695.1 Deltaproteobacteria bacterium RBG_13_49_15 | reverse complement strand
ATTCAGGCTGCCGAATTCGGCGTGAGCCTCAATCGTATTGCCAGTGCTAAACTCAGCCAATAATACAAAGATGGCGGCGCACTTCTAATAATTAACACCGCCATCTTTGGCCAAACCTCATTTCTTACCGTTTTAATAGCATCAGAATACTCTTTAGGTGACAAGGCTACGTATTTGATTACTGCATCAGTCGCCTTTTTGCGATACATTTCATCGCGTTCTTTTCCTTCTTTGAGCTGTTTTTCTATAACTGCATTCGCCCCTTCTTCTATAATCGCCTGTTGGTTTTTATTAAACTTCTCCCAAGATTTCTGATTCATAGCCAAAACCCATGTCACAAAGTAATGTTGTGTTCCGTGTTATCATGGGATCAGAACCTAAGGATGATGCCTGCCGACAGCGGATGGCACGCATGGAAATGTGAAGCTCCCCGCTCTGAAGAGCTAGGCTTCCCGGCAAGGAAAATGTCTATTTTAGATAGCTTCTCTTGACCCCGCCTTTTAAGACGGGGTCAAGGGAAGCAGACCGGTCAACCGAAAATTGATCATCTGTGTTTTGCACTTCGGACACCGGGGAACCTCCTCCTTGGGCAGGTAGATGATTTCCGCGTGCTTGCGTTTGGGGCAACCCACTTCCACGGGTTCGGTCTTGTTTTTCATCTTCCTTCCTTTGAATGCGCGTCGTTATGTATCATAACTGACCGATAAGATAAGCCTTTTTCCCCCGGATGAAAAAATTTTAAAAAATGATTGACAAGGCCTTTTTCATATGTTTTTATATTATAAAATTATTTTATCATAATGTGATAAATGAAAAATCCAATGAATTCTGCTTCGAAGGTTTTTTCCAAGGCCACGGGGACCCAGAGTATCTATCGCTGTCTGACGATCCTTAAAACAGTGGCCAAATACAACGAAAGTGGGGTGCGCCTTTCCCAGCTATCCCGGGAGGTGGGACTCCATACAGCTACAGTCCATCGCATTCTGTCTATCCTCCTCGAAGAAGGTTGGGTGATCATCAATCCGGATTCGAAGACTTACCATCTCGGTTTTGAACTGTTCGCTTTAGGAAAGGCCGCTTACCAATTCAACTTACGAGACGTATTGCACGGAGCTTTGGAACGGATTGGTCACAAGACGGAGGATGCTACCTATCTAGTGATACAATCCGGATACGACGCTATTTGTCTGGACCGGGTGGTGGGAAAATTCCCCATTCAGGTTCTAACCTTTGAAATAGGAGAAAGAAGGCCCATGGGAATAGGGGCTGGAAGTCTGACCCTTTTATCTTCCCTGTCTAATCCTCAAATCGATACCATCATCAATTCAAATGCAAAACGATACGAAGCATTCCACAGGACTGTTGAAGACGTAAAGGCATCGGTTTCTCATTGCCGCCGGGTAGGGTATGGGCTCAGCGTTAAAACCGTCTCACCGGATACAATTGGTGTCGGCTTACTTATTGAAAATTCGGAAGGAAAAGGGATCGCCGCTATCAGTGTTGCCGGGATTGCTAAGCGAATGGGGCCGAAAAGGCGGGAAGCGATCGTTCGTCTGATTAAAGCTGAAATCGCAGCAGTTGATAAAAGATATCTTAAAAGTTTGAAACTATGAACAATGAAGTGGACACGATATTCATTAACGGTTCGGTCATTACCGTTGATGATAATGACCGTATTTGCGAAGCGTTAGCAGTCAAGGGAAACCGGATCTTTTTTTTAGGGAACTCAACCGAGGTCTCTAAATTGGCCGACTCTAATACGGCTATATTCGATCTAAGGGGACGCACTCTGATGCCGGGGTTTGTGGATGCGCATTGCCATCCGGGGACCTACGGCGTCATCCAATTTCAAGTCGCCTGCGGGCCTGATGAAATACATTCCATTAAAGAGCTACAACAGGCCGTAGCACGAAAAGCAGCGGAAACGCCTTCGGGAGAATGGATATTAGGGAGGGGATATAATCACCTGTCCCTGAAAGAAAAACGACACCCTACCCGCTGGGATCTGGACGCAGCGGCGCCTGATCATAAGGTGTTTTTAGTAAGAACCTGTGGTCACATTGCTGTAGCCAACAGTCTCGCATTAGAAGCTTACGGTATTGGGAAAACGACTCTTGACCCCAAAGGAGGGAAAATCGAACGGGATCAACAGGGGGAGCCTACCGGTGTACTCCTTGAGCAAGCAGCCATGTCCTTCCGCATGCGGACTCTCCCGTCGGATCTCGACCTTGAAAAGGGATTAAGGATCACAAATCGGGACTTCCTGGCTCTTGGAATAACGAGCCTTCATGACGCCAATGGTATCAATCCCGCGGAAATAAGGGTTTTTCAAAAGGGAGTGGAAGAAGACTGGATTCAAATACGGCTTTATTTGATGGTCCGATCGTCCGGCACAGAAAATACACTTGGGGATCTTTATCTGCAAACCGGGCTTGTTACCGGATTCGGCAATGAAAAAATGCGCCTCGGCCCCTACAAACTGATGTTGGATGGAGCAGGAAGCGGAGCGTCGGCATCCATGAAAGAGCCCTACCACAATGATCAAAACAACTTCGGTATCCTTTATTTGACTCAGGAAGAGCTAGACAGCAAAGTGGCGTATGCCCATCTGACCGGGTATCAGGTTGCCGTCCATGCTATTGGTGATCGAGCCATGGATATGATCTTAGAGAGCTTTAGCAAGGTTCTGACCCGGTACCCTCGGGCCAATCACCGGCATAGGATCGAACATTGCGGCTTTCTGGATAGGACACATATTGAGAAAATTCGTGAATTGGGCCTGGTCCCGGTTCTTGGTGTTCCTTTCCTTTATGAGTTGGGCGATACCTATCTGGAAATATTCGGAGAGAAGCGTCTCGAGCACATCTATCCTCTTCGGAGCCTGATGGACATGGGCGTGATGTCTTGTTTAAGTTCGGATGCGCCGGTCATCCAACCCAATCCGATGCACGGGCTCTATGCTGCCGCAGTTCATAAAACCCCATCCGGTCGCACTGTTGCCCCTTTAGAGAAGGTGGACCTGCTGCACGCCATTCGCGCTTATACCGTTAACGGAGCTTATGCAAGCTTCGAAGAACGGTTAAAGGGCTCCCTTGAAAAGGGAAAACTAGCTGATTTGATTGTTTTGTCCCAAAATATTTTAGAGACACCCCAGGAGGAGCTCTTAAAAGTGACGGTAGATTTGACCATGATAGACGGTAAGATCGTTTTCTCGAAAGTTGATAAAAAAACAGAACTGTAAAGTTAGGCAATTGAAGTCTATGAAGAAAGGAGTCAGGTTATGAAATCGACAAGAAAAACAGTTTATTTATTATCTATTCTGGCTTTTATTTTATCATTTTTTTTGTCGCCGCTGCAAGCTGCTGATTTTCCCAATAAGGCCATCACCCTCATCTGCCCCTGGACCCCAGGAGGCGCCACCGACACGTTTTTGAGGGTTTTAGCCGAAGCCACTAAGAAACAAATAGGGCAACCGGTAGTGATCGAAAACAACCCCGGCGGCGGCGGTACCGTTGGCCCGGCGGCTATGGCCGCCACAGCCAAGCCGGACGGCTATACCGTAGCCCAGATTTCCATCCCGGTTTTTCGCTACCAGCATATGA
>MGQD01000011.1:6020-12348 GCA_001797695.1 Deltaproteobacteria bacterium RBG_13_49_15 | reverse complement strand
AAAAAGGACCAAGAAGTGGTCCGCGGTCCCGACCTTGAAAGAGCTCGGCTATAACATCGTTGCAGATTCTCCTTTTGGATTGGCCGGGCCAAAAGGGATGGATTCGAAGGTGGTGAAGATCCTCCATGATGCCTTTAAAAAGGGGCTGGATGATTCGGAAACCCTGAAGGTCCTTGAAAAATTGGACATGGTCTATGCCTATAAGAATATTGAGGAATACAATAAACAAGTCCTTGAGCTATTTGAAGAGGAGAAAGAACTGGTTGAGACGCTCGGACTGAAGAAGAAATAAAAGGCTTTTTCTTCGCAAACAGGAACCTAGATGAAGCACCCAGATCTGATCAGTTCCCTTTTCTGGATTGTGTTGGCTTTATGCCTGATTATATGGGGTTACGCTCTGGAACTCGGAACATTGTCCGAACCGGAATCGGGCTTCATCATCTTCTGGGCCGGGATCATTATGTTAGGTTTGTCAGGGGCAGTATTCATTATGGCCCTCAGGGAAAAAGACAAGAGGCTGGAAAGGAGCCGCCAGCGGTTTGGGGCAAGCTGGAGAAACGTCATCTGGGTCACAATCGCCCTCGCTCTTTATGCTTATCTCTTGAGTCCTCTTGGTTTCTTGGTGGACACCTTCTTGTTATTGTTTTTCCTCTTTAGGGTTTATGAACCACGTAAATGGCCAACCACAATCTGGGTTTCAGCGTTGATGGTTATTGTGACCTATCTGGTTTTCGATGTCTGGCTTGGGAGCCAGCTCCCCAAGGGCCTTCTGGACCTCTCCTGGCGGTAACCTTATGGATCTCTTCCACTATCTAGGAACTGGTTTTTCAGTCGCTCTCCAGCCCATCAACCTGCTCTATTGCTTCGTTGGAGTCTTCATCGGAACTCTGATCGGAGTTTTGCCTGGAATCGGACCGGTGGGGGCCATGTCCCTGCTCCTGCCGTTAACATTCAAATCCACACCTGAATCTGCCCTGATTATGCTGGCCGGGATCTATTATGGATCCATGTATGGAGGCTCGACGACTTCCATTTTGGTTAATATTCCTGGAGAGGCGGCCTCGGTGGTTACCTGTCTGGACGGATACCAGATGGCTCTTCAAGGGCGGGCAGGGCCGGCCTTGGGAATGGCCGCTTTCGGTTCCTTCATCGCCGGCACTTTTGCAATTTTAGGATTAATGCTGGTGGCTCCTCCCCTGGCCGAATTCGCGTTACGATTCGGACCTCCGGAATATTTCAGCCTGATGGTTTTGGGTATGAGCATCCTGATATATCTGGCTCACGGTTCCATGCTCAAGGCATTGATTACCGGGATCCTGGGGATCGTGCTCGGTACGGTTGGACTGGATCCAATAAATGCCAAAACGCGTTTGACCTTTGGCCGGATGGAATTGATGGACGGCGTCGGATTGGTGCCGGTGATCATGGGGCTTTTCGGGATTGGCGAAGTCCTGCTGAACCTGGAGCAAATCCTTTTTAGGGAAACCGTTAAAACCAAGATAAGAGGGCTCCTGCCCTCAGCCGAAGATTGGCTGGAGAGTAAATGGGCCTTGATCCGGGGGACGGTGCTCGGATTCTTTTTGGGTATTCTTCCAGGAGGAGGAGGAGTTATAGCCTCTTTTGTCAGCTATGCCCTAGAAAAGAAATTGTCGCGCCATCCGGAACGATTCGGCAAAGGAGCCATCGCCGGAGTGGCTGGTCCTGAATCGGCCAATAATGCCGCTGCCGGCGGGGCCTTCATTCCGTTATTGACCTTGGGCATCCCCACCAACGCCGTTATCGCCCTGCTCATGGGAGCCTTTTTAATCCATGGAATTACTCCCGGACCACTATTGATGAAACAAAGCCCGGGCCTATTCTGGGGGGTGATTACAAGTATGTATATCGGAAATATCATGCTGTTAATTCTAAATCTACCCTTGATCGGCATCTGGATTCAGGTTCTAAAAATTCCATACCGAATACTCTTTCCGATTATCTTGCTGCTCTGTTTGGTAGGTGTATACAGCATCAGCCATTCGATATTTGATATATATGTCATGATCGGTTTTGGAGTGGTAGGCTATTTAATGAAAAAATTTGAATATGAAGGGGCCCCCCTAATCCTGGCATTTATCCTTGGACCGATGTTGGAAGTCAATCTCAGAAGGTCATTAATCATGTCGCACGGCAGTTTCTCTATTTTTTTTCTCCGTCCTTTATCAGCAATTTTTCTTCTCCTGGCCTTGATCCTTTTAATTTCCCCTTTAATTCCCGCCATAGGAAAAAAACGAGAAGTTGTAACTATCCTTTCAAAACAGGACTGAGTCTTTTTCTACGAGGTTGGGCAGAGAATGTCATTTCCATGATACCGGTTTGATTATAAGGGGAAATTATAGTCGGTTTGGGCTGCCCGGCAGTTTTTTTTATCTAGTCGGAACTCAAAAAGGTGGAAGAGGAGCGGGATTGTAGTGAATGCTCAAAATTCAACCATTGAGATTCAGAACCGGATTGTTTGGTTAATTGGGCATTGCGTTTAAAGAGAAACAGATCTCTCCCCGCGTCGAGATGGCACGGAAAGGCTGTTTAAGATAACATCGTCACCATCTTTGTTTTTGAATTTGATTATTTGCATTTGGAATTTTAATCTTTTGGATTTTGTGCTTTTTCAGCCTTTGAATTTTAGTAATTCCTAAATTGAGCGATTTATCAGGGCAGTCGTGCATCATTGATGACTGGATGCCGGATCGGGCCTGCCCCGGACCAGATCCGGGGTCCGGCATGACGAGAACCTGTCGGGTCTCTTCCGTCATTCCGGCGAAATCCGAAATCTAGCATAGCCGCCTTCGTATGGCATTAAAATCGCTCAATTTAGGTTTTAGTAATTATTTTCCCCCCACCTGCGCCATCAACGCCATTCCAATGCTTATGTAGGCGGGCAATTCCTGATAATGTCCTTCGAGTGCGTCATCTTTTATTTCTTGAGTGTTTTTCCAGTTTGGGTATGTTCCGTTTCCGGTTCTTACAATTACTAACTCTTTCTCCGGAATTGAAATAATGTATTGGCCAGACATACCTCTGAAATATGTCACTTCATAAGGAAGTCCTGTATAAATCCAATACTGATATCCATAAACATTATTTGGCTTTCCGTCTCCTTTTTTAAGCGGAGATAGTGTACAGAATTCATCCATGTATGCTTTGCTCACAAGTTGAGCGCCGTTCCAGTTGCCTCGATGATTCACGAGTTTTCCCAATCGTAAAAAATCACGTGATGTTGCATATAAACAGCAAAAAGCTTTTTCAGTACTGTTTTCATCTCCGGCCAAACTCCACCAGGCATCACTTTCAGCGCCCATTGGTTTCCATAGTTTTTCAGAAGCATATTCAGACACGTTTTGTCCGGTAGCTTCAGCAAGAATGTACATCAAAACTTGTGTGTCGCCACTTTTGTAGCGGAAAATTTCACCCGGTGCTTCCTCAATTATTCTGCGATTTAAAGCCAGATCTCTGTCATCGGTATCATAGTACAATTCCGCTACGTCGCAAAAAGGACTGATATAACTCTCACTCCATGAAAGGCCGGTACTCATTGTCAATACGTGACGAATAGTGATATTCTTTTTTTCATCATCGAACTCAGGAAGATAATTAGCTACGGGCTCATCCAGCGATTTTATTTTTCCTTCTTCCATCGCAACACCAATAAGAATTGACACAACTGATTTAGCCATGGAAAAGGAATTTCCCAAAACATTTACACCGTGCTCGTCCCAATATTCTTCATAAATTAATGTATCTTTATATTTAACCAGAAATGAGGCAGAATTGAGACGCTCAAGCAAGGCACGTTCTTCTTTGGAAATAGCCAGTTTTCCGAGATTTGGATGTTCAGTCCAGGGCTGAGGTGTTCCTGCGACGACTTTACGGTTATTGAAAACTTCGAGGTCATAAATTGTGGGCCGGATATAGCCTTTGAAATACGTGTTTACGATTCCTTTGTAGATGTAATACCTGCCTGTTGCAACAATTGCAATGTTCACTCCGACCAAAAAAAGAAAAAACAAAATAAAAAACCATTTGAAGAATTTTTTCATTAATTGCATGGGGCGCTTTTGTTAGCTAAATATAATCGTATCAATGACTGTAGTTCTCGCTTTTCTTGTATTAAGCGTTATATCTCTTGGCGTTTCTATATCAGCGCTTTTTAAAGCCTGGGGGAAGCTGAAGCACAGGCCGCCATGTTTATTTCTTCCGGTATCTCATGCTACCCGATTACGCAATAGACTGCAACGGATCGATTTATCGGGTGCCGGCGCGTTCAAGGATGCGCTGGATTTCCGCACATTTCATCTCTCTGGCAAGCCACAGCGCTGTTTGGCCGTTTCCCGTTTTTAGATTAATATCTGCCCCTGCATCAACAAGAGCCTGGACGGTCCTGGTGAGATCGCACCGATAGGCTGCCGTGTGGAGGGCGGTCCATCCCGCCTCGTTTTGCTGGTTGATGTCTGTGCCGGAGGCGATGAGCTTGAGGACCTGCACTTCCGGGAAAATAGAAACGGCCACGTACAATGGGATGCTTTTTGCCGGATCCTTACCCATTTGGGAAGCATGCGATGGCACCTGTTTTGGGGCTGGGTGTTGCGGCTTGGGCACAACACGAACGGATCCCTTTCCGGTTGCAGTCCCCATCCCTTTGGGTAGCTGTGAGCGGGGCACTCCGGAAAACCGCTCCGGCAGCGGTTTCGAAGGCAGTAGGTCATAGTCAAACTCGAGTTCCACCCAATTATTGACCGTATCGATCTCAACCTTTGCGATTTCCCCCCAAAAAGCCAGTGTCCTTTTAGTTTCGTCACCCTCGGTCCGGCTTGCCTTGAAGGGGTAGCTTTCCAGTCGGCGTCCTTTAGAATCAAATCCCCTGACCGGACCAATATCGGTGTTCAGAAAGAACATTTCTTCGATATTGTTGTCGATATAGGTGACAAAAGGACCATCCAATTCTATTTTTCCTTGTTTTAAACGGTTCTGTCTCTTGTCGAATTCAAGGGTGCGGATCTCCAGTGGATATCTGATCGTTCCGGATCCCCGGACCTGGGAAAAAACCAGGGGTCGTGAATCGGCTTTATTCAAGAGCCGAATTTCCGTTGAGAAGGCGCCTCCATCATACCCTCCTCTTTCTAATTCAAAAGGGATCGGCGTGTTTCTCTCGTTTAAGACCACAGGTTTTTCAAACATCACGATGGCATAGGCACTGTTATTCATAGCCGGCAGGGTGACGGTTACCAGAGGAGTATTGAATTCAAGGATAGCGCTGCTTCGTCCTGAAACAATTTTTATGGAATCTCGTACCGTATCCCCTCCAATTTTTTTAAAGACCACTTTATGAGTATTTTCCAAAAACCGGGGAGAGGACAATAACTCTTCCTTCTGAGGCTGAGCCGAAACATTTGATGAAACCGCGATCGCACTCAGTAAAAAAGCCAAAACGAATCTCTTCATATAAAATTCTCCGTAATTGATTGAAAAGCTTCATCGAGGTCTGGCCTTTAAGATGCCCTATCAGGCGAAATACCGACATCCTTGCTAATGATTCCTCCGTTAATCTAAACTGTTTATTCAAATTGAATTCTTTCTTGGTTATGTTTGTTTTTTATCTTTTCCAGAAATACTAATGTTAATTTCTCTGACACGACTTTGCTTTTGAAAATCCTGTAACCATTCTTCTTGTATATGTGCAGATTTCGTTGGCTTTTTTGCCCCGTGAACAATTCATAACGTTCTGAATTAGGATATTGTTTTTCGGCTGCATACAGAAGCCGTGTTCCAATACCGGCATTTTGATAATCGGGGTGTACGATTAATTTGCCGATGTAACATGTTCCACTTTCTAAGAATGTTCTGACAGAACCAATGATTTTGCTGTTGCGCTGAACTTTCGAAAAGATTTGATAATTAAATTCGGATGAAATTTCGTCAATTGTCTGATGCAAGGGTGGTATTGTAAAGTCTTTGAATATTTCAGCTTCACTTAGATATGCAAGTTTTTGAAGTTTAAGGATTTCTTCAGCATCTTCAATAGAAGCCTTTTCAATAGTGATGTCTGTTAAATGCTTCATGATCTTCTACGAGCATAACCTTATCTATAATGTTCTAACTTTAGAGAAAATGGAGCCTTATTCAGAAGCGGCGCTCAGGGATCTTTAACAAGCATGCCACGCGAGACCTTTGTGGGTTCTAATGCCCCGATCAGGCTCATGATACGCTTCATTTCAGCTGTGATTTCATTGATGAGGTTACGGACACCATCGCGACCTTCGGCGGCAAGCGCGTACAGGATAGGACGGCCAAG
>MGQD01000011.1:0-5998 GCA_001797695.1 Deltaproteobacteria bacterium RBG_13_49_15 | reverse complement strand
GCCAGTCCCTTGATGACATCGCTGCCGCGTCGAAAACCTCCGTCGACAATCAGGATCGTTTTTCCTCCGACGGCTTCAACAATTTGATCCATTACCTGAAGTGCATGGGGTAGATAATCCAAGGTGTGTGCTCCGTGGTTGGAAACAACCAGGCCGGCGGCGCCGGCCTCAATACATTTTTCAGCGTCCTGCCGGCTCAAAATCCCTTTGCAGATCAACGGAGAGGATACTTCTTTGCGGATCTCTTTGAGTTCCTGAAGCGAAAGCGGAGCACAATCGAAGGCTATTTGTTTGTCGTGAATCTTAGTCCCTTGGCCGGCATCCGTTTCAACCCCTATCCAGGTGACCCCGGCTTTTTGAATACCCTCTAGATCCCGGAACATCTTAGCTCGATCCCTGTAAGGTTTAACATTCGCTGCCAGCGGAACGCCGGTTTCAGCAAGATCTTTCAAGTTTTTCGGGATTGGAGTCCCTGTCCACATCAGGCTGCCGGCATCCTTCAGGGCTATGGCAACATCCATCAATCCGTTCTCAGTAATAGCTGGGATTGGCATGGTCATGGCCGACATAATCACCGGAGTTGCCAACTCAACACCGAGAATTCGGCAAGCGGTTTTTGGCTCCACGCCGTCGATATATCGGGGACTAAAAGTATATTGATCCAGGATATGGCGGTCATGC
Source organism: Deltaproteobacteria bacterium RBG_13_49_15 (assembly GCA_001797695.1). GTDB lineage: Bacteria > Desulfobacterota > Desulfobacteria > Desulfobacterales > UBA2156 > RBG-13-49-15. Next base: position 5,317 of record MGQD01000011.1, on the reverse strand, counting down.
TTTAAAATAAATCCCGTTTCAACCGCATCCAGTACCCATCCGAACTCTTTTTCCCTGAGGAGCCTTTCACCTTTGCGGTAGATGTCTGTAATTCCCATAAAAAGTTTTTCCTTTTAGCCTACAGGGCTTACCATAAACAAAAAGAGCATTCTTTTACCGTCAGGGAGATAATCTCCGGATGGCCTCTTCAACCACATGTCTTAATCCCTCCAGGCCAACCTCTTTTCGTTTAATCACTTGGAGGCCGGTATGACGACTGATCTCTTCGATCTTGTCCTTCAATTCATCCAGATTTCCCAAGGAGTCCAAAATCATGAGTCCGTCAAGCATACTATATCGGTTCCTGAGGTCTTCCTTCGATCTTTCAAGTCGTTCCCAGAATCTGATCCATCCAGGCGTGAGAAAGAAGGCCCTGTGATTCGGATCCAGTTTCAATAGCTCCCCTTTGCCCCCTAATAAACAATCGATGCAGTTCAATGCATCAACTTTGACAAAGCCGTGTTTGTTAACAAGATCTTTGATCTGTTGGTCGAACCCCATGCAGACATCCCCATAGATGACTATTCCCTTCCCGCGCTGATTCCCAGAAGCATCTTGGAGAGCGCTGTCTAGAGCATTCTTGAGGTGTTCATAGTTATAATGCAGGCCAGTTCCAAGATATCTCATGTCCACATCCAACTGGCCAGTTTTTATAAGTTCTTGCATTTCATCTTTGAGTATCCCACAGGATACTACAAAAGGCTTTTTTTGTTTTTCCATCTCAAATTAATTGATCAGAATGCAGGGGTTTCAGGCACAGACTGCTTGCCAGACCGGACAGCAATTTTCCGTACCACGGATTTTGAATCTTGAATCTGATTATGATACATTCATAGCAGGTTTTTGGTTTTATTGTCAATTCCTTCGCCCTTCTGAAAACGTTTCTCAATTTCATTAAAAATATCAGTGATAATTCTCTATACAATCCTGTGATTCGCCCATCCTGAAAAAGACCTTCAGGCTTGCTAACTTGAACGAGAACGAATCCTTTTTTTTATCAAAATTATCCGCCGTAAAGGCTTGGAAATGAGTGATGACATGAGAATAGAGTTCAATTGCTTTTCAACGTCGTTCAATCGATTCAATTAGAGCCTTGATCTCAGCAAAATAAATGTTGAAACCCCGAATCAGTAGATCGTTGTGGCCGGCTCCGTCGATTTTTATCAGCTTCTTTTTCTGGCTCGGACAAGCTTTATGCAGGGCTTCAGCATCGGAAATTGGAATGATCCAATCTTGAGAGCCGTGGATAATAAGACAAGGCATGCGGATGGTTTTGATCCGATCGATATTGTCTCCACCAGAAAGCGCTTCTGCAGGTAATTTTGGGCCGCCCAACCGAGATATTAGGGCTGGACCATGTGAAAAAGGGCTGTCGAGAATGAGAGCGCTTACTCGATCCGGATGAGATGATGCCAGGTAAATAGCCGATGCACTCCCCAGCGATCGGCCCATAACCATCACTTTGTGGAAAGAACGCCCATAGATTTTTTCAATTTTTTCGATATCATGGAAAATAGCCTCGGCGTCGACAAACATCTTCGTGTAAGATGGCGTACCCGTGCTTTTTCCATAACCTCGGTAATCGACCACCCAGAAAGAGATGCCACCGGCCACATAAAACTGCGAAAGGTCATCGTAGTCGACGGCTATTTCTCCGTTTCCATGGAAGAAGATTGTGAGTATTCGGCTTTCCGGATGCAGGTACAGGTAACCGCCAATTTTTTCACCCCCGCTGACTGTTTCGGTAGAAATGCCAACCGAACGTTGGTTCAAGGGCTCTATCCGAGGGTGGAACACAATTCGGGAAACAATCGGATCGTCGACATGCATTCCTGGATTCTCCTTCCCGCTTTTTGTGAGAAATTGTCGTACGAAAATAGTATGGCGCCACTGATTATTGCAAACAATAACCTTCGGCCTGAACCGTTGTTGTGCTTCTCTATGATAAAGTGAACGATAATCATTAAAACCTTGGCCGGTCCCTAAAGTGAGCAGTAGCATGAACGCAGTGGCAATAAAGGTCACCAGCTTCCTCCATGACCCCGACTTAATCGATATAACACTTTAGCAAACGCTGTCGTTACCTCCCCCTTGCTGGAAGCTGTTAACGTAGAGATGATTTACTGTGTCTTAAAACCAGGTCATTAAACCTTGGGTCTGCCGCTTAGCTTTTTCGGACGGGAACTAATTAAGATCTCACTCACCTGAGTATTTTCAGCGACTTCCGTCAAGAAAAAATCCCACCAGGTTCTGCACCAGCCGCTCCATAAAATCGAAATCCAGGGTTTCCATAATATCAGAAGCACGATGGTAATGGGGATTGCGGAAAAACGCCGAATCGGTGACCATCACGGCTGGATACCCTCTGTCCCAGAACGAGGCATGATCGCTGAGTCGCACGGAAGGCATAATCCATCCGTTGAAAGGAACCATCAGGGAAACTACCGGAAGTTGACGGCTGCGGTGAAAGCTGCGTTCGAGGGTGCGCGCAAAATTACGGGAGCCGAAGTTGCCGACGATGCCTATAAAATCGCCTGTTTTGGGATACCCGAAAAACATCAAGGGGAACGGATAATGCTGACACCCGGGTTCACGGCAGGTGTAGCCGACCATTTCGAGGCAGATCATACCGTCGATGCGGATCCGGTCTTTGCGGGCGGCGGCCACATACATCCGGCTTCCCATGAAACGGGTGCCAAAGACCGGCGGCTCTTCCAGGGCGAAGCCGATAAAAGTTATGGAAACCTCCGGGGAATCCCCTACGGCCAACATCCGGGCCGTCTCCAGCAACACGGCGACCGCACTGGCATTATCGTCGGCGCCTACTGTGCCGGCCACCGAGTCGTAATGAGCTCCCAGAATGTAATGGGCGGGTGAATCTCCCCTTCCTTTTATCTCCGCGACCACATTGCTCACGTTCAGGCCGCCGTATTGATAGGCTTCCATGTGTACCGGGATGCCGATTTCTTCGAAACAGGATTGGAGATAAGCGGCGGTCCGGTCCAGGTTGTCGGGAATAGAAACGCTGCGTTCACCGATGGTCTTCGTCAATGTCTCGACGTGAGCCTTCAAGCGTGCCGGGCTATGCTCTGGAACATCTTTCATAGGGTCCTTACCTGCCTGCGCTGCAATCTCGTTTCAGTGCGGGAAAACCTCGAAAAAGACTTCCTTGCCGCAACCGAACGCCACCATTGTTTCTGAAGCAATGCGAAGGCCTTGTTCGATGTCCCGCGCTTCGATGCCTGGGACGGCATATCCATAAAAGAGGACGTTTTTTGTATTCTCGGTCACCCGGGTTTTTTCATCCGCACCCTGACAGAGGATGCAGACAATCTCTTTTTCGTCCCTCAGGATGATCTCACCTTGTTTGGTCTTCATGCTTTGCCCGCCCATCCCCCTGCACAGCTCGCCTTCATCGGCAATGTCAAGGGACAACGCTCCGTCAAAACGGTCAAAGTCGGTCACGGCAACCAGGATGCCGGCGCACATCTCGGCCATAAAATGGGTGTCCACCATGAGGTTGTATCGAGGAAATCCGCTTTGAACGGTCCTTTTCAGGTGTTTGGAAAGGGGGCATTCAAAACCGAAACTGGAGAAAAACCGATCATAGGTCTCTACCCGTTGGGCGATCGCGCCAAGCGTCTCGCGCTTTCTCATCTTTCTGAGGTGCTTTCTTTTGTGCTGGTCAAAGCCTTCGGGATTAATCCAGTTCCGGCAGTCGGCGATCAGAGTGAGGCCAAATGAAACACCCGGATACCGTTTCTCATAAGCACGGGTAATGGAAAAATGCAGCATCCCTATTTCCTTTTTTCAGAGGATTGCCTGATCGTACCCTATAGCCGTTTTTCCACTATTGCGCAATTCCAACATGGCTGGTGCATCCTGCCTCACGTCAGCTGTATTCAAAGGTTAATCCGGAGTTATAGAGGTTTAAATAGAAATTGATATTCCGCTTTTTTACAGGAAAGTTAAGTGTAAAGCTGCATTGAGTTTTGCCATTGTCTTTGACTAATGAAAACGATATTCTCCGCGATGTCGGTATCTAAAGAATGGTATCAGTCCACAAAGGGAACCGGTTGCTAACAATATCAACCGGAAATCGAAATAGAGGGAACTTCCACTGCGTGAAAAACTGCATGAATTTCAATAACAAAAGCCTTATTGAAGCGGGATTAGAAAAAACAAAATAAACATGAATTGGCGAAGCTTGTTTTCGAAAATGCTCAATAATCTTTTTTAATGTTAGGTGCGTATAAATAGGCGAAGCCAGGGATTTTTAACCTCATCGATTCACCTGGTAGTGTTGATATTGTTGCAGCCCCCATAGGTTACGGTTAGGATAATAAACCCGGATCGGATCTATTTCTTTTTAAGAGTGGTAAAATACGGACCCTCGCTTGTTTTTCATCAATACTTACCAAGGCGCCTTGGTTCAGTATTTCTTCGAACTGCTTGAATGTTGAGGCTACTAACTCGCCGATGCGCTTCGGTGAGATGTCTTGAGTTCGCAATTGGATTACACTGGGAAAATCAGCTTTAGTAGCGGCAAGGATGGCACCGAAATCAAGATCATGTGTGAATACTACGTATCCATTGGATTGGGCCCATCGCAAAATATCCCGATCTGACGCATCTGGAGAACCGATCTTCGACCAATGAACGCATTCTTGGCCTGTCCGGTTAAGAAAATCAACCCATTGGGGGGACAGGTTCATGTCAATGACGATTTTCATGCAGTTCCTGTCTCAACGGGGACTTCAATCTCTTCAACGCGCCAAGCAGCGTATTGAAGAGCCTCGTCAATATCCTCACCCTCCAGGTATGGGTACATCTCCAAGATCTCTTGTTTAGAATACCCTGAGGCCACAAGGCCAACGATCATGCCAACGGTCACCCGCATGCCGCGGATACAGGGCTTGCCTCCCATTATTCTATGATCAAATGTAATCCTTCTTAAACCTTCCATAAAATCCTCCATTCATTACTTATAAATTAAAAGTATCATATCACGTCGGCTTCGGTCCTTCCACCCGTATGAGAGCACGGGTAATTCTGCTAATGGCCGGGCCGAGCACGGTAGCTTCAGTCCGGCTATTTCAAAGATCTTGTTTCTGGATAAATCAAGAACAGAAGACGTATGAAAGCCCTTGCTCGAAAGGAGGTCAACTGAAGATGTTTCCCAAATATTCCTTGGAAACAAGAAACTCGCTGTCGAAATTTCTTCTGAATTCCTCGTCTGTGTCAAACCAACCTGATCCGAACTTGTTTTCGAAGTAAG
>MGQD01000010.1:5907-6693 GCA_001797695.1 Deltaproteobacteria bacterium RBG_13_49_15 | reverse complement strand
AAAAGGTGATGTGTTGCTTTTTCTGCATGCCGACACCTTGCTCGATTCCGGTGCATTTGAAAAGATCATGTCGGCGATGAGCCAGCCCCAGATTGCGGCCGGAGCGTTTCAGTTGGGAATCCGGTCAGGGAAGATCGTCTATCGAATCATCGAAAAAGCGGTTTCTTTCCGAACCCGGTTCTCAAGAATCCCTTACGGCGATCAAGGAATCTTTATTCGAAAAAATACGTTCTTCCAAATGGGGGGATTTAAGGACATTTCCATCATGGAAGATGTGGATCTGATGAGGCGGATAAAAAGAAGCAAAAGAAAAATCGTCCTGCTTTCGGAAAAAGCATACACATCGTCGCGGAGATGGGAAAAGGAAGGAATCCTTTACTGCACCCTTCGAAACTGGGCGCTGATATCGCTATATCTGTTGGGCCTCCCGCCGTCGAGGCTTGCCAGGTTTTATCTTGCCGATCCAGGCTAACCGAAAAGATAGAACGAGACGGCTTTATCTCCGCTATCCGACGGATCCACATGGTCAAACTGAACGCCGATTATTGAGTCGGATATGTTTTTTACGATTACCTTTTTTTTCACAAAAGATCTTGCGGCATTATCAAGGTGAAATTCAACCACCAACCTATCGCCCAACATTAAATTCACTTTTCCCTTGATTTGAAAGCGCAGGCCGCTGCGGGATAAATCGAGAATGATGACGTCCCCGGACTCCTGAGTTTTCGGGTTATAATAAACACCGAAAAGCTCGGTTTTTTTCCTGAATGCTTTTCTTCTTTCCAA
>MGQD01000010.1:0-5833 GCA_001797695.1 Deltaproteobacteria bacterium RBG_13_49_15 | reverse complement strand
ACACATCTTCCGTACGCGATCGGAAGCACTTCGGGCATACGAATGTGGCGCGATTGTCGGAGGATATGTGAGTTTTTTCCTTCATTAGTTGCTTGCTTATATCCCCTGAAAATTCATCCATTGCTGAAAGGCAGGTCCGGAAAGAGCATGAATCTGAAAATGAAAATTAACGATATCGATACCTACGTATTTATCAAAACTTTAAGAAAATATCAACCGGTTTTTTCTGTTCATATTCCTGTTGGAATTTATATTGCATTCTACACGCCGATCCGATATTTAACCGTCAGGAAATACGGCCGGCTTGAGCATCCGTGCTATTCCGGCAAAGCTTTTACCCTTCCTTCGGGATTGAACAACGCCATCTGTTTTGGCGTTTTGAGATCACTTCAGGAGAACCGAAATGGATTTCCAAGCTCTCGCAGACAACCTTGGCTTTGATTTAGAGGAATTTAAGGAACTGGTCGAACTTTTTGTGGATACCGGGACCGCCGACCTCAACTCGGTGTTCTCAGCCATCGAAGAGAAGGATGCCGATAAGGCGACCAAAGCCGTTCATTCCCTAAAAGGCGCCTCCGGCAATCTTGGATTCATGGAGGTTCACCAAATCGCAAAAAAAATGGAAATAGACGCCAGAAACAATCGGCTTGAAGAAATTTCGGAGCCGGCCAAATTAATAAGAGAAAAACTGAAAGCCATTTCCGACCAGTTGAACGGATAAAACCGCCGAACACACCGAAAAAGCCCATTCCAAGGACAAAGGGATCGCGGAAATGACAGGCAAAGGGCTGAAAAGCGACTTTCCGATACTGATCGTCGAAGACAGCCCGGTATCCCGAAAGATACTGGAGAAAAATCTCCTTAAGGCCGGATATGAAGTGGCTTCGGCTGAAAACGGCCTGGAGGCTTTGGAGAGACTTCAAAGCCGGTTTTTCCCCATCGTTTTGAGCGACTGGATCATGCCTGAAATGGATGGGCTTAACTTATGCAGGGCCATTCGAAAAGGAGAGTTTCAGGGGTATATTTTCATCGTTTTGCTGACCGCCAAGGATTCCAAATCGGATATCATTGCCGGTCTGGAAGCCGGCGCCGACGATTACCTGACCAAACCCTTTCACAGCGCCGAATTGATGGCTCGTATTCAGACAGGGATTCGGATCCTGAATTTGGAAAAATCCCTGAAAAAAGCCAACGAGGAAATTCAGCGGCTTTCAAAAATCGATCCCCTCACCGGATGCTTTAACCGTAGTTATCTCAATGAACGCCTGCCGAATGAAATATTACGGGCGAGAAGATACCGACACCCTCTGTCCCTGATCCTGAGCGACATAGACCACTTCAAGAAAATCAACGATGCCCATGGACATCTCATCGGAGATAAAGTGCTAAAAGATTATGCGAACGGATTAACAGCGGGCGTTCGGATCAACATCGACTGGGTGGTCCGATACGGCGGGGAAGAATTCATCATCATCCTTCCTGAAACAACGTTCGATGATGCCGTTCGTGTCGCTGAACGGATCCGAATGAAAATTGAAAAGATGAAAATTAAGATAAACGGCGATTCGTTATTCATCACCTCCAGCTTTGGAGTAACCGGATTCGACACCGCGGTTTCTGATGAGTTGATTTCTCCAGAGATGATGATCAAGCGGGCGGATCAATATCTTTATCAGGCCAAACAAACCGGACGGAATCGGGTCAACGGCGGATTAATGGAGTAAAACCGAAGTCCCGGAATGCGAGGGGTTTTCAAAGCTTCTCCGAATGGGAAAACAGACTGGGCAAAGATCCTTAGCACTGGGAAACCTAACTTGCAAAAGGAAAAAGAGAGAACGACATGGCAGATGAAGCCAGGGAAAAAGAAAAATCCGGCAAGAAACGGCTGAAACTCGGCGAATATCTTCTTCTTTCCGGGATAATCAATCAGAAGACATTGGATCATGTTCTTGAACTACAAAAAACACAGAAAAAGAAAATTGGTCAAATTTTGATCGACCTGGGTATTGTGGATGACATCGTTATTGCAAAAGCCCTGGCACAACAACTGAAGATCCCTTACATGCGCCTGACAAATATGCCCATTTCCAAGGAAGCCATCGAACTGGTTCCTGCAGCACTCGTCGAAGAAAACGTGCTCGTTCCGATTCAAATAAAAAATAAAAAACTGACGATCGCCATGGCAAATCCCTTAAATGTTTATGCCATCGACGATTTGCGCTTCGTCATCAAGATGCCCATCGAAATCGTCGTCGCACCAGAAAGCGATGTCCTGGAGATAATCGAAAAACAGTATCGCCGAAAGAGATCGTCAATGCTGGATATGGGCTTTTCCGCCGAGACCGATGAAAGCATCGAAATTATCCGGCCTGCTAAAGAGAGTGAAGAAAATATCCAGGACCTGCTAAATATTGCAGAGCTTCCGCCGGTAATCCGATTTGTCAACACCATCATCGCAGATGCCATAAAATTAAACGCCAGCGATATTCACATCGAACCTCAACACGACTCCGTCGTGATTCGATACCGGGTCGACGGCGTTATGCGAGAGATCATGAAAACGGACAAACATGTCCACCCGCCGCTTGTGTCGAGAATCAAAATTATCTCCAATCTGGATATCTCAATCCGCATGAAACCCCAGGACGGAAAAACCCAGGTTAAGGTCGGCGCTAAGCGTTACGACCTTCGGGTTTCTTCTCTTCCCACCTCATACGGCGAAAAAATCACCATCCGTATTCTAAATCCAGCCACAGCCTTGTTGACCCTTGAAGAACTCGGTTTTTTGCAAGATTCGCTCAAGAATTTCACCGAGGCTATCCAAAAACCCCAGGGGATCATTCTGGTTACCGGTCCAACAGGAAGCGGCAAAACCTCCACCCTTTACGCTTCCATCAACAAACTGAATTCGCCTGAGGTGAATATCATCACCGTGGAAGATCCCGTGGAATACGACATCACCGGCGTCAATCAAGTGCAGATCAATCCGAAAGCGGGAATCTCCTTTGCGGCCGGCCTTCGGTCCATTTTGAGACAGGACCCGGACATTGTCCTTGTCGGAGAGATACGGGACAATGAGACCGCCGGAATCGCATTTCAGGCTGCTCTTACCGGCCATCTGGTCTTTTCCACCCTTCATACGAATGACGCTCCGTCTGCCGTCACCCGATTGTTGGATCTGGGAGTGGATGCATTTCTGATCCCGGATGCGCTGGTTGCCGTGCTGGGTCAACGGCTCGTAAGAAAAATATGCAACAAGTGCAAAGAACCGTTTAATCCAGACCCCAAGACCATCGAAAGGATCCACTCTTATCTGCCCAAGGATAGCCAGGCCCACTTCTGGCACGGAAAAGGGTGTGAATCCTGTCAATTTTCAGGCTATTCCGGCAGGATCGCCATATTTGAAATCCTGATGATCACCTCTTCGGTAAAAGAAGTGATCGCCTCCGGCATCTCTTCAATTGTTCTGAAAAAAACTGCCGAACGGGAAGGATTCCGCCCGATGGTCGTTGACGGTATTCAAAAAGCGCTGATGGGAATCACAACCATCGAAGAGGTTCTTCGCGTCGCTACTCTGGAGGTCGAAGATGAGCTGGGGAAGGAACATCCTGAGCCCTCCTCGTCGCACTCAACAAAAGAATACAGCATGGACATGGGAGTGATACCCTCAGGTCCTCCGATCAGCGAAACCAAAACGATTCTGGTGGTGGATGACAATGCCGTGGCCAGGAAAATCGTCCGACAGATACTGGAGGCGGAACATTATAAAATCATCACTGTCGAAAACGGCCTGGAAGCATTAAAAGCCGTTTCTCAACAAAAACCGGATCTCATTGTAACCGATCTGATGATGCCGGAGATGGATGGAATGTCACTGATTAAGAAACTCAAATCCCAGCTCTCCACCCGTTTGATCCCCATCATCATGCTTACGGCAAAGGACGAAGTCGATTCGGAAGTAAGGGTTATCGAAGCAGGCGCCGACGACTATTTAACCAAGCCGATCAGCCGCAAACGATTTGTCGCAAGGGTAAACCGGCTCATATGAATTGCATAATTCGAGCAGGTCCACTTTTCCCGGATTCATCATCTTTGGGCGAAGAAAAACAGACGATGAACTGAGTTCGAACCCTCTCGAATCCGAACAAAATGGTGTATCAGCGGCTATTTGTCTTTCAGGATGCGGATGATCTTGGGCTTGTAATGTTCTCTTTTAGCAAGCTGGTTTCCGGAGAGCCGTACAAGTAAAAAGGCTATGATAAGAAATAAAAAAGCCCCTATAACCGACATCGCAGGAGTATCAACATTGAAAAAGGAGGCGATCTTCTGGCCGGTAAATCCCCCTAGCATCATGCTTAAAATGGGAAAGATATAAATAAGAAATGAGGCTTTCATGAGCGAGGAGGTTTCAAAGGCGATGAGCACACGATCACCCACAAGTGCGCCTGCCGAGTTGATCGCTTGCACCTCCATTTCCTTCCCCCCTCCCAAGGTCGAACATGCGCTTTTGGCTGTGCATGATTCACAAGCTCTTGTTCTCTCTGTCCGGACCCGGGCATTCGCCCCTTCCCGGGAGATGACGATCCCTTCCTCGGTTGTCAAAAAAGTATCCTGCGATAAAAAGGTGGCGAATTAAAACAGCCTCGTTTTCACAAAGCGCTTTGCTTTTGGACTGCCGGTTGCTCTCTTTCCTTCGGTTCTGATCGCCGGCAACAGATCAATCCGCATTATCCAAGCAGCGAACGAGGCGCTCACATTAAAAGGAGATTTTATGTATAGGATGAAATCCCAAATGTCAACGATGGTGTTGACAGGTTTTTATCTGTTTTTCAGGATACTATTGGATTTGACGGCCAATTCCGTTTTTGCCACTTTAACTATTCTGGTTTTTATTGTAGACTTACCGATAAGCGCCATTTTTTAAACAAAGCCCGATTCTAATTGTTCCGATTCCAGTAAACAATGAATCCGTATATGCAACAGGTTATTGAGACCGCACAGTTCATCCGGAAACGGATTCATGCCGATCCGGAATACGGACTGGTCACCGGGACAGGACTCGCCGTTTGTGCAGAGGCATTTGAACCGATCGCATCTATTCCATACCGGGAAACCCCCCATTTTCCGTTCTCAACCCTCTCCGGCCATCCCGGGCGGATTCAATTCGGAAGTACCTCAGGCAAACAGATCATCGTCATGCAGGGGAGATGCCATCTTTATGAAGGATATTCACCAGGACAAGTCGTCTTCCCTATCCGGGTAATGCAGGAGTTGGGGGTTCGGATCTTGATCCTGTCGAACGCCGCTGGCGGAGTGAATCCCCAATACCATTCAGGAGACATCCTGATCATAACCGATCACATCAACCTGACCGGTTCAAATCCTCTTGCCGGACCCAATGAAGATCACTGGGGCGTCCGCTTCCCGGACATGGGCCTGGCATATGACCCTCAGTTGATACGCCTTGCCGCCACTGTTTCGGCGGATTTGAAAATCCCGATTAAAATGGGGGTGTATGCCGGACTTCACGGACCATCCCTCGAAACACCGGCTGAAATCCGGTATCTTAGGCTCATCGGAGCGGATGCGGTCGGATTTTCAACGGTACATGAAACCATTGCCGCTGTTCATGCCCGAATGGCCGTTCTAGGAATTTCCATTATCACCAACGTTCATAACCCTGAAAAGCCGGAGCCGACGACGGTTGAAGCTGTTATTTCCGTTGCGGAGAAGGCCGGACCCTCCCTAAGCAAATTGATCCGAACAATCCTTTTATCCTTTTAAGAAAATGAAAGAGACTCCTCTTTTTGATATCCTCATAACCAACGGGATG
>MGQD01000009.1:22199-24949 GCA_001797695.1 Deltaproteobacteria bacterium RBG_13_49_15 | reverse complement strand
AACAGAGCATCTCGAAATGAGAAGGAGTGATCGTTTTTACGGCTGCAAAATGCCATTTTGAAAAGAACATGACAACGTCGATCCCCTTAACCAAAATCGCTGCGCTGAACTCCAGGCAAACCAAAGAGGCCCATTGGCTTACCGGGTGAAGAAATACGGATAGTAGGCCCAAAGGAACTGCCAGAAAACCGATAATGGGAATGACGACCAGATTGGCAGCCAATCCGACCAGCGACAATAGATTAAAATAATACATGATAAGCGGTTGAGTGCCGATGGTGGCGAAGACCGAAACCAGAACACTTGTGGCGAAATAACTCCGGATCCGGGAAACCCGTTCTTTCCCGGACGGATCGGGTTCCCGTTTCCAAAATCGTTTTGTTTTCGACAGTCCATAGATAATAAAAAAAACAGCGGAAAACGACAGTTGAAAGGAGATGGAAAAAAGAGAAGGAGGATGAATGATCAAAATGATCAGGGCGGCAACGGCAAGTGTATTTAGGATGTCCTGCTCTCTCTGGAAAAAAAATGCCAGAAGAAATACCGCCACCATGATCACGGCCCGCTGTGTCGAAGGCGACATTCCGGCCAGGAGGCCGTAAAGCAGCACCGGAAAAATCGTGACCAGAGCCGCTCCTTTTTTCGTCCATGCATGCCATAGTAAAAACCGGAACCGTGACAGGACCCATGAGAAAATGAAAAAGGCGCCGCCGGCCACAATACCGACATGAAGCCCTGAAATGGCAAGGATGTGGCTGGTGCCTGTGCGGTTAAACGCCTCTCGAAGATCGGACGGAATCTCGCTTCTATATCCGATGAGGAGGGCTTTTAGAATCTCTTTGGCCCCGGTATCTTTTTGCTGTAAATCCAGTCGATCAATCCGATCCGATATTTTCCTGCGCAGCGACCCGATCACCGGCATGATCCCTTTTTTCGGGGATCTTGCCAGAACAACCATCCGCTCCGAAGACAGGTATGCCGTCGCCCAGATCCCTTCAAAGGAAAGATATCTTCTAAAATTGAATCCGCCCGGATTATTAAAATTTTTCGGCGGCCGAACCCTGGTGACAATGGAAACGGTATCGCCGGGATGAATTTCTTTCGGCTCTCCCCGGATAGTGGTCCGGATTTTCCCGTGAGTGCTTTTAAAGTCGTCGCTGTCGCCATCCAGAGGCCGAATGCAAACCGCTTCGAGAATAACGCTTGTCTTTTCATCGGTTTCCTTTGGCTCGGATTCCACGACTCCGATGATTTTGTAAGATGCCGAACCAAAAAACTCCGTGATATGATGGGAGGAAAATCGGGGTGAAACCCACGGCTGGATGCTCAGATAGCCAAGTGCTATAAAGAGAATAATGGGTGAAAACAGCGCTCCTTTTCCCATTGAAACGAAAATGGCGCCTAAAGCAAATATCCCCAGAGCTAACGCCAATTCATAGTAGCCGGGGTGGAAATCGCCGATTGAAATTCCGAGAATCAATGAGAAAAGGATGGGGATAACCGGACGGAAGTAGAGACGCTGCTTCATGGAATCCAAACGGATCGGCTTGATGGTTAACGGCAGGTGCCAATCATCCCTTTACCCGCCTGATGGATGCACCCAGCCGGACAAATTTTTTTTCCAGTCGTTCATAGCCGCGATCCAAGTGGTAAACCCGGCTTACCTCGGTGATCCCTTTGGCGACAAGTCCTGCCAGGATCAGCGAGGCGCTTGCTCTGAGATCGGAAGCCATGACCGGCGCCCCGGATAAGAAAGGAACCCCTTTGATCATGGCGGCGTTTCCGGTGATTGTGATGTCCGCACCCATTCGATGAAGCTCGCTGACATGGATAAACCGGTTCTCGAAAATGGTTTCAGATATGATGCTTTGTCCTTCGGCAACCGACATGAGCACCATGAATTGGGCTTGCATGTCGGTTGGAAATCCCGGATATGGAAGGGTTTTCACATCCACGCCCACGATCTCCGTCGCTCCGGAAACCCTTATCGATTTCCCTTCAATCTGAATGCCGGCGCCGGCCTGTGAGAGTTTTTCAATCAGCGCAATGAGATGTTCCGGCTCGCAACCGTCTATCTGAATTTCTCCTTTTGTCAGGGCCGCGGCCACCATAAACGTTCCGGTTTCGATCCGATCCGGAATAATGGATATGGATGCCGGTGAGAGGGATTTAACTCCGCGAATCACGATCACGGATGTTCCGGCCCCTTCGATGTCGGCCCCCATTTTAATGAGGGCATCGGCCAGGGCGACCACTTCGGGCTCCCGTGCGGCGTTTCGGATGATGGTGCATCCCTTTGCCAGAACGGCAGCCATCATGATATTTTCCGTACCGGTTACAGTCGGAATATCTAAGAAAATCTCTTTTCCTTTCAATGAATCCGCAGATGCTTCGACATACCCGTGTTTCAATTCGATCTCAGCGCCCAATTGGGCAAGCCCGTCCAGATGGATGTTGATGGGCCTGGCGCCGATAGCACACCCGCCCGGGAGCGAAACCCGTGCCTTCTTCAACCTCGCCACAAGCGGTCCCAGCACCAGGATGGAAGCCCGCATCTTCCTCACCAGGTCGTAAGGAGCTTCATGGTTGCAAAGCCCGGCGGCATTGATTCGAACCTCATGCGGCTTTGATTCGATTTCAGCCCCCAGGTGGGACAACAGCATCTTGATGCTCTCAATGTCCTTCAAGTTTGGCACATTTGAATATCTGTTCCATCCTTCGCACAAAAGCGAAGAAGCGAGAATCGGAAG
>MGQD01000009.1:8785-22187 GCA_001797695.1 Deltaproteobacteria bacterium RBG_13_49_15 | reverse complement strand
AGCCCCGCTGATCCGCACTTTCCCTTTGAGCGGGATTCCTCCTTTAATGACGATTTTGTCCATTGATCACTCCAATAAAAAAGCGCTTCCCACCATCCCGGGCAAGCGCTTTTTCACGTTCCGTTCAGATCGTGTTAGCTGTGTTCTCCACCTTTACCTTTGGAGGTATCGATGGCGGCTTTGATAATACAGTAGGTCATGCCGAGACCTAGAATGTTTAGCGCAAACCAGAGTCCCCCCATAAAGACCAGATGGGACATGTCCCAAATCCATTCAAAATTAAATGGAAACATTATTCATCCTCCTTAACCGGATTTATGCCCTGGCCGGGCTCACTTCTGCTCCGGAGAGAGCCGCTTTCTTTGCTTTGCCCCCCTGGTCTTCCGATTCCACCGGATTTAATTCCACTTCCTGCGGGAAGACCGGCAGGTATCTGTAGGAAAGCGCAACCAGGATAATTCCATAAGCGACCGGAAGCAATGTCGTCGCTACTTCCTGCCAGCTGGGGTAGTACATGGGCCATCCTTCGAAGGTCAGGACCGGAGCGGCCATCACCTGAAGCACCATGGCCCAGCGATTGACGCAGGCGCCAAGGACTGCGAGCACTACGGCGGTCATGAAGCTAACGGGATTGCTCCTCCCTTTTTTGGATATCAGTATGATGGACGGAATGATTCCGCAAACGACGATTTCAAGGATCAGTATCCACATCCCGTAGAAGGGGTTGTTGGAGTAAAAATCGGTCAATTCAAATCCCAACGAAGGAGCGGTCACCATTGCCCAGTACCACGTGTCGATGATTTTGGCGATGATGTACGTGGTCAGCATCCACCCCGCTATTTTGGCCAAAAGATCGACCACATCATCTTTAACGAGCTTTTTCCTGGTGATCCTCTCCGTAATCTTTAGCAACATGATGGTAAAGCAGGGCCCGCACGCGGCCGCCGACCATGTGAACAGGAAAAATGTCCATGGCCAGATGAAAATTCCCTCCCGGAAAGCAAACGGCCTGCCAAAGAGAACGCCGGCAACGCCCCCAAGGGATCCCTGGTGGAAAAATGAAAGAAACGCGCCGGTTGCTGCAAAAACAGCCATGATTTCGTGCATGTTGTGGCTGAGGTTATGGAAAAAAGGCAACCGGTCGATTTGTCGGTTTTCTAAAATCAATGGGAGGTATTCGATGGTCAGTACCATGAAATAACAGGTCAGACAGAATGCCACCTCGGTCAGCATGGAGTGAACATTGGCGTGCCAGAAAATAAACCAGCCCCTGAGCGGTTGCCCGATGTCGATGGCCAGAATGAGAAGAGCGCTGCTATAGCAAATGAATCCGATCAGGACGGCGAAATTGATGATGTTTTTTAGCTTATCTTTCCCGATGATATACCGTAATAAGCCTGTAAAAAAAGCACCGCCCCCCAGGGCGATCACCGTCAGATCCGCCCAGATCCATAAAGCGAATCCATAAGAGTCGTTCATGTTGGTCTGGTTGAGACCTTTGATCCAGCACATGAACATGGCCACCACGCCCCACAACAGTACGGCGACCACCGGCCCTAGTTTCAGTATCAATTCCGAAAGCGGGCAGCGATTTACTCCTTTAGGTATTAATGCAGAATCCATCGGTTTTTCGCTCCTTTGATCGCTTAATGGGCTTTACCCGGATTTTCATTTTTCAGGTAATTGTCTCCGGCCCGCCTGACCCATTCCCGGCTGGAGACATAATAAACCTTCGGATTGGTTCCCAGCTTTTCAAGAAGTCGGAATACCTCGGGGTTTTTCGGCTGTCCGCCATGTGCATTATCCGGCTGAGCAAGCTGGTTCACGGTGTGTTTCGGATTGTTCAAATCCCCAAAGGCGATCGCGCCGGAAGGGCAGGCCTGTGCGCATGAGGTCTGATATTCATTTTCTTCCAATTCCCGTCGCCCTTCCACAAACGCTTTGTTCATGGCAAGCTGATGCCTGTGAAAACAGAAGCTGCATTTTTCGACGACCCCCCGCATCCGCGGTGAAACGCTGGGATTGAGAAATTTTTCCATCCCATTTGGCCAGACCGGATCCCACCAGTTGAAATATCGGGCATGGTACGGACATGCCGCCATGCAATACCGGCACCCGAAGCATCGGGTGTAAATCTGGCTTACAATCCCTGTTTTCTGGCTGTAGTCGGTTGCGGTCGCCGGACAAACGGAGACACAGGGAGAATGACCGTGATCCCCTTCACAGTGCATGCAGGGTCTGGGGATATAACAGATATCCGTCTCAGGATATGGTTTCCCGTTGGTGAGCTGATAGACTCGCATCCATGTGATGCTGTCAAGCTTGTTGGATTCATCTTCTTTGAACGGGATGTTGTTTTCAGCCATGCATGCCACCATGCAGGCGCCGCATCCGGTGCACTTATCCAGATCGATGACCATTCCGTATTTTTTAGCTTGATCGTTTTTCATCAGAACCTCTTTGAATTGTCGATTTTCAAGCTCTTATCAATCAATCCGACGGTCCGTTCGTTATGCTTTGCCTAGCTTGGCCCGTATGCCCCAGGCGGCGTTAAGCCCTGAGGAGCCGTCTTCAACCGGCCCGATGAGTTCGTTGATATTCACCCCTTTGCCGGCAAGGAAGGAATCATAGGCCGTATGCCCCAAACCGGTTGGCATGGCCACAACACCCGGCATGATCCCTTCAAACAAGTGAATTCTTACCTTGGCACTTCCTCTTGGGGTGCTGATAACGGCGGATTTGCCTTCTGATAAACCCAAGGCGATTGCCGTCTTTGGGTTCACCTCGATGAATCCGTTCTTCCCTTTGATCACCGTATCGGCTACGGTCTTGATTACAAAAGGCGGGTTGCCGATCCGGCCTGCTGATATTCTCGGCGAATCATAAGGAATGAGAAGAAGGGGATATGCCGATTCCTCTCCTTCCGCCTTGACGACGGCATTTTGAAAGGAAGCGCCGATATCGTCGCTTGCAAACTCAAATTTCTTGGAAGCGGTTTCAAACGCTTTATTCCATGGGGACGGTTCAAATCCCGCATCGATCCAGTATCCCTTTTCTCCAAGCGCTTCCCATTTGTCTCCGAACGTCTCTTCCAGACAGGCCTCGTAATCCTCCCAGGGAAAGGCCTTTGCGATCGGATCGCCCATCATCTTTGCCAGGCGGATGATGGTATCTCCGGCATGCAGGGTGTCAAATTGCGGATTCACGACCGGTTTGGCCAGTCCGATGATCGGTTTAATGAAACCTTCCGCTCCTGGAATATCTTCATGGCGCTCCAGATACACATGATTGGGAAGAATGAGATCGGCATTGGCCGCCGTTTCGTCCATAAAGGATGAAAAACTGACGATAAATGGGATTTTTTTCCACGCTTTCCTGACGAAAGCAGAATCGGAAACCGAATAGTATGGATTCGCTTCCAGAACAAAGAGCGCCTGAACCGGAGATGCATCAGTAGAGTTGATCATTTCGGGGAGTCGATGAAGAAGATTACGGATATGCGGATATTTTTTGCTCCCGGCGCCGTCAACCCTTGGTTTCTGCATTCCGGCAGCCGCCTGGGCGTCCATTTCCAGCTCCGGCCAGCGGATGTAGTTCGGATCAGGAATGGCCCATACGCCCCCTTTCTGATTGATATTCCCGACAAGGGCATTGAGGGCGTAAACCGCCATGATTTCACCGGCGCTTTCCGAGCCGGCGCCTCGTCCTCTTCCGCAAATCGCCAGCGGCTTTTTTGCCGCAGCAAATGTTTTGGCAAGAGAAACCACGACCGCTTTATCAATCCCCGTCACTTTTTCAACCTGTTCCGGAGGGTAGTCTTTAAGCACATTCTGAACAAACCGGTCAAATCCGGCGGTATGGGAAGCGATGAATTCGCGGCGGTAAAGCGACTCATCAACGATTACCCGCGCCAGACCAAGGGCAAGAACAACTTCCGTACCGGGTTTTATCGGTATCCACTGATCCGATTTCGCCGCAGTATTGGAAAGCCGGGGTTCCACCTGTGTGACTTTAACGCCGGTTTCCTTCCAATGACTGTTCGCCTTAAACATTCTCACAGGCGATCCCCACCCTTCGATGATTCCGCATCCGAAGCTGAGGATATAATCGGCATTTTCCACATCAAATCCGGCGTTCGCCTGAGTGCCCTGCATCAGGTAGAGTCCAAGCTCGTAAGAATCCCTGACAGCCGGAGTTCGAACAAAATTTGCTGAACCATAAACCGTTAAAAATCGTTCAAATAGCCTGGGAACCGTTCCGCCGTCATACCCTGAAATGCAGGCGAGAGCATGCGACTGATTTTTCGATCGGAGATCAGCAAGTTTCTTCGATACTTCGGAGATCGCTTCTTCCCAGGAGATTTTTTGCCATTTGTTTTCCCCTCGTTCCCCTGTACGCCGCATAGGTGAGGCAATCCTGGAAGGACCGTAAAGGAATTGCAGTCCGGCCAGGCCCAAAATGCAAATCCCGCCATCGTTGACCGGATGCCCTTTCATTCCCTCAATTTTGACCGCCCGGTCTCCCACTTTTCTCACGGTGATTCCGCAGCCGCCCGGGCAAAGGGAACAGGTAGTGTTGACATAACCGACTTCGCCATCTTCCGGAACAGGGGTCCATGACCAGTTCTGAGACCAGATGGCCAGATCATCGGTCACCTTCCAAGGCAACGGCGATAATGCAGTTCCTGCCGCACCCCCAATGACGAATGACAAAAAGCTCCTTCGGTCCATTTTCATCGGCTCTACCTCATTCAACCATCCAGTGTCATTCCTGAGAAACCGCTCTCATTTATGGCATACAAAACATGCTTCATGTTGCGTTTGAACACTATTTTTCCTGCCGGGTTTTTCAGTCCCCGGGAACGCAAGCCGAATGATATTATTGAAAAATCCTAACATCGGCGTTTCAATGGAGACTTCCGTTTTAATCGCCTCACTCGCATGGCATTCCGCACATTCGTCCATCTTCATCCGATCCCATGAGTTTCGTTTAAGACCGGCGATGTTTTTCCCCCAAATGTCCCGGCTTATACCGGTTATCCGGTTTTCCTCGTAGATCCGGGCATGAGACGATTCGCCGATCGGTCCATGGCACGTGACACATTCCATTTTCGCCATTTTCACATGGGCGGCATGTGAAAAGAAGACGCAATTCGGCTGACGCGAATAAACCAGCCATGGGACCTCTCTTCCCTTGGCTACGTATTCTTCCACCAACTTCGTCTCCTCGGGATCCTCCCCCTGCGCCTCTTCATGGCATCCGGTGCACTGGGTCAACTTCGGAACACCTGAAAAACTTCCATCATCCCGGAAGAAATGGCAGCTTTGACACCCTTCGTCAACGGTTTCAACATGAAGTGCGTGGTTAAAGTCGATCGGCTGCTTTTTTTGAGAGTAAAGCAGCTTCGGGAAAACGATCCATCCGACGATCAGGCTTGCAATAAACCCCACAATAAAAAAGAGGAGAATGGATCCACCTGATCCGTTCTCCTCTTTTTTTGCGCCATCTGGTGGTGATGAAGCCTCACTGTCGCCCGTTAATGCAATCGCCTTTTCCTTCTCATCCTTCTTGCTCATGCACACCCCGTCGAGTTAGAATTGATACTTAAATAGGGTTAGAGATCAGTCACATTCGGCTGATAGCAAAAAAATATTAAGTGTGCGCTTTTTAACGCGCGTCTCCCGTTTTGTCAAGGAAAAATCATTTGGCGTAGCTATGCAAACCCGGGAGGAGATTAACCCCAAAATAAGTAAAAAGAACGGCCAGGAATCCGACAATGGAAATAAATGCCAGCCGTTTTCCATGCCACCCCCTCATAAGGCGGGCATGCAGCAAAGTGGCATATACAAACCAGGTGATAAGAGACCATGTTTCCTTGGGGTCCCAGGACCAATAGTTACCCCAGGCGGAATTAGCCCAAACCGAACCGGTGATGATTCCGATGGAAAGAAACAAAAAACCGAACATCACCATCTGATAATTCAACTCATCTAATACATCGATCGCCGGGAAATGGACCAGCATCCTGTTTTTCGCATTCTTATCCCCCTGCTTGAGTAAATACATCAGGCTGATACCAAATCCGATGGCAAAGGCCGCATATCCTAAAAAGCAGGTGATGACATGCGCGATCAGCCAATTGCTTTTGAGTGCCGGAACCAAAGGTTGAATCCGGTCGTTGATATTGGGCGAAAGAGACGCATATGCCATAGCCAGAAACGCAATGGGTGTTGCAAACGCTCCGATTATCCGGTTTTGATAGGTTCGTTCAATAACAAGATAAATGATCATCAATGTCCATGAGAAAAAAATTAAGGATTCGTACATATTTGAAAGCGGAGCATGCCCGATGCCAAGTTGATATGATTCTACCCACCGCACGATGATTCCCGCCGTGTTTCCGGCTGCCCCGAGAAGAACGACCCAGGAAGCGCTCTTTCCCAGGATCTCCTTTTTAAATATCCAGGCGGCAATGTATAGAGATGCCGCTATTCCATAAAAAAATGTAATGATTGATAATAGCTGCGAACTGTTCATCGGTTCCCCTTACGATTTGGCTCGGGCGAAAAGACGTTTTTTAGAGCCTGTTTTCGTTTGTTATGCCCAGGTTTTTGGCCATCTTCCTGACTATGGCATGCATCCCCAACTTGTTCTTATTTGCTGTCCCTGCCACCATCACTTTGCTTTTTTTCCCGGTTTTCGCGACCTCCACACAAATTCGCTTATGTGACATAAAAAAGGTTATATAACATCCTAATATCATGATAACAAATCCTGTATAGACTACCCAAACGCCCGGATCACGCGTCACTTGCAATCCAGTATAGTATCGGTGATGGAGCTCCGCCGCAGAGATGATGAGCCCTCCCTGCCTCATACCGTCGAAACTCGGAAATTTTATCGGCAGTATGACATCCACCCGATTCCCGTTTTTAGGTGTCAAAATCCCGATGGCCGTCTCGCCTAAGTTATGACCGCGAAAAGGGAATGAATTTCGATAATCCGTATAAACAAACTTACCTTCTCCTTCCGGAAGATCGATCTCCTTGTTCATCACTGCTTTTTGATCGTATTCGATCTTTGTGTCCTTTCCGACAAGCTTCAATGCGATTTCATTAGGCGGAAGCGTCCCGTAGCTTGACTGGAAAAAATTAATCCCTTTGTACCGCAGCGGGTCATTGACAATAATGTTTTTTTGCAAAAGCGGTTTTCCGCCCTCCAGGATCGTCAGAGATGAGCGATATTCTTTGGGCGAACCGGATTCATAAAAACTCACATTAAAATCATCGCATCGGATTTCAAATTCAAGGGGATACAACGCATTTGTTTTTCTAAGCCGTATGCTGTTTGCCGTCTCCCCCTCCGGAATATTCACAAACCCTTCGAACCCGAAAATAGAACCGATCAAGGCTCCGACCAAAAGTGTAATAACACTCAGATGAACCGTATAGACCCCAAGCCGGGTCCATCGCCCCTTTTCCGCGTAAATGCAAAATCCGTTTTCCGTTGTTTCCGCTCTAGTGTACGAAAAGCGACGGCGTATCAGGGAGCTGAACTCTTCTTTCAGTTCTTCAGGTCTTCTTGAGTCAATGAATTCCTCCTTTTCGGGAATCGATCTGAATCGGGAAATATGAAATGTCGGATTTTCGTTAAAAACCACCTTCCAGGTTGTAGAGATGCGGTTTATTGAACAAACCACAATGTTTAACATCAGCGAAAGGAGCAGGAACCGGAACCACCAGGAATGATACATATCGAATATGTCCAACACATTGAAAAGATTATAAAGAAAGGGACCGAATGTATTAAAATAGTCGGTTGGATTTTCATTCTGAGGGATAACCGTTCCGATAATGGACGTGGCCGCAAGGATTAACAGGATCGCCACCGTCAATCTGACAGATGAAAAAAAAGCCCAGATGGCTTCAAAGGGAGACCGATTCTCCACTTGTTGCATAATAATTCCTTTCAACCGGGGTTCAATAATTTAAAACAAAACGCTTCATCAAAGGGAAAGAGTTATCCTTCCTTTCGGCAAGCCTCCCTTTCTCCATGTGGGAAAGCAAGCCATCAAAAGATGATTACGGGGAGAAGGGTTTCGGTTTGATTGAAAGTGTAGCAGTCCGATTTTCATTCAGGTACGTTTTGGCCAACGACGATACGTCAGCTTCCGTAATTGAGGCATAATCCTCAAGAACCTCCCGGCTCCAGTCGAGTTGCTGCGGGTAATTTTTTGATCCCGATAGCACGGTGTCAAGCCAATAGCTGTTCCGGCGCATCATATCCTTAATGCTTGTTCTTACAGGTTCAATCGCGCGTTGAAGCTCATCTCCTGAAATTCCTTTATCGGCGATTTCCGACAGAGTCTTTTTGATTTTGGCAATCACCCCATCGATGAGGTTCGGATCCGCATTGGCCATTGCCAAAAAAAGACCATACCCGGCATATGCACGGCTCGGCCGGTTGTATGCAAAGGGAGAATAAGAGGCTCCCATTGTTTCCCTGATCTTTTCCCGAAGCCTTTCAGAGGCTACCTCTCCCAGGATATTCAGCCTCCGCGTCCGTTGAATATCCCACAGGTCTTCGGTCCGATAGGCTATCACCGCGAGTCCTTTCGGAATGCGCGTTGTCACGTCCATTGAGATAGACTTGCCGGCTGGGAAAGAAATCGTATCAGATCCTCTCGGATGCTTTGCTCCCCTTCGAGGGAGCAGGCTTCCGAAATAGCGGGATGCTGTTTCAATTGCCTGATTGACGTTAAAATCTCCAACAACCGAAATCTCGATTTCCGCTTCTTTGAAATACTGCCCTATCCATGTTTGAACTTGTGATAATGTTAGTTTTTTAAATACATCAAATCGGGGGAGTCCGAACCTTCCGTCATTACCTGCCAAAAAGCCATTCCCAAAGAGTCTCATGGCTCCGTCAATGGAATGATCAAGCTCTTCATATTCGTTTTTAAACCGTTCCATCACCAGCCGATACGCTTCCTCGCGATAGGCCGGATCCACCAAATGGGCATACATGAGCTGAAACAGGAGTTCGATCTCATCGGATACGCTGTTTCCTTCAAATTCAAACCGATTCTCGGCCACGTGAAACGTCACACGCGTGCTCTTTCCTGCCAATGCCCTCTCTATCTCATCTTTTTTGAGTCGCCCCAGGCCGCTTTCGTTGATAAGATCTTCGGCAAGCACCCCCAATCCGGGATACGCCTTTGGTTCAGCGGATCGGCCGAAGCCAAATATCAGGTTGGCAAGGACCTCATTGTCGGTAAAACCGGTCTTTTTCAGATTTAAACGGATGCCGTTTGCAAAATCGACCTGAACAACCCCCAGATCCTCAATATCGGTCCGTTTTGCGACCGTGCCCGGATGTTTCGGAGCAGCCAGGTATGGAAATCGCGGCGTCTTAGAAACAATCGGTTTTTGAACCATCCGGGCAAGGCTCTTCTCATAGATCCCGCGCAAACGATCTTCAGAAGGGATATCCCGGTTTTTAAGATCCGCATTCCCCGTCAAAAGAATCAGACGGTGAGATGGCCTCCACGCCTCACGAAATGCCTCATCCACTTCTTCCGGTTTGAGAGACTCAACAATTTTTGCAAATTGTTCCTTTTCCTGTCGGGGAGATTGAAACACCCTGTTGCTATTCAGATGCCCGATGATCTGATGAGCCAGATTCCGGCTATTGCGTGTTGCTTCCTCCCTGACGGCATTTTCCATGTCCGCAAGAATATCCTTCTTGACCCGGATAAGCTCTTCCAGGGTAAATCCATGCATCAGAGCCTGCCTTAGGGTCTGCTCGAGCGCCGATAGTGCTTTCTCCCACTTTTGCGGATTGGAATCGGCCGTAAGCTCTGCATATTCAATCTGCTGCATATAAATGCCCGAACCGATGGCGGCGGAGGAATAAGGAGAGTTGCCGCTGCTGATCCGTGCGTCGAGCCGGTCCTGGACGATCCGATCCGCTATGGCTTCAATAAGACGTTTCTTTTGTTCGGCAAACGTATCCGGCTTTTTTTCGATTTTCCGTATGACCTGAATACTGACGGTTGCGCTGCCGGCCTCTTTCTCATAATGATAGAAAGTTTTGATCCCGTGATGATGGATGTCTCCGACGACCGGTTCTGCCCGCCGGGGCGCCCTTGCTTTTAATCCAGAGAACCGCTCTTCGATCGAACTCTTTGCCGACTCGATATCAAAATCACCTATCATAACAAGGATCATTTTATCGGGTCGGTACCACGCGTCATAGAAATCCTTCATCCGGGCCCGGTCGATCCCTTTTAAAACATTTTCTTCACCGATTGGGAGCCGTTTGGGCAAAATAGTTCCTTCCAATTCAAATCCCATCGTCGCTACAGACGTCCGATACGATGATGAATCCCGTTCGCGCTTTTCCGATAAGATGACCTGCCGCTCCCGTTCAATCTCTGATTCTAGAAGGAGCGCTCCTTCGGCATAGTCGCTGAAAACCAGGAGGGCTTCCACAAGGCTTTCCCGGTCTCCTTTTGGCAACAAGATGTCATACACCGTCTCAAAATAGCTGGTATGCGCATTTGCGTCTGGGCCGAATTGCATTCCGATTTTCTGGAAATATTTAACAAGTTCTCCAGGTTTGAAATGGGTGGACCCGTTGAAGAGCATATGCTCAAGAAAATGGGCAAGCCCCAGTTCCTGATCCGATTCGTGTGCGGACCCGACCTGAATGTTTAGATGCATGCTGACCCGGTCTTTTGGTTCGCGGTTGTTCATCAGCACATACCGCAATCCGTTTTCAAGTCTTCCAAATCGGATAGCCTGATCCGGCGCCAGGTCGCTTATCTCATGAGGCCAGTGCGCCGATCCAGGCGCCTGCCGCTCTTCGGTCTTCTTCACCTGGCCTTCGACGGCGGTTGTTAAAAATGCGGTCAAAAGGATCCAGGAGATCCCCATCACGGCAAAAAAGCTTCTCCTCAAATAGGCAACTCGATTCCCCTTCATTTTTCTAGTTCGCTTTTCTATGATACAAATTATTCAACAAACGGGTATACCTTCGGAAACAGCCCGCTTCCCCGACATAGGGAGCCGGCAATCCCGGAAGGAATTGATTTAAAGATAAGCAATAGGGCGGCAAATTCAAGGAGCAGTTTTCAGACTGTTTTTCCTGAAAATACCAGACTGAAAGCCGTTTATCGAGATGCCCAAGGAGGATTATCCTTTGATGTACACTCCCCGGGATTCGGTTTTGATAATGCCTTTTTTTGCAAGTTTATAAAGCACGTTGCTAAGCTGCCTGGGCCCCAAGCCGGTTTTTTGCCTCAACGCCGATATGTTCAAACCCTTTTTGGACTTATTGATCACATTGATCACCGAGTTGACCAACGCCGCTTTCTGCCCGGATGCCTTCTTTTTTCCAGGGGCTTTTCTTTTCTTTTGAACGGCTGCTGCGGCAGGATTTTTCTTTGATACCTGCTTTGATAACTTCTCTACTTGTTTGAAAAGGACTGCAATCTTTTTGACAATCGTGTTCAATTCTTTTTCGATGTTCTTCATTTTTTCCTCCTTCAATTAAATTACTGCGTATTTTTATTTTTTACTGGGTAGTATATTTTTTTTATAAAGTCAACAAAATCCATCAAGATCGGTTGACTTAAAAGACTTCTTATTGACAACAGTATACTTTTATGGAAGAAGAGCCGCACCATTTCCAGATCTTAAAGGATCGAATGACATATGATTTTGCCTTCATGCATCGACTATTCCAAGGAACTGAACACCCGGCAACTTGAAGCGGTTTTTCACAAAGACGGTCCATTACTTGTCGTCGCCGGCGCCGGAAGTGGAAAAACAAGAACCTTGACCTATAGGGTTGTTCGGCTTGTTGAAGAAAATATTTCTCCCGCTTCGATTCTTCTCCTCACATTTACCCGTAAAGCAGCCGATGAGATGCTGAGCCGGGCGCGGCTGCTTCTCGATAACAGATGTGATCAGGTTTCCGGCGGGACATTTCACGCGTTTTCGAACATTTTGCTCAGGAGATACTCATCCCGCGCAGGAGTTGGTCCTGATTTCACTATTCTTGATCGGGCCGATTCTCAGAGCCTTATTGCCACGGTAAAAAAGGAGCTCGGCGATCCCCTTCGATCCGGCACGTTTCCTAAAACACAGACTATGGCGCAGATCTTCAGCAAATCCGTAAACAGGAAAGAGCAGATCCATGAAGTAATTTTTTCGGATTATCCTCACTTCATATCCAGCATCGAACCGATCTCAACGATATATCGGAAATATTGCGCTCATAAATCGGCGCATCATCTCCTTGATTTCGATGACCTGTTAACATATGCAAGACTTCTTTTGGAAGATCATCCGGATATCCGGGAACGCATTTCCAATGCGTATCGATACATCATGGTCGACGAATACCAGGACACTAACACGATCCAGGCAGATATCTTGTATCGAATGACCTGCGCCCATCAAAACATCATGGCAGTCGGAGACGATTCTCAAAGCATCTATGCGTTTAGAGGGGCCAATTATCGGAATATCATGGAATTTCCGCAGAAATTTCATAAAACAGTAATCATCCGACTGGAAGAAAATTACCGTAGTCTTCAACCCATTTTAAATTTGACCAATGCCATCATCGACAGTTCGAAACATCGATATCAAAAATCCCTTTTCACAAGGAAAAAAGGAGGTAGCATCCCCTCTTTGATCTCCACGGAAACGGAAAACGATCAAAGCCGTTTTGTGGTAAAAAAGATTATCGAATATCATCGGCAAGGGGTCCCTCTTGGACAGATGGCGGTCCTTTTCAGAGCCAGCTTTCATTCTTTCGACCTTGAAATCGAGCTCAATAGTGAAAGGGTCCCTTTTATTAAAGTCGGCGGATTTCAATTGGCGGAATCGGCTCACATTAAGGATTTCCTTGCACATCTGAAAGTAATGGCAAATCCAAATGATCGCATCAGCTGGTTTCGGATCCTGATGTTGTTGGAGAAGATCGGTTCTAAAAACGCCGGGTCCATTTTTACCCGGATCTCCGAAACAAAATCGGGAATTGCCGGCTTTGTTGAAATGTCGTTATCCCCTAAATACTCGAAGGCGCTTCATCCGCTGAAAGAGCTGTTTAAAAAAATCGCCGGGGAGCCGTCGTCGCTAGTAACAATGGGAGAAATGATTATGAATTATTATCTCCCTATCCTTGAAAAAAATTACGATGACCATCCGAGGAGGGCAAAGGAAATCGAGCATGTTTTGTCCTTCATGGAGCGGTATCCGGATCTGGAAGCATTTATCACCGATATGGCCCTTG
Organism: Deltaproteobacteria bacterium RBG_13_49_15; assembly: GCA_001797695.1. Classification (GTDB taxonomy): domain Bacteria; phylum Desulfobacterota; class Desulfobacteria; order Desulfobacterales; family UBA2156; genus RBG-13-49-15. The sequence continues at coordinate 8,882 of MGQD01000009.1, read as the reverse complement.
AACCTCCCAACACCAGTTCCGGAGACAGGCTTTATCTCCCCAAAGAGGCGGAAGACCGGCTTATCCTTTCAACGGTTCACAGCGCCAAAGGTCTTGA
>MGQD01000009.1:341-8462 GCA_001797695.1 Deltaproteobacteria bacterium RBG_13_49_15 | reverse complement strand
TGTCGACGGAATATATCATTCTGATCATCGGATATGTTCTCGGATTTTATATGGCCTGGAATATCGGCGCCAACGATGTCGCCAATTCCATGGCCACTTCCGTAGGATCAAAAGCGATAACCATGCGCGAGGCGGTTTTCATTGCCGGAATTCTGAATTTGATCGGAGCGACCTTCATCGGAGAACACGTTACTGACACCATTCGTAACGGGATTGTTTCCACACAAGTTCTTACAGATCCGAAATTGGCCCTTATCGGATCTCTATCAGCGATTCTTGCTGCTTCACTCTGGATTTCCTTTTCGACCTGGAAGTCGCTCCCGATTTCTACAACCCATTCCATAGTGGGGGCGATGATCGGGTTCGGCATTATGGCCGGCGGATTTTCCATTGTTCACTGGGGTAGGCTTGCAGGCGTTGCGGCAAGCTGGGTTATTTCTCCGGTATTCAGCATCCTGATCTCTTTTTTCACTTTTAAGGCAATTGTTAAATTGATCTTAAACCAAGAGGATCCGTTCTATCAGGCATTGAAGTTGTCTCCTTTTATTATCGGTTCGGCGTTGTTCGTGGTGATTCTATCATTTTTATTTAAAACACCGCTCGGGAAAACGCTTTCTCTGGAAACCGGTTCGACAATCTATGTCGCCGCAATCGCGTCGGTTATTTGTGGGTTCATTGGTAAATGGTTTCTCGGGCGGCATTTCAGGAATCATAAAACCGGCGCCGAAGAGATTTTTCGCCGAATTCAAGTCGGAACGGCATGCTATGTCGCCCTAGCACAGGGGGCAAACGATGTAGCCAACGCTATCGGTCCGCTGGCGGTCATTTACTTTCTGGTAAAAACGGGGAACATCGGAGCAGAAGTTCCGGTTCCATTATTCCTGCTTTTTTTCGGCGGGATAGGTATCGCGTGCGGCATCTGGATGGCCGGCGGCCGCGTTATGGAAACCATAGGAGAGAAAATCACCACCCTAACCAATACCCGTGGATTTTCGGTGGAGTTCGCGGCTGCCACAACCGTTCTGGTCGCTTCGAAAATGGGGCTCCCGGTATCCACCACACATGCCGCGGTGGGAGGAGTTATCGGAGTTGGACTTGCCGGAGGAATCGAGGCGGTCAACTTTGGCATTGTATTTAAAATTGTGATATATTGGCTTTTAACCGTTCCGATAGCCGCAATTACAAGTGTGATGATTTTCAAACTATTACAAATGATACTATAAGGAGGCGGTTATGCGCATTCCTTTACTTCATCTGTTTATGACATCCCCCTTTGACGGCCTTCTAGAACACGCCGAAAAAGTCAAAGAATGTGCATGGGTTTTTCAGCAGGCCATCGAGTGTCATATCGCGGAACAATGTACGCGATTCGAGGATTTCAAAAATGAAGTGGACCGGCTGGAACATGAAGCCGATTCCGTCAAACGCAGGATCCGGGGGCATATCCCGAAAGGAACCCTCATGCCGGTAGATAAGTTTCAGTTGTTCCGATATCTGGGAGAGCAGGATTCGGTCCTGGATGCGGCGCAGGACGCACTGGATTGGATCTCCTTCAGATTCGAAGCCGGTGTCCCGAAGACCGTTCAAAAGGATCTCCTTCTTTTGGTCGATTCGGTTATCGACCCGATCGAAGAGCTTATCCACATGGTCTCCGAGGCGAGAACATACTTCAAATTATTCTCCGATAAACAGAGGGTTGTGGTAAAGGACATCATCCGGAATTTGCGCAAGCTGGAACATGAATCGGACCAGTTGGAAGACGTTTTCAAACAAAAGGTCTTCCATCTGGAAACAGACCCGATCACGGTATTTCACATGGTGAGACTGGCGGAAATCATCGGTTCCATTGCCGATCATGCGGAAAATGCCGGCGATATGATGCGGGCCATGGTTGCTCGATAGGTTTTTCCGGCTGATTCAATGAATAGGGACGGGCTCGGCCCTATTCTGAAAAATGCTCAACCTCATACACGGATACGGTGACTCCTCCGGTCTTCCAGCAGGAGCGTTCCATTCCGGCCTTCCGGCAGAGTTGGCTTAAAAAATCCTCAGCATCCGGCAGTTGATCCCATACTTGCGGTAAAAACGTGGCACGTTGATACCCTTTTGATAAAATGACTCCGTGAATACCGGGTTTCAACTGATGTTTCAGATCGTCACTATCTTTGAACACCAGGAGTCTCGGCTCTGTGAGAATACTGATTTCGATGTCCACCGATTCGAGGTCTTCTTTCCTCAACGGCGGAAACCGGGGGTCTTGAAATGCCGCATTTTTCGCATTTTCCTCAACCCCCAGGATCACCGGTACGATGGATTCGATGGTGCCGATACATCCCCTCAGATCTCCTGTTTTATGAAGGGAAACAAAACATCCTCGCTTCCGGGTTATCTCTTCGGAAGGCTTCTCCGGTCGGATCGGTTTTTTCCCTCTTACGAGCTCGGCGGCGATAGCAGAGCGTGCGAGCGTCAGCAGCGCCTTTTTATCCGAATCGGTTAAATGGGACATGGCCTTAACGAATCGATTTTCGCATCCATTGGGTCAAATGAGGCATTTTTGATACTCAGTTTTCTCCCGGAGAAGCTATCACCTCAAAAAAGCCCACCAGAAATAGATGATAAACACCAGCCATGAGAAAATGCATATGGTGTAGGCAATCCAATCAAAAGGTTTTTTTCCCCTTCCATACTGATCGATTTTGCCGACCTTGGTATGACATGAAAAGCAATTCTTGACATGAAGAGGAAGCTCGATGCCGCAGTTCGGACAGATTTTGACTTTTGTGATAACCTTTTTTCGTTTAAACAGTCCCTTCATGCCTTTTCCCCTGAAAAAGGGCTCTACGATTAATTGCCGCTTTCGGTTTGTGCCGGACGTGTTCCTTTTGTGGAAAAATCCTCTTCAACCTGAATATCGCTTTTGGTTTTTAACTGTGCCAGATAGGAGTTGAAAGCAACCATCCGTTTTTGCTGGAGCAGAAGCTCTCCGATCTGTTCTTTTTCCGTCGTCGCATATGAGCCGTCCTGATTTTTCCGTTCAGAAAGCTCTATGGCATAATAACCTTTTTTCCCTTTGACAGGTGTCTGGGCGACTCTTTTTACTGATGAAAGGCTGAAAGCGACATTTGAAATTTCCGGCTCATATCCCAAATTTGGGATTCCATCGTTTCGTCTAAAAAAGCCTGAGTTGAATACTTTCAATTGTCGTTGTTTTCCCTCTTCCTCCATTGTCTTGCCGCTCTTCAAGGCTTCTAAAAACGCGCCGGCATTTTCCTTGGCTTTTTCGTCCTGTTTTTTTTCGATCAAATCGGCCTTCGCCTTTCCCTGGACGGCATCAAATTCCGGAATTTTTTGCGGTATTTTTTCCAGGACCTGAAGAATGTAATAACCATCAATAAAATGATAAATGTCACTGATTTCCATGGGAGCAAGCTTAAATGCAGCCGTAATAAACGGCTCGGATAGCGCAACACCGCTTGCCGGCCCTTTTTTACTGAAAAAATCGGTTGACACTATATCAATGTGATGCTCCCCTGCTGTTTTATCCGGATCAGCGCCATCGATCAGCAGATCGTAAACCGCCTCGGCCTGATCGTAAGCATAAGAGCGCGCTTTTTCATCGGTTATTTTTTTTCGGATCCGGGCATCCGCCTCCTTGAGGGACAGAATGGACGCTTCATTTACCTTTTCCACTTTGATGATGTGCCAGCCGAACTGGGTTCTGACCGGTTCGCTGATTTCACCCGCTTTCATGGAAAAGGCCGCCTCGGAAAAAGGCTTGATCATGGTATCTTTCTCAAATGGGCCAAGCAGTCCACCCATCTCCTTGCTCGGATCTTCGGAATAGGTTTTGGCCAGTACGCCAAAGTCCTTCTTTCCCCTAGCCATCTTTAAAATTTCCAGAGCCTTTTCCCGCTTTTGCCCAATCGTTTCCGGACTGGCATCCGGCTCAATCTTAATCAGAATATGCCGCGCCGTTACCGTTTTGGGGTTGCTGAATTCGCCGGGATTGGCTTCATAATATTCTTTTACAGCCTCATCCGAAATTTTAACTTTATCCCTATGTTTTTCAGGATCAAACCGAAGGTATCGAACTTTTCGAAGCTCATCGGTTTTATAGGATGTCTTGTTCTGCTCGAAAAACGTTTTAATCTCTTCAGACGACGGGTGAATCTCTTTATAGTTGACAGGTTCAAAGGTGACATAGTTGATGTTCACCTCAGTCGTCCGCCAACGGTAAAACGTATTGATCTCTTCATCGGATACGTGGATGGCATCCTGGACAAAACGCTGGAGCTTCTGAATCAACATGGATCTTTTTTGGATCTCTTCAAATTCCTCTGGAGTCAACCGGTTTGCATTCAATAACCGTTTATACAAACGACTGTCAAAAGATCCGGAGGATTGAAATGCCGCCAGCTTTTTAATGGTATTTGTAAGCTCATCGTTCGAGATACTGAAGTTGACCCGCTTTGCCTCCTGCAGGAGCAATTTTTGATCGACGAGTTGATTTAAGGCCTGCTCTTTAACCTGGAACCGTTCGATTATCTCCTCGTTTACTTCGTTTCCAAAATTGGCCCGAAGCCGTTCTATGATCGTATTGTAGGATTGCCGGTATTCTTCCACTGATACGGGTTCCCCGTTGACAAGGGCGACCCGACCGGCCTTTCGGGCCTGAAAGCTCCCTATTCCCCAGAAGACGAACACAACCACAATCGATCCAAGAATGATTTTAATGAGCCAGCTTCCGGCATATTTTCGCATTAGATGCAGCATGATCGTTCCTGTAATATCTTAGTGATGAAGTGAGGTTGATATTGTACTGTTTATCGAGCACATCGAGATTCCAAAGAACATCCTTCCGACCGCTAAATGATAACCGACATCGGTTTTACCCCCCGGTCGATCTTTGTCCCTACCGACTGGGAGCAAAAAGCACAAAGGTATTCGTATTTGTCCCCTTCCGGAAGAACAAGCAAAAGCCGCTTTCGAACCGGAACCGCCTTTCTGCATTTCGGACAATATAATTCCGTGGCGTCAAATTCCCTGTACATTGCCTGCCGGTTTTGAGCACGAACGAACCGAACTTGCCCTTGCGCTGAATGCTTTTGCTCCATATCCCAACCGCTGATGGAGTTCTCTTCGAACTCCGTTCATGAAAATTTCGTGTATATTCAAAATCTTGAAAATTTCAAATATTTTATTGATTCCGGCTATTCTTGTCAACAATTTCAATGGCAAATCAAATTTAAGATTGACACCATTTTCTCCCCTTGTTACGTTATTAAAGAAAGGGGCTGTAGCTCAGCTGGGAGAGCGCATGACTGGCAGTCATGAGGTCGTCGGTTCGACCCCGATCAGCTCCACCAACAGAAAAGAAAGGGTTTTCGGGAGGTTAGGCCGGAAGCCCTTTTTCATTTTTGGCGGTATCGTTGAAAACCGGTTGATCTCCTCGAGAACGTTTCAAGGACTGCCTCAACCCATGACGCCGATTGTTAAAAACCGAAAAAGGATAACATTGTTATTAGCCCCTTTAGCTTCTCGACGATTTCACCATCACTACTCCAAAAAGAACCAGGGCTGCAGCTAAGGCCACATAAGCATCCAACCGTTCATCCAGAATGATCCAGCCCAGAAAGACCGCAATGACCGGATTGATGTAGGCAAACAGGGATACTTTGGCTGCCGGCAGCTTGGCCAGTGAATAGATGTAAGATCCGTATCCGATGATGGAACCGAATACGATAAGATAAGCCATTGCTCCGAAACCGGGTAGGCTGAAACGGAATCGATCGCATTCACCGGTAAAAGTGCCGATTAGGATGAAAATAGCGCCAGCGATCACCATCTGCATTGAAGCTGCCATCAGAGGATCGGTTGTTATTGGGTTGTATTTGGAATAAATTGAACCAATCGCCCAGGAAATAGGAGCAAAGAAGAGCACTAGCACTCCAATAAAATAAGCTCCGTCAAAGGATGTTTTCAGGTCAGGGTAAAATAAGATGAACAGCCCTAAAAATCCGATAACAATGCCGATCCCCTTCCGGATGCTCATGCGGCTGCCGGAAGGGATTAGGGCATCAAAACCCGCCATCCAGAACGGCAACGTGGCCACAATCAGGGCCGTGAGCCCGCTGGGAACCCACTGCTCAGCCCAGACCACGAGACCATTGGCCAAAACTAACAGGGTGATCCCTACAATGAATAAATTCGGGTATTCCTTTCGTTTGGGAAAAGATATGCCCTTCAGCCTGAGCGCCACCAGAAAAATCAACCCTGCTGCCAGCCACCGGATCCCGGCAAAAAGGGCCGGAGGCAAATTTTGAACGCCTATGCGGATAGCAAGGTAAGTCGTCCCCCAGAAAAAACAGACGGATACCCATGCAGTATAGGCTTTTATAATCTCTTTTCTTTCCATTGAATCCCATGGCAGAAGTTAAATCGTTTTGTTTATCCTTTTTCCCTTTTGAAAACAATGCCAAAACCAAAATCACCAGAAAGATCTGCATCAGATGCCTGGAAATGGTTTTGCGAAGCGCCGGAAAGTTCAAGTGTTTTTTGCTGTGCAACGGTTCTATCCTCTAGTAGTGACTATTGGAAAAAAGGCAGGATAGACAAATCCGCTCTCTCAATCTTTACGAAAAATAATTCCCTCTCATCTTTCATAAATCGCTGCCTACAAAAACATTAACCCCTCGCCGAGAATTGCTGGAAGATCCTTCGAATATGCCATAGGACCCTTTTTCAAACGATACTGTTGATCGTTTTTTTGATTTTGTGTAATAATCGATGATAGGTTTGATTTGGAAGCCCCGCTTTTAAGGGCGGTAAGCTTCACATTCTTGATGAAAATTCGATGCCATAGAATTTGAAACGCTCCGCGTAAATTGAGAGGATGAATAACCCAAAAAGATCGGTTTACTAATGTGCGACTACTAATTGTCGAAGATGATCTTAAAATAGCGTCTTTCATAGTCAAGGGGTTTAAGCAGGCCGGTTTTGCCGTAGATCTTGCGGAAGACGCTGAAAACGCTTTGCAGATTGTTTCTTCAACGGTTCATGATGCGGCTGTTATCGACATCATGCTGCCGGGAATGGACGGCCTGACCCTCATTAACAGAATCAGAAATCAGGGGAATAACACTCCCATACTGATTTTGAGTGCAAAAGGATCCCTTGACGACCGGATCAAAGGGTTGCAGCAAGGGGGGGATGATTACCTCGCCAAGCCCTTCTCTTTTTCGGAGCTGCTCGTAAGGATACAGGCGTTGATTCGAAGATCGAGCGGAACCGTCGAACCTGCCCGGCTGACGTATCATGACTTAACATTGGATTTTATCAGAAGAGAAGTTGCTCGCTCAGGTAAAAAGATTTTCCTGAATTCACGTGAATTTTCATTGCTGGAATATCTGATGCGAAATGCTGAGCGACCTGTGTCCAAGATGATGATTTTGGAGCATATCTGGGATTTTCATTTTGATCCCCAAACGAATGTCGTGGATGTTTTGGTATGCAGGTTGAGAAACAAGATCGATAAGGACTTTCCCGATAAGCTGATTCATACCATACGAGGTGTTGGTTATGTTTTCAAACACGCTCTTGAAGATGTTTAAATCAACCGGATTTCGGCTATCAATATGGTATGTCGTCTTTTTTATTTTAGGGTCGAGCTTCCTTTTAATAGTCGCCTATTTTTTCCTTTCTTCATCGCTTAAAGAAAGGGAAATCCATTCGATTTCGACTGAACTCGAAGAGCTGATCTCACAATATAATCGCGGCGGAATGGCGCTGGTAGAAAAGGAAGTCCTGGAAGACATCAAGTTTCGAGGGAAAAATCCTTTCTTTGTTCGTATCATTTCTGGTTCAAATCAGACTGTTCGGGTTTTTTTTCAGGATTTATGGAGGGATTTTGACCTCAACGAATTAGAAAAATTAACGATGAAACAGGACAAATCATGGATCCATTTACGATCAAAAGAAAACGGCTACGAGCTTTTATTGATATCCAAATCTCTCGATGAGGGCTATCGGCTCCAGGTGGGGCTTAGCACTGAAAACCGAGAGAAAGCACTGGACCGTTTTCGCGAGGCTCTCATATTGATAACGATACCACTGTTTTTACTA
>MGQD01000009.1:0-147 GCA_001797695.1 Deltaproteobacteria bacterium RBG_13_49_15 | reverse complement strand
GAGGAACGCCCTTGACACCGTGGCGCATGACCTGCGCACTCCCATGACCCGAATGCGTAACAATCTGGAAAATGCGCTGCAAGTCAACCTAAAAGATGGTGAATACCGGACAGCTTTACAGGAAGGCATTGAAGAATCGGATCATAT
>MGQD01000008.1:9629-20042 GCA_001797695.1 Deltaproteobacteria bacterium RBG_13_49_15 | reverse complement strand
GATTATTTTTGGCGGTATATGAAAAACCTGATCGGTAGCTGGCTGAAAATCTACGAAAACGAACTCGAACTCTTTCTCTGGACCGTTGCCCTCATGTTTATCGTTCGAGGGTCGGGCATGATTCTGGATAACTATGCCGAAACCGCATTTTTAAAACGATACGGCGTGGAATACATGCCCATCGTTAATATGATTAACGCAATCGCCACATTTTTGGTGATGGGCGTTTTGACGGGACTCATGACCCGATTTACGGATGCCAGGCTCTTAAGTTATCTGTTTGTGTTTTCCGGAGTTTCGGTAGCCGGTCTTCGGGCGCTTATCCCGTTCGGCATCGATATCATTTATCCGATCCTTTTCATGTTAAAATCACAATATGAGGTTTTGCATGCTCTTCTTTTCTGGAATTTAGCCAACAACCTTTTTAACACCCGGCAATCCAAAAGACTTTTCCCTCTGATTACCGCCGGCGGAGTCATCGGTTTAATTATCGGCAGTTTTGGAACGCCCTTTTTGTCCAGGACCCTGAGTTTTGACAATCTGCTGATCTTCTACCTCGTGATATGCCTGTTGGGAGCAGTTCTGGTCAACAGGATGAGCACCCAATTTCCAGCGCTCCTGAAGGTGGACAAAAGACCACGGAAAGCTAAGAAAAAGCGAACCTCCATGGTGGAGGAATTTAAAAACGTTCTCCCACTGATGAAGGAATCGGTTCTGGTTAAACTCATGATCGTTTTAACCCTGATGCCGAATGTAGTGATTCCGGTCATGAACTACCAGTTTAATTATGCTGTAAATGACCAATTTGCCACAGAAGGGGGTTTGGTCCAGTTCTTCGGATATTTCCGGGGTGTATTAAATATCATTAGCCTCTTTATCCTTCTCTTTGTCGGCCGGATATATGGGAGATGGGGAATTCCTGTTGCACTGATGTTTCACCCCTTCAATTATTTACTGGCATTTCTATCTTTTCTCATGCGATTCGATGTCTTTTCCGCAATCTACGCTCGAATGTCCACCCAGATCCTGCGCACCACCATCAATATACCGGCCCAGGCAGTGATCATGGGGTTGTTTCCTGAATCGTATCGTCATATGGTCAGGCCCTTTTTTAGAGGGACCGTGGTCCGTATCGGTCTTTTTATAGGATCCGGATTGATACTCCTTTCAGTCCCCTATTTTCATCCGCGGTATCTGTCATTGGTTTGTATTCCTTTTGTGATCGGATGGATCATCGCTCCTTTTATATTAAAAAAGCGATATGCCGGAATCTTGCTCGACTTAATCACCAAAAATGTGATCGATTTAAAATCCATGGAGCCAAAGGATATCGGCCTGCTTTTTGGCGAGAAAGAGGTCCGTGTCCAGTTGAATCAAGCCTTTTTATCCGCAAAGGGGAACGATGCCTTATGGTTTGCACAACTTCTCAAAACCCTTTCCATTGAGGATCTCGACGCAGAACTTCTAAAAAAAGTCAAAGATGAAGACGACGAGACTCGGATAGGGCTGATTTCACTTCTTTCCGAAAAGGCCGGTCGTTTGGGTATTATCAGGATGTTTTATGATCTGATCGATCCGGAAAAACCGCGCCTGGCGATTGCCATGGTTCAGGCGGTAAAAAATTTGGATCTGCAGGGCGCCCCTGATTTCATGCGGCATGTTTTTGAAACGTTTAATGATCTGCAGGTCAAAGCAAATGCCGCCGGGATATTGTTCAGGCAAAATCCGGAATCATATCGGCCGGTCATTGATGGATGGCTTGGGGCTGAAGATATCGAACATCAGAAGGCCGGAGTCGTTGCTGCGACGGAGTCCGGTGAATTAAATTACGCCGATCGTTTCATGAACATATTAAATAAAACCAAAAATAAAGAGCTGCTGCCTCAGATTTTTGAAGGGCTCTCCCGGCTCGGAACACCTGATTTGAATCAACGGATCTTCCCCTACCTTTCGTATCCCGAAGATTCGGTTCGTAAAGCGGCGCTAAACGTATTTCAGATCATCGACGACGACTCGCTTAAGCAGGTCATTACCATGATGGGTGATCATTCGGAAGAAATTTACGATCTGGCAAAGAAAAAAATAGAAGGATCTCCCTACCATAATAATCTGTTTCTGATCTCCTCCCTTGCCATCCCGCGAAGAAGAGTTCGCGAAGGGCTTTTTGAATTATTGGAATTGTTTAAAATAAAGGATATTGATGTCATTCGATTTGCCCGATCTCAAGTAGAGTCGGGGTATAATTACCTGGCAGAAGCGGAAGCGCTCTTGGTATTTCCGGAGAGTTTAAAGCGTGAGTTGCTCATCCGCCATCTTAATCAGGAGAGAACGGTCAGACTTGAAAATACGTTGAGGGTATTGACCTTGCAGGATCGTACCGGGCAGATGAAAATCATCTCCCGGGGGATCTTTTCATCCGATTCGCGCCAGCGGGCGAACAGCCTGGAGGCGTTGGATGATTTAATCGACCCGTCGCTTTCCAAAATTATGTTTCCTCTTTTGGAGGATTTTTCGTTTTCCCAGCAGCTCGTCATGGGTCGAAAATTTTTTAACCTTTCTGATTTTGGTACGGACAGGAGTGGAATCGTTAAGCATCTGCTGGCAAAACCGGACTGGGTGACCCTGGTGCTGACCCTTTACCTGATCCGGGATGATTCGTCTTATAAGGCGGATCCGGATGTGATGGCCGACTTGATGAAATCAGTAAACCCCAATGTTCGGCATTTGGCGATCGCCGTTTACAAGGGTCAGAGCAAGAATGGTGTGGAAAAGGGAGAAACCATGGAAAAAGAAATCACCATTTCCGATAAAATTTTACATTTGAAAGGGATTGAGATATTTGAGGGACTTTCGGTGGGCGAGCTAGCCGCCATTGCATCGGTGACGGAAGAGGTCTTTTCCCCACCGGCAGAGATCGTCATAAAAGAAGGTGATCCGGGAGATACTATGTATATGGTCATTGATGGAGAAGTTTCCGTTATCAAAGGGTTTGACAGTAAAGAGCCAATGGAACTGGAACGGATTCGGGGAGGGGATTATTTTGGAGAAATGGCCCTTCTCGATGATATTGTCCGCTCGGCAACGATCCGGACGGAAAAAGAATCCCGTTTTTTGGTCCTGCATAAAGAAGAATTCAAGGAAATTGTCCGGGAATATCCGCAAATCGCTCTTCATATCTGCAAAGTGCTCAGCAGGCGGATTCGAAAGCTGCATGAAAAGGTGCGAATTTGATAACATGAAGATCGTATGGGCTGATAGAGATGATTGACCGGCATGCTTACCGGGAAGCCCTGCTCTTTAGCAGGGAGCTTCACAAATGAATAACAGAGCAAGGAACTTGTCGAAAAAGCCATGAGGTGATTTATGGAAATCGCTTTTCTGATGGACCGACTCGAGTCGATCGATCCGGAAATGGAGACCACCAGCCACCTGATGTATGAATGCAACGAACGGGGGCACACCGTTTACTTTCTGGAGCCGCACGACGTTTATGTTCGAAAAGATGAAGTGGTGGCAAGGATGCGCAATATAGCGGTCCCAACCGGGCTAACCATGAGGAAGTACTGGCGCCTGTTGATTCAGTGTTTAAAAAAGGACGAACTGATTTTTGAAACCGTTCGAGATCTGGATGCGTTGTTTCTTCGAAAAAATCCGCCTCTGAATTATCAGGTCATGGAATTTTTAGAACCGGTCAGCGAACGGGTTTTTATGATCAACAGCATCACAGGGCAGATTCTGGGGAACAGCAAGCTCTATATTCTGAACTTCCCGGACATTATTCCGGAAACCCATGTTTCCAGAGACCCTCTGCGGCTGAGAAGAATTGTTGATGATTTCGGCGGGGCTATGGTGGTAAAACCGCTTCAACGGTATGGAGGAGAAGGGGTGATAAAGGTAAGCATCAAGGATCGGGAGAATCTGAACTCCCTGGTCCATTATTATGTCAGGGCATACCGGGCCTACCCTGAGCGTGAGCCGATTATGGTTCAGGAATATCTGGACGTTGTAAAAGGTCAGGGAGACGTTAGAATTCTCTTGTTGAATGGAGAAATCATCGGCGCCATGAGACGCAAACCGAAAAAAGGAGACTTTAGAACCAACATTCATGCCGGTGCACGGGCTTATCGGCATGCGGTTACGGAAAAAGAAAAAGAAATCTGTGCGGCTATCAAGAATAAGCTTATCCGTGACGGCCTTTATTTTGTCGGTATTGATGTCATCGGAGACAAGCTGGTTGAGGTCAATTGCGTCAGCCCCGGAGGAATCCCCCGGATTAACCGATTGAATAATGATCGCCTTGAGGTTAAAGTAATTGATTTTGTTGAGAAAAAAGTTTTAGAATTGAAGAAAAATCATATTCGAAAGGACCGATGAGATGAAAGCAAGGACCATAAAACGATTCTTAATTCAAGCGGCGCTAACAGTGTTCCTGCTCTATCCGGGAATCGGTTTTTGCGGAAGCCATTTCCTTAAAATAGGACTTTCGGATGAACCTAAGACACTCAATATCTGGCTTGCCAGTGATCGATGGTCCCTGCGGGTGCTCTCCCAGATTTATCAGCCCTTATTTACACGGGATCCGGAGAGCATGGAGATGATCCCCTGGTTGGCCGCCCAGGATCCTGTATATGATGAAGCTTCCATCAGTTACACGGTAACCCTAAGGGAATCGAAGTGGTCAGACGGATCGGAGATAACCGCGGAAGACGTGGCCTTCACCGGCAATATCATTCGGGACTTAAAGATACCACGGCATTTTTCAAAGTGGGATTTTATTAAAAAGATCGAGGTGGTGGATAAAAAAACCGTCCGGTTTTACCTGGAAGAACCCATGGCCATTTTTGCGGATAGGACATTGACCACACCGATCGTATGCAAAAAGGAATGGGAAAAAATTTATCAGGAGATCAAGAAGACCGACAAGCCACTGGTGGCGCTTCTCAACTACAACATTGAAAAGCCGGTTGGAAACGGACCGTTTACTGTGCGTGAATGGAAAAAAGGGGCTTATTTGTTTTTGGAAAAAAATAAACATTTTTTTGGACTGGGACAAACCATAGAAGGGCGGGTGCTCGGCCCCTTTATCGATGGGGTCATCTATAAATTTTTCGGAACGTCGGATACCGCGATTCTTTCGCTTAAAAAAGGGGATATCGACATGTTCTGGTGGGCGATTCAAGCCGGTTATCTGGACGACCTGAAAACAGACAAGAACATCCAATTGCACTTTAACGATAGGAGTGCCATGTATTATATGGGGTTTAATTTGAGGAAGCCTCCTTTCAACGATGTGAATTTCCGGCGCGCCGTGGCCATTCTCATTGATAAAGGCTTTATCATTTCCAGGATTCTTCAAGACCAGGGTGTAAAAATGGATTCGGTGGTTCCCCCGGGGAATAAATTCTGGTATAGCAAACAAGCCCCCGATTACGGAGAAGGATTGACCCAGGATGAACGGATAAAAAGAGCGTTTCAGGTTCTTAAAGATTCGGGATATTCATGGGAGGTCCCGCCTGTTGACGGATCCGGCAAGGTGGTTAAAGGAAAGGGGGTGCGGCTTCCAAATGGTCAGCCCATGGGTTCCTTTTCCATTTTGACGCCTCCGTCCGATTATGATCCGCAAAGGGCGATGACCGGCTTGATCATCCAGGAATGGCTGCGTGCGATGGGGATTCCGGCTTCAGGGAAACCGATGGCGTTCGATGCGCTGGTGGATCAGGTCAAAGTTAACCGCGATTTCGATGCATTCATTTTGGCCTATGGGCAACTCTCCATTGATCCGGACTGGATCCGAAATTTTTTCCACAGCAAAAACGATAAGGTTCGGGGGGAAAACCAGGCCGGGTATCGCAATCCCGATTTTGACCGGATCTCCGACCAAAGCGCCAGGATGATCGACAAGAATGCGCGAAGGAAATTGATCTGTGACATGCAAGCGATTATTAAGAAAGATCTTCCTTACATTCCGCTTTACCTTCCCAAGATGATCGAAGCGGTGCGTACGGATCGATTTGCCGGATGGGTGGATGCCCTGGAAGGGATCGGGAGCATCTGGTCTTTTTGCATGCTTAAGCCGATCGGGAAGTAAACCCGAACGAACACGAAAGCATTTTCCGTTATGGATATTTGGCATTTCACCGTTAGAAGACTGATTCAGATCATCATCATCTTTTTTGTGATCTTCACGGTTCTCTTCCTGCTTTTTCGGCTGGCGCCTGGTGATCCGATATCCCGGATCATCGATCCGGACATGACCCCTGAGGATGCAACCCGTTTGATGGCTCAGATGGGATTGGATAAGCCGTTATGGATGCAGTACCTGTATTATCTTAAAAACGTCCTGTCCGGCAATTTCGGACACTCCTTTTACTATGGGAAGCCGGTGATTGAAATCATTTCGGACCGGCTTCCGAACACCGTGCTTTTGTTTACGACCTCGGTGATTCTATCGGCCATCGTGGGCGTTTTTTTAGGTAAAATTGCATCCTGGAACAAGGGAAAGCGGACAGACACGTTCATGACCATGGGGGCGCTTGTCACTCACACCCTTTTTTTACCATGGATGGCTCTTATCTTAATTTGGATTTTTTCCTATAAATTCAGTTGGTTTCCAATTAATGGAATGATTTCGGAAGATGTTTGGCTGGATCCCTCATCAGGGGTTGTAAGAAAAGGACTTGATGTCCTCCACCATATGATTCTACCTCTTTCGACCCTCTTTCTGATCTATTTCGGAAGCTATTTGCTTTTAATGAGAAGCAGCATGCTCGAAACGCTTAAAGAAGATTATATTTTGACGGCTCGCGCCAAAGGGCTGAAAGAAAAAACCATCCGAAATCACCATGCCGCTCCCAATGCAGCGCTTCCTGTTGTGACTAGCGTGGGCTTGAGCCTGGCGTTTTCCATCAACGGAGGCGCCCTGACCGAAACTGTTTTTACATGGCCAGGAATCGGAAGAGAGCTGGTCTTTTCGGTAAGCAACAATGATTACCCGTTGGCACAGGCGTCATTTCTGCTGATCGCCGCCGTAGTCCTTTTTTCCAATTTGCTTGTGGATATCCTGTATGCCTATCTGGACCCCCGAATCCGATATTAGATAGAAGAAAGGTTCGTCGTTGGATGCTCAAGAGAAAATAATAAAGAAAAAGCGGCTCAAAAAGCCAGGTCGTGAACGACGATGGAAGAAAAATTGGGCGATCTATAAAAAAAATATACTGGGTCGCGTCGGACTGGCGCTTCTATCTTTTTTTGTCCTGATGGCTCTATGCAGCTACATCCCGCCATGGATTGATCCCATGTATCAGCCGATGTCCGGCGTGGACCCGGAAATTTCCAAATCCACCGGTCCCAGCTTAAGGCATTGGCTTGGGACCGATTTTATGGGGAGGGATCTGTTCAGCCAGCTTTTGGCCGGAGCCAGGGTAGCCTTTATGGTGGGGATCTCATCCGCCTTCATGAGTATCCTTTTGGGAACTCTGGTCGGTATGATCAGTGGATACATGGGAAAATGGGTGGATACGATCCTGATGCGGCTTGCGGATATAATTATGGTCATGCCGACCCTCCTCGTCGTCCTGATTTTGGCGGCTCTATTCGGACAGCTCAACATCTGGAGCATCGTTCTTATCATCGCCCTTTTCCGCTGGCCGGGCGTATCAAGGGTGATCCGTGCACAGACTCTTTCGTTGAGACACCGCCCGTTTATCGAATCGGCCAAGGTGTCCGGCGCTTCACATATGAGGATTATTTTCAGGCATATCATGCCGAACGTCCTTCCGCTGTCCTTTCTGTACATGACCTTCAGGGTGACGGCGGCCATTAACATTGAAGCGGCGTTGGCTTTTCTGGGTTTCGGAGATCCGGGAACAGTGAGTTGGGGAATGATGCTCCAGTGGGTTTGGAAAACGGGACATATGTTCAAGGCGCCCTACTGGCTGCTTCCTCCCGGGATCTGCATTTCCCTGATAACTCTCTCTTTTTACATGCTGGGACGTGCAATGGATGAGGTGTTGGACCCGAGGCTGAGAAAAGAAGGAGAACGGTATTAACATGCCGCTCCTTGAAGTCGATCAGTTATCCATCGGATATGACACCTCGGACGGATATTTAAGCGCTGTTTCAGACGTTTCATTTTCATTGGAAAAGGGGAAGTCCTTAGGATTTGTGGGCGAGTCCGGATGCGGGAAAACCACGATCGGAATGGCATTGATGGGGCTGCTTCCTCCCAATGGAAGCGTCCGGTCGGGGCGGATCTTGTTTAAAGAAGAAAATCTGCTTGGAAAAAGCGATGAAGCGATGCGGCAGATCCGGTGGAATGAGATCGCCATGATCTTTCAGGCCGCCATGAACGCGCTGAATCCGGTTCACCGAGTGGGAGATCAGATTGCGGAGGCTATTTTGGCTCATCGCCCCGGGGTGTCGAAGGATGAAGCGCGACATCAGGTTAAGGCGCTTTTTGAGATGGTGGGAATACCGAAAAACAGGATGAAGGATTACCCTCACCAATATAGCGGCGGGATGAAGCAGAGGGCCATCATCGCCATGGCTATGGCCCTTCGGCCGAAATTAATTATTGCCGATGAGCCCACCACGGCATTGGATGTGATCGTTCAGGACCAGATCCTGCAGGAAGCCAAGCGATTGCAGGAAACTCTTGATATCAGCATGATCTATATTTCTCACGATATCTCGGTTGTCGCAGAAACCTGTCATGACATCGGCGTTTTATATGGTGGACAACTGGTGGAGTATGGCTCACGAGAGTCGGTTTTGGAATCTCCGTTTCACCCCTATACGAAGATGCTGCTCTCTTCTTTTTTGACCGTATCTACGAAAAGGGCGGATGTAGTGATTGTACCGGGAGATACGCCCAATCTCATCAATCCTCTTCCGGGCTGCCGGTTCTGTGAGCGGTGCTCCTATTATGAAGCGTCCTGCAAGTTGAAGGCATTGCAATATGTAACGATCAGCCCGACGCATAAGGTGCTCTGCAGCCGCTGCGGATGACTTTGAAGGTGATGATGAAGGGAAACGAACAGATCCTACGCTTGGAACAGGTCGAAAAAATCTATGGACCAAGGGGCGCTTTTTTTAACAAAACCGGGAAAGATGTCATCGCCTTGAGCAGGATATCCTTTTCGATCGGCAAAGGAGAGATCTTCGGACTTATCGGAGAAAGCGGGAGCGGAAAAACAACCACAGGCCGGTTGATTTTAAAACTTGAGGAGCCTGATGCCGGAAAGATCTTTTTTAAAGATAAAGAGGTCGCCACATTATCCGGAAATCCTCTCAAAACTTTTCGCCTGAGAGTTCAGATGATCTTTCAAGATCCATACCAGTCGCTGAATCCCCAATTCACGGTTTATGAAACGGTGTCTGAGCCGTTGATCATTCACCGGTTGAAAAATAAGACAGGGCGTGACGAGCAGGTATATGATGCCATGCAGGCGGTTCAACTGTCGCCTCCGGAAGATTTTTTTAGTCGATACCCCCATCAATTGAGCGGGGGGCAGCGCCAACGCGTAGCCGTTGCCCGTGCGCTCGTTCTTCATCCCGAACTGATCATTGCGGACGAACCCACGTCCATGCTTGATGCCCCCATCTCCATTCAGATCTTTGATATTTTACTGAAAATACAAAAAACCTTTAACGTGGCCTTTCTTTTTATCAGCCACAGCCTCGCGGCAGCCCGATATCTATGCCAGCGGATCGGCGTCATCTATAAGGGGCATCTGGTGGAATTGGGTTTGGGGAAAGAGGTGATTCAAAGCCCACGGCATCCGTATACCCGTGCTCTTTTGGATGCTCTTCCTGTTTTTGCACACGGTAAAATGGTAAAGCGATACGAAACTCTTTTGAAAAAAGAACGGGAAAATACCCGTGCGGAAGGATGTATTTTTTATAAACGCTGTTCCATGGCAAGGGTTCCGGATTGCAGCTATGAGCAGCCGCCATTGGCGGATTCAGGGAGCGGGCATCTCGTGGCGTGTCCATATACCTAATACCTAAAAAAAGGGGTCGAGGGTTCGGGGGTTCAGGGATAATAAGGGTTAAGAATTTTCAGGATGATTAAAATATTGCAGCTTAATTTTTAAAAATGCTTGACACGGTTTTTTTGGATTGTTATAAGATATCATTATTTCATACCCGGCATTCCCGGGAGTGACTATTCAAGAGAAAGGAGGTGAGGGAAAGAGCGTTTGAAGTGTGTTTAATAGACAAGGGCGATTATTTAACAGGAATTCATGCTTGTTAAGGAGGAGATTTAAGATGAAGAAATTGTTTGTGTTTTTTATTGCAATTGCCATGGTAGCGGCCTTTACGGTTCCAGCCATGGCCGCGGACTGGTCTTTCTACGGAAGTTCTCGTATGGCGACCTTCTGGGATACCTATGATGAGGATGCCGGGGACGAT
>MGQD01000008.1:9393-9521 GCA_001797695.1 Deltaproteobacteria bacterium RBG_13_49_15 | reverse complement strand
CTTTACGGAAAATGGAATTTCGGCGCCGGCACCCTTATACTTGGCCAGGAATACACCCCGGTCAACACGTTCATCAGTAATCAGGTGCAGGGCGGCGACAATGACATGCTCCCATGGGGCGGTATTTA
>MGQD01000008.1:0-9377 GCA_001797695.1 Deltaproteobacteria bacterium RBG_13_49_15 | reverse complement strand
GCCATAGAACTCTCGATCGCAAGTTTCAGAGTGGCGTTACTCCAGCCGAAGGGCGCCGCCTTGACCGCGAAGGGCGATGTGGACATTACGATTCCCAAAATAGAAGCCGCTTACAAGTTCAAAACCGACAAGTTCTGGGTGGAAGCGGTTGGCGGTTATAACACATTTAGCGTTGAGAAGGCGGATGTTCCTGATTACGACGTCACCTCCTATATCGTGGGTGTCGGCGGCAGCGTGAACCTCGGTCCGGCTTATATCAACGCCAACGTTTTCACCGGCCAGAACATCGGACCTTACGGGATGTACACGACTGGTGCGGCTGCCCCGGTCATCGTCGGCGGTTCCCTCAAAGACGTCACCAGCCTTGGTTTCCTCGGGGTGGTCGGTTTCAAGGTGAGCGACATGCTGACATTTGAAGGCGGCTATGGCCAGGTCACGCATGACAGTGATGCGACCGCTTTGCAGGATGATGAAACCGCTGCCATGTATGTGCAGGCGGTCATTTCTCCGGCAAAGGGATTTATAATCGTCCCCGAAATTGGACAGATCGACTACAAAGACAGCACTGCCGGAAAGCCTCAGGGCAAACAGACCTATTTCGGCGCCAAGTGGCAGATCAATTTCTAATTTCGACTTAGTCGCATAGTATCAAGTTAAATAAAAACCCGGAATGAGCAATCATTCCGGGTTTTTCATTTCAACTTTCGGTATCAGCGGCTTTTGATTTCTCCGAGTTCATATGCGATCACCGCGCTTTTGGGGTCCGTGAAGGCAATCGCCCCTTCTTTCATCACCACTGCGCATACCAGTTCCTCTTTTCCATCATTGTCAAAGTCGGCGATGGAAAAATCCCGGATCGCGCCGGAAATTTCTCGTGTTTCCCATATGGAGACCAACCCGATGCCGTCCCACGACAGTGCGGTCATTTTTCCTTTGGTATATTGCCGAAATTGCTCGAGCAATCGTCCTGCAAGCTCCTGGTTTCTAGCGACGATCACTTCTCGTTTTCCATCGGAATTGATATCCGAAATGAGGATGCGTATGGGGAGATAAGCCCAATTGTCAACTCCGGGGTTTTCTTTAGGGATGTGGTAAAATAGCGTGCCCCCTCCAAGGCGGTCCCCTCCTTTTGAAATCATTTTTCCGGATGCATCAAAAATATGGATATAGTCTTGCCGATCATAAGCCACAGGGAGGTTTTGACCGTTGTTTTGGATGTCTCCAAGGGTCAATCCTAAAAGATTTAATTTTTCAGAAATAAGGATGGATTTTTCTTCATTGTATTCGGCGCCTTTCCAGGCCATTTGGAAAATTTTACCTGAAAAGGGGTCCTCGACGATTCCCCTCTGGCCAAGGAGAATGGAATCGGAACGCGAAAACCGGACCACCCGGAAAAACCATGGGAGCTTTTCGGAGATGGTCCGGTATTTTTGCCCGTCATATTCGAGGACAAATGAGGTAACGGCATTTTTTTGTGCATTTAAAGCGGTGGCAAAGATCTCCGGGTAACCGTTTCCGTTGATGTCGGCAACATCGACTCCGATGATGTAGATGAAGCGTCCCATTTCGATTTTTTGGATTTCCGCCATGCGGTTTTTTTCAACGGTGTAAATAAAAACGGTGTGGGGAGTGACCACAACCGTTTCCATGCGGCCGTCGTTATTGACATCGCCGACTGCCAGCCCATTGATCAGATAAGAATAATTCGGGCTTTTCCAGAAGGTTACACCTTCAATCCGGCGGCTGAAAGCCGATTCAGATCCCAAATCTGAGGGTTGCTTTGTCCCGTCTTCAAACCCACCCTGGGCCAGTTTATCCGGATGGGCGCGGCTTTCGTCTATCGTTTGTTTTGGCTCGGAGGCAGGAGGTATTTTGTCGGCGATGACACTGCGACCGAAGACCGTCTGGTTGATATCGGTTGCCAAAAGATCGATTTTCGGGATTACCTCATCCATAGAGGCACTTTGTATGAAAAAGGTGCGAACGGGTTTTTCACCTGTTATGTCGATTACTTTGGCATCGATGCTGATACTGTTTCCTAAAACGGTGAGGCTTCCGAATACCACATAATCAAGGCCCAACTGGGAACCGATATCTTTTGCGGTTTGTTCATTGACCTGATCTTTTGCCGGAGCGGACGAAACCGTAACTTTTCCCTCCCAGGTCAGCCGGGAAGTCAGCATATCGACAATTCCGTTTTTAAGATAGGAAAGATCCTGGGGTGCATTAATCTGGAACGGTAAGATGCCGGTACGCAAGGGCGTCGAAGCCGCCGGCGCGAGACCGCCCATGGCGAGAATGAATATTACGGTTATCGCCAGGGTGTATTTCAATCGGGTGATGATCAAATTCATGAAGACCGTCTCCTTGAAATGATTTTTTTGTTTATGTCGTTTAAGATTGCCAAAAGGATGACAGGCAACCATTATCCGGACATGGCTTTCTTTATCAATTCGTTCACCAGGGTCGGGTTTGCTTTTCCTTTGGTTTCTTTCATTATCTGACCGACAAAAAAACCGAGCAATTTGGTTTTCCCCAACCTATAATCAATAACTTCCTGTGGAAAACGTCCAAGCACCTGTTGGACAACGGCTTCGACGGCCGAAGTGTCGCTCATCTGGGCAAGGCCCTTTTCTTCAACAAGCGTTTTTGCCGGCTTTCCGGTTTGGGCCATTTCGTCAAATACGTCTTTTGCGGTTTTTGCGCTGATGACCCCCTCTTCGGTTAAGCGGAGAAGTCCGGCCATCTCTCTTGGCGGGACCGGGGAATGCTCGGCGGTTTTTCCGGTTGCATTTAAGAGCCCCATCAATGGGCCCATGATCCAGTTGCTTACCGGTTTAGGGTGCGGAAACCATTTCAGGCATTCCTCGAAATAGTCGGCGACCTCCCTGCTGGATGTCAATATGTCTGCATCATAGAGAGGCAGTTTATGCTCTCTGATGAACCGCTCTTTCTTCTCTTCAGGGAGCTCCGGAAGGGAAATCTTTACCTGCTTGATCCAGCCGGCATTAATTACCAGCGGGAGCAAATCCGGGTCAGGAAAATAGCGGTAATCGTGAGCCTCTTCTTTTTCCCTCATGGATAGGGTCATCTCTTTTCCCGGATCATAGAGCCGGGTCTCCTGGATGATCTTTCCCCCCTCTATGATCACTTCTTTTTGCCGGTTGATCTCGAATTCAAGAGCTCTTTCCACAAACTTGAAGGAGTTTAGATTTTTCAACTCGGTTCTCGTACCGAGAGTTTGATCCCCTTCCCTTCGTATGGAAATGTTGGCGTCGCACCGGAAGCTTCCTTCTTCCATATTTCCATCGCAGATTTCCAGATAACGAAGAATGGATCGAAGCTGTTTTAAATAAGCAGTGGCTTCCTGAGCGGTATGGATCTCCGGTTCGCTGACAATTTCGATCAGAGGTATCCCTGTTCGGTTAAAATCGACCCTGCTCTTGGGTCGATAAGGGTCATGGGTCAGTTTTCCGGCATCCTCTTCCATATGAATCCGGCGGATGCCGATCCGCTTTTTATTGCCCTCTGCATTTATGAATATGAAGCCGTTTTGAGCAATCGGATCTTCATACTGGGAAATCTGATACCCTTTCGGCAAATCCGGGTAAAAATAATTTTTTCTGGCAAATCGGCTGACTGGCGAGATGCGGCAATGGGTCGCCAGAGCCATTTTTAAGGCATATTCGACCACTTTTTTGTTTAATACCGGAAGAACGCCCGGTAAGCCGAGACAAACCGGGCAAGTATGGGTATTCGGGGGGTCGCCAAAAAGTGTGGAGCAACCGCAAAATATTTTTGTTTTTGTCTTGAGCTGGGCGTGGACTTCCAGTCCGATGACCGGTTCAAAATTCATTTTACCTCAATCTTTTCGATGCTTTTGTCAATGGACTTATCTCTTGTTATATTATATAGTCAAGCGCTTTCGTTTAGGATTCTGTGATTCGGACAATAAGACTATAGACCACAGACATTAGACTTAAGAAGGGAAATGGCCAGAGATTACACAAAGATAAAAGCATGGCAGTTGGCAGATGAATTGGCACTCTTGGTATATAAGGCTACGAAAGAATTTCCAAAGAGTGAGATTTGGGGGTTGACATCTCAGATGAGAAGAGCTGCTGTATCAGTGCCAGCCAATATAGTGGAGGGCTCAGCCAGGAGGAATAGCAGAGAATACTTGCAATTTTTATATATAGCCATGTCATCGTTAGCAGAATTGAGTTACTACATCAAGTTTACAAATGAATTAGGATACTTAGACACCAATAGATATGAAGAATTATGGGGAAAAATTCAAGAAGGTTTGAGGACACTGCAAGGGTTAATTTCCTATATAGAAAAGTCTGGTGTCTAAAGTCTGAAGTCCAGTGTCTGAATTGCAGGGAGAAGATAAGGGTTCATGTTCTCAATTCATCAATACGAATATGATCTTCCTGATGAATTGATCGCTCAGGCGCCGGCCAGAAACAGGGATCAATCCCGGTTGCTTCGATTCAATCGAAGGGAAAAAACAGTTTCACATCACCGGTTCCGAACTTTGGAAGATCTGTTAACTCCGACAGATCTTCTGGTTATCAACAACACCGAAGTGATCCCAGCCCGGATGATCGGCAAAAAGGAGACCGGAGGAAGAGCGGAGGTGTTTCTTCTTGGTTTTCCAAATGGATTGAATCAGGAAAATAAGGAGAGTGACGTCACGTGTGAATGTTTAATCAAGATGTCGAAACGTCCAAAACCCGGATCGGTCATCCTCTTTGACGGCGGGCTCAAATGCGAGATCCTGGAAGGACAGGGGGGTGTCTATTCCGTCCGATTTTCATGTGAAAGGGGTTTTATGAATGCGTTGTATCGGGCCGGAAGCACCCCGCTTCCTCCTTATGTCCGGAGGGAATCCGGAATGCCGACTCCTGAGGATGCGATCTCGTATCAAACCGTTTATGCTTCACAGAAAGGGGCAGTGGCGGCGCCGACTGCCGGGCTTCATTTTTCAAAAGAGCTTCTCAAGAAACTAAAATCAAAAGGAGTTCGGCTGGCAGAAATTACATTGCATGTGGGATACGGAACGTTTTTACCCGTGCGTGTTATGGATATCCGAAAACACCGGATACATCCGGAATGGTATTCCATATCCGAAGATGCGGCAAAACAGATCAACGACGGTAAACAAAACCGTAGTCGGATTGTGGCTGTGGGGACCACATGTGTCAGGGCCCTTGAGTTTGCATCAAATGACAAGGGGGTTGTTAAACCCGGTACAGGGCTATGCAATTTATTCATATTTCCGGGCTTTCGTTTCAAAACCATCGATGCCATGATTACCAATTTTCATCTCCCTAAATCGACCCTTTTAATGCTTGTTTCCGCTTTTGCCGGCCGGGAGGAGATCCTTTCGGTATATGAAGAAGCGATTCGGAACAGATATCGGTTTTACAGCTATGGGGATGCTATGTTGATCGAATGAGAAATTTAGAAGAGTTTAAAATCCTTTCTCAGTGCAACGAAACCCGGGCCAGGGCGACACAATTTATAACACAGCACGGATCGGTTGAAACTCCCGTATTTATGCCGGTAGGAACACTAGGAACCGTTAAATCCGTTTCGCCGGAAGAATTGAAAGCCGCCGGGGTTCAAATCATACTCGGAAATACCTATCACCTGTATTTGAGGCCCGGACTTGATGTCATTGAATTGTTTTCCGGGCTACACAAGTTTATGGGGTGGGAAGGACCCATTTTAACAGATAGCGGTGGGTTTCAAATTTTTTCTCTTGCAAAACTTGTCACTCTATCCGATGAAGGTGTGATTTTTCGATCCCATATTGACGGATCCAAACACCTCCTTTCCCCTGAAAAGACGATAGATCTCCAAAATCGTATTGGCGCGGACTTAATCATGTGTTTAGACAACTGCCTCCCTTATCCGATAAGCAAAGATAAGGCTGAAGAAGGTGTTGCCATGACGACCTCATGGGCGAGACGATGCAAGTCGGTGTGGGAAATACAAAAGAAAAATGCCCTTTTTGGAATCGTGCAGGGAGGGGCTTTTAATGACCTTCGTAAACGATCGGTTGATGAACTGGCGGAGATCGGCTTCAGCGGTTATGCGGTAGGAGGATTAAGTGTGGGAGAGCCCAAGGAATGCTTGCTGGATGCTGCCGGTTATACGCTTGAACAGCTTCCTAAGGATAGTCCCAAATACGTGATGGGAGTCGGCGCCCCGGAGGACATCCTCGAGCTGGTATCCCTGGGTGCAGATATGTTCGATTGCGTCCTTCCCACACGAAACGCCAGAAACGGATCTCTTTTTACCTCATTTGGAACCATCAATATCTGTAATGCTGCATTCAAACAGGATATTCAGCCTCTGGATCCGGAATGTAATTGCTACACATGCAAAAACTACAGCCGGGCCTATCTTCGCCACCTGTACATGGCTAAAGAGCTCCTCGCCTACAGGTTAAATACAATCCACAACATCAGCTATTATTCAAGCCTGATGAAGCGAATAAGAGAAGCCATATCCAATGGGGTGTTTTTATCCTTTAAAAAAAATTTTTATGACTTAAGAAAATGTGATAATGGATTATAACGCATAAGAATTTTGAATAATCCGTTTTGCAGAAAACGACAAGGAAGGGAAAAATCATGAGAGAAAAAGTTGAAAAAGCGCTCCAGAAGATAAAACCCATGCTGATAAGGGATGGGGGAAACGTTGAACTCGTGGATGTGGTGGACGGAGTGGTAAAAGTGCGCTTGCAGGGCGCTTGTGCCGGATGTCCGATGTCCCAGATGACCCTAAAAAATGGGATTGAACGATTGATCAAAGAGGATGTGCCGGAGGTTAAATCCGTCGAAGCGGTGAAATAATCGGATTACATTAAAAAAACTGAACGGAATTACCGGCGCCGCCGGAGACGGTTTACGAACCGGCTAACGAAAAGCGGAGGTCTTTTTATGACGATTGCAAGAAAAATCGAGGCGATGCAGTCCAAACAATCATGGATCCGGAAAATGTTTGAAGAAGGTGCTAGGCTCAAGGCTAAGCATGGGGCGAAAAACGTGTTCGACTTTAGTCTCGGAAACCCAAACCTGCCACCTCCGGATCAATTTAAAAGCGTTCTTATGGATCTTATTCAGTCTGCAAAAACGGGTGATCACGGGTATATGCCGAATATCGGGTACCCATTTGTGCGAAAATCGATTGCGGATTATGTATCCAAGGAGCAAGAAGTGCCGATCACTCAGGACGAAATCATTATGACGTGCGGGGCTGCAGGTGCGCTCAACGTCATTTTTAAAGCCATTCTCGACCCGGGCGATGAGATTATTTGCCCGGCCCCATATTTTGTGGAATATAACACCTATGCCGACAATCACGGCGGAGTACTACGGACCGTAGCCACCAAATCCGATTTCAACCTCGATCTGGAAGCCATTTCAAGAGCCATTTCGGAGAAGACCAAGGCTGTTTTGATCAACTCACCCAATAATCCAACCGGCCAAATCTACAGCAAGGATAAACTTAAGAAGCTGGGAAATTTACTTGAAGAAAAAGGAAAAACGCTCAACAGAACCATCTATCTAATATCAGATGAACCTTACCGGAAGATCACTTACGACAGGATAGCCGTTCCAAGCATTTTTCCCTGCTATTCGGAAACTATTATCGCCACATCCTACAGCAAGGACCTTTCCATCCCTGGCGAACGGATCGGATTTATTGCAGCCAATCCATCCGCCAGGTTTCGGCAGTCCCTGATGGCCGGGATGGCCTTAGCTAATCGGATTCTCGGCTTTGTCAATGCTCCGGCCCTGATGCAAAGAGCGGTCGCTGCTCTCCAGGGGGTTCAGGCCGACATTCCTGCGTATGCACGGAAACGGGAGTTGCTTTGCAATGGCCTGGCCGAATGCGGTTACGAGTTCATTAAACCCAAAGGGGCGTTTTATCTGTTCCCAAAATCCCCTATAGCCGATGATGTCAAATTTGTTCAAACCCTCCAGGAGGAGCTGATTCTGGCGGTTCCCGGGAGCGGGTTTATGGGACCCGGCTATTTCCGAATCGCCTTCTGTGTAGACGATGACACCATTGTCAATTCAATGGACGGATTTAGAAGGACAATGAGCAAAGTCAAGTGAAAGGGGAAGGAAGGGATATGAAAATTTTAAAGATCGACCACCTTGGAATCGCCGTAAAAAGCATTGATAACGGGAAAAATTTCTGGACGGATATCCTTGGCCTTCCATTTGAGGGGACCGAAACGGTGGTTGAACAAAAAGTGACCACGGCATTTTTTCCGGTGGGTGAGAGTGAAGTGGAGCTTTTAGAATCCACATCTCCCGAAGGCCCCATCGCTAAGTACCTTGAGAAACGAGGCGAAGGGATCCAGCATGTCGCATTCCGTGTCGAAAACATCGAAAAAGCTCTTTCCTATCTCAAGGAAAAGGGCGTGTTGCTCATTGATGAGAAGCCAAGAAAAGGAGCGGGAGGGGCCAGGATCGCCTTTTTGCATCCCAAAGCGACCAACGGAGTTCTGGTGGAACTGTGTGAACGCCAGGCAGGAAAAGATGCCCTCCCCGGCCAGCATGACGGTTGATACACTTTTATGGATTCAGGGATATCCCTTTGTGACGCCAAACCCCAGGCGATTGTGCTTCCCATAAGGATCCAAGAGGACAGCCGATTTTCAGGTATCGGCTTGGCCTTTCATTTCCTGCTGGGGAACGTATTGGTTTTATGCACCCGGCTCAAGGAAATGTGGTTCGGTTGGCGCGTAAAAGCGATTTTTCCAAAAAAAGAAACACTACTTTCTTTTTGCCGCGGAGAAGGATCCGAACCGAACATAGGGGACTTAGGCGCAGAGCAGAAGATTCGCTATTGGTTTTCAGGACATATCGCTAAGCAAGAGGCAATCATTACTCTGACGGATACCGAAGTCAAACGGGTTTGGGTAAATTCGATTCCCTTTTCAATGCTAGACCATCATATCGGTTTCCGGAATACGTTTCTGGAATGGATAGAAACTTGCGGGATTTCATTTGCCGAAATGGAACGCCGGAAAGCGCTCTGGCCCGAAAAGCTGCCATTGGAAGGCCTTGATGCGGTGGGCCGGGCGCTATTGGCGTTTTATCTCTTTTCATCCTATCAATCAGAAACCGACCTTAACGTCGAAGCGATCGCGACGGCGTCAAAGAAGTATCCCTTCTCTTATATGGCCCGGAATCTTTTGGGTTGGGTTCGATACCGTCGAGCCGAGTATGATTCGGCCAAGACCGCATTTTTAGAAGCGGTCAATCTCAATCAAGCGGGCGCCGGCGCAATGGCCGGACTGATGTGGTGTTCGGTGATGATGAATCAACAAAAAGATGCCATAGACT
>MGQD01000007.1:5437-5503 GCA_001797695.1 Deltaproteobacteria bacterium RBG_13_49_15 | reverse complement strand
GAAGCGGGAAAGGGCGCTATTGAGGATGCCGGTTTGGACCCGAAAGAGATCGATGGAATTTGGATC
>MGQD01000007.1:4893-5272 GCA_001797695.1 Deltaproteobacteria bacterium RBG_13_49_15 | reverse complement strand
CGTTTCAAGCGGGTCCTGGTCATCGGTGTTGAAAAAATGTCCCTCCTCAATACAAAAGGCGTAACCCATGCCCTGGCGTGTTCTTCCTACTGGCCGACCGAAGGGGCCAAAGGGATGACCTTTCCGGGGCTGTTCGCCGAATATGCCAAAGGGTATAAATCTCACTACCGGCTTTCCGATGAGACCCTTCGCCGGATGCTCGCCCAAGTCTCGGCGCTCTGCTACCGGAACGGGCTGCAGAACCCGCTGGCGCATTTCGGAAAAGGGAGCCCGCCGGACCGATATGGCCTGACCACCGCCGAAGCGATTTTGAAGCTCCCTGATGAGGGAAAAGGCGCCAACCCGATGATTGCACCGCCCTTGAG
The DNA here is from genome assembly GCA_001797695.1 of Deltaproteobacteria bacterium RBG_13_49_15. Taxonomy (GTDB): domain Bacteria; phylum Desulfobacterota; class Desulfobacteria; order Desulfobacterales; family UBA2156; genus RBG-13-49-15. Next base: position 4,907 of record MGQD01000007.1, on the reverse strand, counting down.
ACTGCACGATTGCT
>MGQD01000007.1:4510-4814 GCA_001797695.1 Deltaproteobacteria bacterium RBG_13_49_15 | reverse complement strand
CTGTCAAAAGATGGGGAGGGAGGGTACGATTTCATTGAAGGCAAATACACGCCCGATGATGTGTGTCCCATCAACCTTTCCGGGGGGCTCAAGGCCAAAGGGCATCCTGTTGGGGCTACCGGAACCTCCATGCACGCACTGGTGTACAAACAGCTTGTTGGGGAACCGATTGGTGTTGCTCCGAAAAAAGGGATTCCTGAGATCGGCGTGGTATTCAATGTGGGGGGCTCTGCAGTGACCAACTGCACAACCGTTCTCCGGAGAATCCACTAAAACCATTTGCTAAAACCAGGAGCGGTGGCTC
>MGQD01000007.1:3942-4475 GCA_001797695.1 Deltaproteobacteria bacterium RBG_13_49_15 | reverse complement strand
GAGTGCCGCGAAGTAGGATGCGTTCATGATCGCTAGCCCTCCCTGATGGGCCAGGGCGGTGGTAAACATGATCTCGTCTTCTGTGAATTTTCTCGGGGTGCCGCTATAGAGGCGTAACGCGCCGATCACTTCGTCTTTGGCCATGACCGGGACGCTTAAAATCGAAGCGATCCCCTCACTTTTCTTTTCTTCCCGATGCTGCACCCGCTTGTCCGATGCGGCATCTTCGATCATGACCGGCTCCCCTTTCAGGGTTTCGGCCATGCTTTTTTCTACTGAAAGAGGGCCTCTGTTGAGGTATCGGCTGCTAAGTCCGAAGCTCGCCACCAGTTCAAGGGTTTTTTTCTCTTTGTTGATGAGCAGGATGGACGAGGCTTTGACTCCGAGGGCCTTAGCGGTCTCTTCGGTCATTGTTTGAAAAATCGTTTTTAGATCAAGCGACGCATTGATGCTTGCGGCCAGGTCATGAAATAATCGGGTATATCTTCTGATTTGATCCACCAGCCGGCTCTTTTCAATGGCCATGCCTCCTT
>MGQD01000007.1:3328-3901 GCA_001797695.1 Deltaproteobacteria bacterium RBG_13_49_15 | reverse complement strand
AAGTCACGGGTATCGGAAGTATAAAGGGAAAGAGCGCCGATAATCTGATCCATCACTTTCACCGGTACGATCAACATCGATGCGATCCCTTCCGCTTTCTTCCCTTCATGATCCTCGAGCCGGGGGTCGGATGCTGCGTCGCGGGAATGAAGATATCCTTTTTCGGAAATGATGGGGACGATTTTTTGAGATCGAAGGGTTGTTTTAAAGTATTTTTCCGACAATCCTTTCTGTGCAACGGCCAAAAATTGTTTTGTATCGGGGTCCGTAAGCCAGAGGCAGGCCGCCTTTCCATCCATGGTATCGATAGCGCTGTTGACGATCAGATCGAGAATTGCTTCTTTGTCAAGAGTGGTTGCGAACGCTTTGCTCACCCTGCAAAATGTGGTGAAAAAATCGCTTTGATTTGTCATCTATTATTCTCCTTTATCTGCTGAAATCACTTTATTTTTTCTTGCTAAAACGCCGGTTTTTTTCTGTTGGCGTTTTTTCCGAACCGGCAATCCGGCAGGTTTGTCCGAATCTCTTTCTTTTAACCATGCTGCGATTTTAGGGGCAAATTCCCGCTGACAC
>MGQD01000007.1:1589-3251 GCA_001797695.1 Deltaproteobacteria bacterium RBG_13_49_15 | reverse complement strand
GATGAAATTTTCCGTAAACTGTTTATTGTCCATGTTTTCTAAAAACCCCACGTATTTGTCGATCATCAGCCGCGCCGGGTTCATCAGCAAAAACCCGAAATTCAGGAGATCCCCCGGCATGTTGCCGAATGCATCCACCATTTTCGAAGCGTCGATTTGTTTCATCCAGATATGAAGCAGTCCTTGGTCCGTATCGAAATTCGTAGGAGTGACCGTGGTGATCAGGTTTTTGATCTTCTCCGGATGGAGAGCGGCATAAATGACGCTGAACGTGCCGCCCATGCAAATCCCCATCAGGTTGATCTGCCGGGCTCGCCGATGGGTTAATATAAAATCGACCACATGATCCATATACCCGTTGACATGATCGTCGATCGACAAAAACCGGTCTTTTCGGGAAGGGTATCCCCAATCGATCATGTAAAGGTCGATTCCGCTTTGAAGAAAGCTTTGAACCACACTTCGCCCGGGTTGAAGATCGAGCATGGTTTCCCGATTGATGAGGGCATAAACGACAAGGAGCGGGGTTTGAATCTGCATTTCGGTGACCGGCCGGTAGTGCTTCAGCTTGACCCGGTCTTCCTCATATACCACATCATAAGGCGTGGCGGCGATTTCGGTGTTCAGGGGTTCAAGAAGAACGTCGGATGCCTTTTGGGCTTTGATGCGGGCCGTTTCGGCATCTTCTGCCAGTTTCGATAAAATTAAATCGACGGATATTTTCGGCCTTTCCATTGATTCTGCTCCTTTTATTTCATCTTATTCTCAAGGACTCCAACGCGCTTTTTTAAAACATAGATTTCCCTGATCAGTTCATCCATCTCCTTTTGGGATGGAATCGGGAGCGTCTTTAGCAGATCGGTCAGGATCCGATTCCTGGACGCAACAAATTCCTCGAAGGCGGAAAGAGCTGAAGCCATTGTGGCGGCATATTCAGGAGTCTTAAACAGGGTCATATAGTGCCCTTCGAGGATTTTGATCCAGACCTGGTAATAGTCCTGAGCGCTTTCCGGAAGAGAGCCTTCCTCTGCGTTTTGTTGAAGATTTTCCTGCATCACGTGAAGGGTTTTTTCAAAAGGGAGATACAGGAGTCGAAGAAATTCCCCCATGGCGGTCTGAAATTCGTTGAACGCATCGATCATCTGGTTGAATCGTTCCTGGTAGAACCGCCCCAGTCCGAGTTGTGGGACCTTAAAGAATTGCTTCAGCTCCTTTTCGTAAATGGATTCCCAAACCTTGAAAATATTTTCATCGAGATGTTCGAACTGATATGCTTTCGCAGACTCCCCGACCTTTCCCGCTTTTTCAATCCACTGCCGTTGAAGATCGGACAATCCTTCGAAACCTGTTTTAAGCATTTTCATCCAGACTTCCGGATAGGTTGTTTGCCTCTTGGCGAAGGCATCCATTATTCCGGATTGTCCGATGGATGACAGCATGGCGAGCCAGATATTTGCGGTAAATTCCGTGGACTTAATGAACCGGTTTACTCCCTTTATCTTTCCTGGAAAGGGGGTTTTGCCGCCGAGAAAAGCGGATGCGGAATCAAACCATGCTTTTGTCATCGGTTCCCAGAAGGATGTAAGCGCATTCATCCAATCGGGAGGCGGGGTTTCAACTTTTTCGTTATCCTGTTTTTTTTCGCTCATTTTTTACCCCCGG
>MGQD01000007.1:1267-1536 GCA_001797695.1 Deltaproteobacteria bacterium RBG_13_49_15 | reverse complement strand
GCACAGGCGATCAGGGCCGTTCGCTGGATGAAGCTTTCTTTCAAAATACGTTCGTTTTCGCTATGGTCTCCGTCGCCGATCGGCCCCAGTCCGTCAATAACCGGAACCTGTTCCTGTGCGATGATATTGGCATCCGATGCGCCTTTTCGGTATTCTTCAAATACTATAAAATTGAGTTTTCGGGCAACCGATTTTACGGATTGGAACAGGGTCCGGTTGACCGGGTCCGGTTCCATCGGAGGCCTGCCGCCGATTTTCAGCAAGCGGCT
>MGQD01000007.1:185-1065 GCA_001797695.1 Deltaproteobacteria bacterium RBG_13_49_15 | reverse complement strand
ATTTTATGGGAAAGCTCCAAAATAGCGCTCCCTTTGTCAATCCCAGCGAATGCGGCATGCCCGGCTTTTCCTTCCAGGTCGAGTTGTAGCCGTAGATTCCCTTTGCGACCGGTAACAATGCCGCCGTTTTCGCTGCCGCATTCGAGTACAAAGGCAAAGAGGCTTTTTGACGCTTCTTGCCTGATCCATTTTTGCGAACCGGGGGAACCGATCTCTTCGTCCGAATTCAACAGGAAAGCAAGCGGGATATGGTCAAGATCCCCGGTGAACTCCAATGCTTTGATGGCAAAAATCCCTGCTACTAGCCCGCCTTTCATGTCGGTCACACCGGGACCGTATGCATAGGTATCATCCTCCCGGTACCAGTTAAATGATGTATCTGCCGGATATACGGTGTCCATGTGTCCCACTAAAAGCGCTTGAACTCCATCGGGATGGTTCTTGGATGAGCGGACGATGAGATGGTTTCCAAGGGCGGTTTCATCGAGGATCTCGCACCGGACGTTGTTTTCTGAAAAAGATGAAACGATGAGAGCCAAGACGTCGTCCACCCCCTTTTTATTGGAGCTGCCGCTTTGGATCAACACCATTTCCCTGAGAAGAGAGAACATGTCTCTTTCGCGGGACTTAAGAAAATCGATTATTTTGTTACAATTCGTCATGGCAGATCCCATTCGGAAGAGGATGCGATATCTCGTTTCTTTTCAATATGAATCCTCTGTATAACCTAAATTGAGCGATTGTTGAGTTTGTCGACCTGCCGGAGGCAGGCAAGAGATGCAAGGAAGAGGGTGTTGTGCGATACTGCAGTATGCGCAACATCTGATGACGCAGCAGATTCGGTGAAATCGACAATCCCAATGGGTTTTAAATAATGACA
>MGQD01000007.1:0-121 GCA_001797695.1 Deltaproteobacteria bacterium RBG_13_49_15 | reverse complement strand
CTGAGCCAGCCCTGTGGTATGGCCGTATAAACCATTTCGGATTAATTCGGCGCCCGTTTCGATGCGGGTGCGAAAGTGTTCGTTTCCAGGGGCCGGCTCGCAATGAAAAAGATAATAGGGC
>MGQD01000006.1:53053-57110 GCA_001797695.1 Deltaproteobacteria bacterium RBG_13_49_15 | reverse complement strand
CATACGGCCCATCCATTTCGATTTGTTCATAAATGCTGGGTGGAACATAGGGCTTGATGAGGCTTTTATCCTTGGTCTTCCACAAGTCGAAGGTTGCTTCCATGAATTCGATAATCTGGCTGCTGCTTTCCACATGGCTTTGCTTCCTTAGAAAATGAATCAGTACATCCTTCCGGTGCGAGATTTCGTCGATCTTCGTGGATACATCCCTCAGTTTTCCCTCTGCGCCGATATCATTAAAAAATACAGGGAAAAGGCGGGTAAGTTGCTTGACCAGGTTATATACCGGGCTGATGTCGCTGTTCAGAAATCGAGTGATATCTCGAGGGAACAGGTCGGTATCCTTAACGAACACGCCGCAAGTGGAAAGGTAAATGACCAGGCACGAAAGAAGTCGAATCGATTTTTTTGGATTGAGTTCAATGAGTTCCAGCCAGGTTCGGATATTCAGAAGATGAGCGCTGTTGACCTTGATCTGCCAGTCATTCCCGACACCTGAGATTCTCGGAAGCTGAAACCCAAGGTCGATAACGGCGTCGATAAACAACTGAACAAGGTCTGCTTTTTCTGTTTTATAAACCCCCTTTCCCATGTTTAAAATACCGCTTAGGGTGGCAGAGGGGAACTTATCTATACTGTTTTTCAAAATAATAAACGCCTGGTCCAAAAGCTTTTGGATATTCCACCCCTTCTCATGGTCGATCAGCCAGCTTATCGCTTGATTGATTTCCCTAAGCTCTTCCTCATGAATGGCGGAAAGCCCGTTGATGCTCATGATATGGAACAAAAATATGACCTTCCAACGGTTTCCCTGTCCGGCATTTTTCCCGGCATTGAACAACAATTTCGGTGTATCCCGGTATCCTTCTACGATCTGATTAAAACCGGGGAGCTGGACGAGGGCGGTTAAACCCTTGCGGGAGCAGGTCTCCGGATCTTCCCGTATCAGGGTCAGGCTGTTGAGCCAGTCTTTGATCTGCCGGTGAGAGATGTTTTTAAAAATTTCAGGGATATACTGAAGCTGCTCCTCTTCCAGGATTTCTTTTTCGAACCAAGCCTGGGGATCCACCTCCTTTAACCAGTAATCATAAGTGGTAAGAAAATACCGGTTGAGCAGGAGGGTAATCGACTCAAATTCCATAAAGGAATCCGGCGGATATTTAAGCATCAATTCGCCGAATCGCTTCAATTGATAGAAGCTTTTTACGAAAAAGAAAAACGTCTCATTGTCAAGTCGATATATCCGCTGAAAGGTACTGCCGGCTAGAGGGAGAAACCGGATGAACTCCGTGCCGGACTCCTTAATGATTTTTTGAAGATAAATAAGAAGATTATCCACCGCCTCTTCCTTAACGGCGGGCTCTGTTGAAACTTCAGCGGCGTTGAAAAGAATTTCAATAAAAATAGCCGCCCCCTTTTCCCCTTCCGGATGGGTCTTAAGCAGGTGAAAATAATCAAGGGCGTATGCTCTTGCCTCCTTCACGATATAGCCCCAGTTCCGATACGGATGGGAAAGCTCTTTGAGGAATGCATTCAATCCTTCCATCAATCCGTAATATTTTGACATGATTTGCTGGAGGATCAGATATTTGGAGTCAATTGAGACATCGACATGGTAGTCGACCAAATTGATTTCCAGAGCTTTTGATTGAACCATGAAGACCTCCTGCCGGTTTTCTCTGATGACGTTTACCATCAAAGACAGTTATATAAAATAGTAACAGATGACCCAATCCGTTTCAAGGAGATTCCGGCGCAGGGGATCTACCCGGCGCTGCTGTTGGCTTTACGGTGTTGCTTTAAGCGTCGTCGGCATTCCCCGGAGTCCTCATCATTGTATTCTATGATAGGATTAAAAAAATAGTATCAGGTGCAGTCAGATGGATATCGTGCAAATCGAAGGATCGATTTTTTTCGGGTCGGCGACCTGCACCCAGGGTGAACTCGATACGGTGAAGACGCCATCCAAATACGGCCAACCTTCTGCTGTGAGTGCACCAGGCATAAATCTTGGCCGCCCTTTCGAGGGAACCGGTTCATTTTTTTAAAAAATGCGGTCACACTATTAAAGAATTGAATTGCGAAGTCGACGAAAGCCCCTTCCTGTCATAGGGAGGGGCTTTGTAAATGGATCAGAGTGAAGGGAACATTTTCTCCAGCCGTTTCAGCATGAAGAAAACGCTAGATTTCAAGCCACGAGTCCGAATACAAGGTTTTTCCAAGGATGACATTGACCGTTTTTGCATAATCCAGCATCTCTTTGGATAAGCTCTTCATATCAGGTTCTTTGCCGTCCATCATCCGGTAAATCAGATCAACGATGTCGGGCCGTTTTCCTTTGGCGATCTCAGTTAATTTATCGTCCCTCGGGTCGGATATAACCGAATACATCCCGTATTTCTGGAGCATGACCATATAGGTTTGATTCAGTATCGGGCGCAGATGCTCGGGAGGGCCGTTTGAAATATTAGATAATCCGCAGGTGCTTTTGACGCCCGGAGCGATATCTTGCAGCATTCCCTGGAACTGCAGCAGGCTCATCAACTGTGGCTGCTGGATGTTCAGGGGAGTAACGATGCCGTCCACCCAAATTTTTTCATTGGGGATACCGGCTTCGTTGGCAAAATAGATAAGCTCGACGCACAGCGACGCCCTCTCGTTTTCATCGCGAGGAAGCCCTTCGGGCCCCCACATCAGTGCGATGAAATCCGCATTGTGCTCAGCGGCCAGAGGAACCATCCGCTGATACCGTTCGGGTCTTACCATGATGGAATTGACCAGCGGCGGGAGCTTGCAGACCTTAAGTGCTGCAGAGATGGCATCGATATTGGATGTGTCAAGAGCCAGAGGAACGTCATCCACCACTTCCTGAACAGTCTTTACAACCCATGGCATGAGTTCATGACCATCCTTTTTGGCAGGACCGAGGTTGATATCGATATAATCCATTCCTTTTTCCCTCTGAAAGAGCGCTTCTTCCTGGATCGGCTTTGGGTCGCGTTCTTTGAACGCTCTGCCGATTTTCCTGGAGATCACATTTAAACTTTCACCGATGAGTAACATGTTGCCTCCTTTGGATTTAGATGATGGCTTTCCTCTCGTATCCGTTTATGATCCTTACTGTCGACGGGCGCGGAGGAAAGCAGAAAGATGGGCGGCTTCTCTCGGACCAACGGTGATTTTCCAGCCCGGCAGTTCTTCTTCCATATCGCCGGCTATGGCCGCTGCATATCCGGGGATAATGACTTCCTTATGCTTGATTTTTCCCTCAATCCCGGATTTCTTGACGAACTGTCCCACTTCATCGCCGGCAAATTTACCGGCAGCCCATGCCGTCATAACCGAAAGACCTTCGGAATCCTTAATCAAGAGCCACGATGGCACCTTGCTTCCTTCAATTTCTCCTGAAACAATAAAATAGGTCAGGGCGAAATTGGTGGTCACGCAAACCGGTGAATTTTCGTCCGGGTTGCCGATCTCGTAAATCCCCTGCGTAACGGTCATCGGACGCTGCGGGTCGGTGAAGATATTTAGCCTTTCAAGGAGCAGCGGAAAAAGAGCCTCACCGGAAAAGTCGGAAAGAACGACAATCGCGCTGTATTTGGCGATGAACATGGCGGCGATCAGGGTTTCCACATCGATGTTGGAAGCCATTTCGCAAGGGAATGTAATGGTCGGAAAACCGACTTTACGGTTTCCATCCTTTAACGCGGCCCTCCGCATGGCCACCTGATCTTCAAGGGCTTTCTTAATTTCCCTCGAACCCGGGTCCAGGACCAGGTCTTTTAAACCCATTCCAGTCAGTTTATCAGTAAGCGCTGTCAATTTTTCGACCGAATCGGCTTTGACGGAAAGGGGAAGGCCGGCTTCTTTTGCAAGCTTTCCAAAATCATCCGCATTAGCTGCAGTGGCTGCATACAGAAGAGGCCTTTTATAACCGCACGCCTCAATTCCGGCCTTCAGAACATCGGCCTTTTCGGACATCAGGATCAAATTGAATTCCGAGGTTTCAGCGATCTGCCTGGCTTTTTCAGCAAAGCCCTTTTTGTCACCACTG
>MGQD01000006.1:50642-52855 GCA_001797695.1 Deltaproteobacteria bacterium RBG_13_49_15 | reverse complement strand
ACCCCTTTTCCGATGGCGACGGGACGGATTGGAGGCGCTGATGCTTCCGTCAGTTGCTCCCTCGCTTCAGCCGACACATACGGACAACTGTCGAGTTCCGCCTTTCCGGAGGCCAGATTCATGGCGAATGCAAGACAGGTAGGAACGCCGCACTCCTTACAGTTGGTTTTCGGCAGGAGTTTAAAAATCTGAATGCCGGTTAATGCCATTTTTTATCTCCTTGTCTGTTTATTAAGTCCTTCGGTAGGATTCCGGCCCGGCAACCGGGCCTGAATCCTTGCCGTGAAAGACTCCGAAATTTAGGATATGATTGGGTCCATAGAGACCGCCGGGTGCCCTTTTTCCCTAAGGAAGGAAAGGACCTCTTCTTCTGTGGTTCCGACGGTTTCGTCCGCAATCATGTCGATCAGGTTTGGATAACCCAGTTCAGCACCCCGCTTTTTAAGCCGGTCTTTGATTTCTTCTTTAAGGATCTTGGGCATCCAGACCATTCTTAGAAGGCCTCCATCTCCGACGACGAATTTGCCCTGGGTGATGTTGAACTTGGAATGCCCGACAAAACCCGGCGAAGAAGCGCCGCCTCCCATCACACCGGCGAGGGTGGTGAACTTCATCCCGCATGGGGTTTCACCGGTGTAATCCCGGTTGACCGTCATAATTCCATTGCACTGGGGTAAAACAGCGGCGATGCATTCGCAGCATCCGCAGGTGGTCATGGGATCTTTTGTCAGGGAGTAGAAGTTGTAATGATCGATGGCCCCCCTGGACGCTTTCCTGACGAATTCGTTTACCCCTTTCCATTGTCCGAGCTTGGCATCCAGACATTCCCCTTTTTCAATGGGCTGGTTCGGACCGGTGGGATTGATTTCAAAAGAAGCCTTGCAGTCCATCCAGTTGTAAGCGCCGCACAGTCCGGTCCGTTCCGGGCTGACGGAGCATACATGGGTGGGCGCAAAGGACTGGCACAAGGTGCAGGAGTAGTAGGTTTCCACGTCTTCATCCCTCATGTTTTCAACCCGTTCATCCCGCAGCCTGTATTCCGCTCTGGCTCTCTTCGTAAGAGCATCCACATCTTTTTTATCCGTGTATAAAGTGACCTGAACTTTGTCCAGGATAGCCCCGAAATCCTGATGAAACTTGGCATGCAGGACCGCGCCGATGTGTTTGAGTTGGAATCCTTTTTCAACAGCGGCTTTGCTGACCCGGATCCAGGCGATATCCCTCTGTCCGATATGCATCACGCCTTGAATATAGTTGATCAGGTGGTGAATCTGGCGCTCTAGGATCGGTTCGAAGTCGGTCTGCATCTGTCGGCCGGCTACCTGGACATAGATGCCCAGAGGGAGGTTTTCTCCTTCCTTCACCTGATCAAGGTCTTTGCCGACAACGATGACTTTGCTGTCTTCGATCTCTTTCATATCGGCCATTTTTACGAGCTCCGTGGCATGGCTCTTCCCTCCGCCCATCTGGCAAAACAGATCGCTTCCTCGGACCCGTTCACCTTCATAAGCCGGGCCAAAGGAGCACGGAATGTCGATCTGGGATATCGTCGTTTTAAGGCCCCTTACCTCCACCGAACGTTGAACCATCTCCTTGTGGCCGACATTGGCCACAACGTGTTCGTAGGTGCAGATGCCTGTAGGCAAGACTTCCGGGATGTCCGTATCGGCCAGGGTCGGGAAGCCCCAGTTGACACATCCGGCAGCCGCAGCAGCCCATTCGGCATTGACGTCCCCGAGGGCGTTGACAAAGGCAAAAATCCGGTTCTTGTTGTAAAGGAGCATCCGTTTGTAATCACCGGGCTGAACGCCTCCGAATGCCATGGCAGCGCGGTTTGCAAAACCAAGAGCGAAAATGGCCGAAGAGATATCCGGGCCAAAGGGGACGATTCGGGTATTCCACCCGACCTGAACCCCGGCCTGCAAAAGCTGTTCGATAATGGTAGTTCCGTTCTGGTTTGCCGCGCAGAAGATATAAAGGCTTCTTCGTTGATACTCTTCGACAATCATTTTGGCGGTTTCAGGATCCGGCGCCGCTCCAACCATGGCGGCAAATCCAGGAGCCGATCCATCGACGAATTCAACGCCCCGTTTCCGGAAAACCGTATCGTCGGCAGCACCCAGCCAAATTTTTCCCGCTTCCTCATCGATCTCTTCGGAATGCAGGTAAAAGTCAGGCTGCTCAAGATACCTGAGGGCTTCTTCGATCTCAAA
>MGQD01000006.1:36826-50631 GCA_001797695.1 Deltaproteobacteria bacterium RBG_13_49_15 | reverse complement strand
CCGCCATTCCGGCATCCAGCAGGGGGCCTAGATACGGGAGATGATTATGCCCCTTCACGTGCGGGGGGAGCAATTTTCTTGCAAAATCCAGCGGCTTTTTTATGTCTTCAAGCGTTTCCACCTTCATTCCCAGCAGAGAGTAAATGACAGGAAGATAGTAAGCGGTGTTGGGAAAGCCCACTTTGGTGGATGCATCATACGTCTTGAGGGCTCTTTTGTATTTACCTTCAACTTTCGAAACAATATTATAGCCGCCCTGAATGGCAGCAAATGCAACTAATCTGGACATGCTTTATTTCCTCCTTCGTTGAGGATGCTGTTCTTTTCAAACCTCATCGTTATAGTTATCGTAAATCGTTAAGCAGTTGCTTCTAGCTTCTGACGATCGGCCATATCCAATAAGACGCGATCCCTGGCTTTGTCGATGCCTAGCTCCTTGCGTTTTTTATCGATGTGGGCGATCATCTTTCTGGCATGTTTGATGGGATCGGGTTCGAAGTCCCACTTTCCGCCATAAATCTTTTCCAGATCTTCGAATAAATACTTCTCGAAAACGGGTGCGCCTGAAGTGGGGAAGGTTACGCCAAAAACGGTATACACGCCGGAGCTGACAAAATAATGCCCGATGCTGATGGCTTTTTCGCTCATCCATTCAGGTGCGCTTCCGGCTGCTGGCAGGTCGGAAATATCTTTGCCAAGGCCGCCGGCTTTGACTACTTCAGTAGCCGCCAGAAGGATCCGGCTGTTGTCGACGCATGATCCTAAATGCAATACCGGCGGGATGCCTACGGTCTCGCAGACCTCCTTGAGCCCCGGACCGCAGAACACTGCTGCAGTCTCGGGAGTGAGCAGCCCTTCCATGGCGCAGGCGATACCATTGCAACCGGTGGTCAACACGATGATATCGTTTTTAATTAGTTCTTTTACGATGGTAATGTGGCTTTCATTGTGTCGGGTTCTGGCGTTGTTACAACCGACGACACCGGCAACACCCCGGATTCGGCCGTTAATAATGTTGTCATTTAGCGTATAGAAGGTCCCTCGGAAGGTCCCCCCCAAATGGTATTCAATGGATTCAACACCAAAACCGGCGATTTGAACCGCTTTTTGTTTGGGAATCATGACCTCCTTGCTGCGGTTTTGAAAATTGTCGATGGCCATCTTGACGATCCGTTTGGCGTCATCCATGGCATGATGCTCGTCGAATTCGATATGGATCACGTTATTCTGCTCCATCCGGGCAATGGGATGGGTTGTGATCAGTTTGGTGTGGAAGCATTTGGCCACGTTGGCTAAGTTTTGGAAGATGCATTGAATGTCTACCACCATTGCGTCCACTGCGCCGGTGATAATAGCCAATTCCTGCTGCAGGAAGGTTCCGCAGAGGGGCACACCGTGGCGCTGGAGAATTTCATTGGCTGTGCAGCAGATGCCTCCCAGTTGAATACCTTTGGCTCCCTTGGATTTAGCGTAGTCGACCATCTCCTTAGTCTGGACCGCAGCTACGATCATTTCCGACAGCACAGGTTCGTGACCATGAATGACGATGTTGACATGGTCTGTTTTCAGGATTCCCAGGTTGGCTTCGCTCTGCAATGGGTATGGTGTGCCGAACATGACATCCTGCAGGTCGGTTGCCAGCATCGATCCGCCCCACCCATCGGCTAAGGATGCACGGGTACATTGTTTAACGATATTCTTGTAATCCTGATCCACACCCATGTGGGTGCGGTGCATGATCTCCACGATCTCGCGGTCAATGTTTCGCGGCAGCACGCCATTTTTTTTCCATTTTTCGTAAAGCGACTCAGGGGCTCGCTTAAGATACAAAAGCTCGCCTTCAGGCTTGCCCCATTCGGCCAGAGCCTTTTCTGCCACTTCCAGGGCGATCTCATCCATGTCGCGATCTTTTGTCTCACCGCCGACTTCAACTTTGGTAGCCACATTAAGATGAGGCGCTATGGATAGCAGTTTAACCGGATCCTTGATTTTATAGTCTTGCGTTTCCTTGCGGGCGACCGACATGAAGACCTCGGCCACACAACGTCCATGGTCTGAGTGGGCTGCAGCGCCGGCTGCAACCATCCGGGCGAAGTTTCGGGCCGCAATTGTATTAGCGGTGGCTCCGCAAAGGCCTTTTCGTTTGTCGTCCATCGGATCCACATCTTTCGTCAACGGAAGACGGCATGGACCCATGGCGCAGTTTTTGCAGCAGATCCCCTGGGTTCCGATGTTGCACGGCTTCATGGCTGCGGCACGGTCGAATACCGTGTCGATGCCGAGAGCCTGAGCCCGCTTAATCATCTGCTGGGTAGCTGCGTCAATGGATGCCTCAATCGGGTCAGCCACTTTCTTGACTTTTTCTTTGATCTCTTCTGCCATTAGAGGTTCCTCCTCAATTTGTGCTGTCTCAATGCCCTTTCGGCATTCAAATTAGTTTTATGGAGTTGATTAAATCGTTTAGGCAACTCTTCTATGTATTCGATTCAGTCTGTCGATCATTTTATCTGTCATGGACAGTTGTTGGGCAGCCGGCGTCATCGCTACTTTTTCCTTATGCGCGATTGCTCTTTGTGCTGTCAGTTCCTCTCTTTCTTTGGCGCGTTTTAACCGGATCTCGGCCTCGGCTTCAGCCTTGGCTTTGGCTTCAGCATCTGCTTTTGCCTTGGCCTCGGCTTCGGCCTTGGCTTTGGCTTCAGCATCTCCCCTGGCTTTTTTATCCGCCGCTGCTTTAGCCCTGGCCTCGGCTTCGGCCTTGGCTTTAGTCTCGACTTCCGCTTTGGCCTTTGCTTCTGCCTCAGCCTTGGCTTTGACTTCGGCTTCCGCAGAGACTTTGGCCTTGGCTTCATCAACGACCGTCACTTTGGGTTTTGGCTCCTCTTTTTTCGGGACTGGTTTTGGTGCAGCCGCGGCTTTTGGCTCGGCTTTTTTCTCAACGACTTCCGGCTTTTTCCCTTTCTCCTCTTCAATCGTCAGATTCGGTTTCGGAGCCATCGAGGCATAGTCGAAATCGACTGTTGGAAGCTTTTTATTGATACCCGTAACGCCGCTAATATCTCCTCCATTGATGAGAAGCTCTACAAATGCCTTGACCATGCGAATCGCTTCCGGATGTCTCATGATCAATATGTCGGATCCGGCCATGAGGTAGCTGACCGCTCCAATGGCTTCCATTAATATTCCCCGTTTTTCAGGGTCGCCCAGCGTGGGCGCCGCTTCGGCTGTTTCTTTTGCCTCTTTACATTTCCAAACCTCATTCCCAAGGTTGTTGATGATGGGAAATTGCAACTTATCATCACCCTGATTCAGAGCGGCCATTCGGATACGTTCCATAACGCTATAGGAATACTCCAGGCCATACCCCAAACCGCCGGTTGTGGGGTCGATGATCACTTTTTCTTTGGGCACGCCCAGGTTTTCAAGAAGGATGTTGATTTGTTTGGCCAAATTGACATCAATGGGTGAGGATGAAATCACTGTATGACCATAAGCCATGGCTGATGCACCGATTCCTTTGTGGTTCTTATCTTCGACAGGTCCGATCGTCAGGTTTTTCCCCTGGCAAACCTCGGCGATCCTTTTAAAAACCTCATCGTCCTTTTGGGGGTTGGCACATCCCCAGACGACTAAAGGCACATCGACCGCCTCGCTGACCTTTTTAACCACAGCCGCTGTTTCTTCGGCGCCTGCATTTTTTCCGTTCGGATCGATGCTTTTAAGCTGAAGAACGATTAATTCAGCCCCGAAGTTTTTGACACATTTTTTTGCCCAGGCTGCCGGATCCGAGACGACATCTTTGAAGTGGACCAGCGCGGATTCCGGCCAGTCTTCCGGTTCCATGTCCCAGACCTCCATTGCAATTTTGGGCCTATTGGGCATGTCACCTTCAAACTGATAGAAGGGGTAGCAGCTCTGCCCCCCGACTTTCACCGACTTGGTTCCTTTTCCAATAGTGATCTCTTTGATTTTGCCGGTGTAATTTTCTTTGTAAAATTGAAAGCCCAATGTTCCCTCCTAATTCCAAATATAGAAGTTTAGAGTTGATAAAAAAAAGACAACCATATTCCCTATCCTGATGATGCTTTGATTCTCCTCCTTTCCATTATTAATTTTCTGATATCAAAATGAATTCGCAATAACATACCGAAAAGATTATGATTAAACCGCTGAAGAAGCGGCTGTATCGATCTCACCTTATGCCGATGAAAAAATTTTGATACAAAAAATATCTTTTATAAGCTGATAGTTAGGTTGTCAACAGGTGAAATAAATTAATCGAAAATTAATTTTTTGATACGGTTTTTTTGTTCAGACGTTTTCGGCCTTCAAGGCGGGCTTTCAGCTTTGGAAATTGCTCGATATCCGTATGGGGAAGGAACAATGCAGCCACATAATGGTCCATATACGAGGGGGTTTCAGAAAGCTCAAAGTTCGTCATTTTTTTGGTTACCTCCACGACATCCCTCCGAATCCGGTTGGTGAGGGCGCTCATTTTGGCGCCCATGAGCGAGCCGTTTCCAATGTATATGACTTTATCCGGGTCTATTTCAGGAAGCAAGCCGATGGTCATGGCTTTCTCCAGGTCCACATAGCTTCCGAAACCCCCTGCTAAAAAAATCCGCTCGATGTCGGCTACGTTCAAACCGACTTCTTCAAGCAGAGTCCTGCATCCGCTGTAAATGGCTCCTTTGGCGCGGATCAGGTTATCAATATCCGGCTCGGTTAAAACGACATCCCGGTCAATTTGAGTCTCTTCTTTCCATGCCAGGACATACTCGTAAAAATTGTCGTTTCTTCGAATCCTTGAGGTATTCAGATCCGGGTTGAACTTACCGGCATTGTTGATGATCCCCATTTCAAAAAGGGTGGCAACCATGGAAATGAGCCCCGAACCGCATATCCCTTTCGGTCTTACGTTTCCGATGGTGATGATCATGGGCTCTATGGTGACAGGATCAACGGAAAAATCTTCGATGGCCCCTCTTGTGGCCCGCATGCCGAACTGCACCCCTCCACCTTCGAACGCCGGTCCGGCCGAACAGGCGGCGCAGGCCAGCCAGTCTCTGTTTCCGATGACAATTTCTGCATTGGTCCCGATGTCGATATAGAGGGTCAGCACCTCGGATCGGTACATTCCGGATCCCATGACGCCTGCGACAATATCTCCTCCCACATAGCTTGATACGGCAGGATAAACAAGTGCGGCTACGTGATCTCCCAGTTCAATTCCAAGCTCGGCCGCTTTGATAGGCGGAAACAGAGTTGAAGCCGGCACATAAGGCGACCGACGGATATGCCGCGGATTGATTTTGAGCATCAATTGGGTCATCGTGGTGTTACCGGCCAGGGTAATCGTGGATATCTCATCCGGATCGATACCGGCACGCTGAATGATTTTTTGAATCACTTTGTTGATGGTTCCGATCACCACTTGCTGAAGGATTTCCAATCCTCCCGGCTTTTCAGCATACACAATCCGGCTGATCACGTCATCGCCATAGCTGATCTGACCGTTGAAATCACCGTACTGGGAGAGAACTTTGCCGCTTTTAAGATCGATCAACTGCCCGTATATCGTCGTTGTTCCGATATCCATGGCGATGGCAAAGTTGCGGTCCGTAGTATCCCCCGGTTGAATATTGATGATGCGGGTCCTTCCGTCCGTTTTGCGAACCGGACGGGCTAAGGTGGCGGTCACTTTGAACCGGTTTTTTCTTAAGACATCCGGAATTTTTCTGATAACCGACAGGTCCACTTCAAGCCGATGCTCGTCATGGTTAAGTTTTAAAAAACCGATCAATCTCGTGATGTCCGGGAGATTGTCCTGGGCGGATGGTTCCGGGATTTCCAGGTATCTCTTTTCCACAGGAGGAACAAAGAGGCCTTTTTCTTTCAGTTCGTTGAAATTCATTTCCTGGATTCCGGCGGCCTTTCTGGGGGCGCTTTGAAGATTGAGAATGGTCGAGTCGATGGCCGACTCTACCGGAATCCGCACCACCAGGTCGCTTACAATGCGTGCCTGGCAGGCCTGACGGTACCCTTTTTCGATATCCTCCCGGCTCAGTTTTTCGGATAGACCGCCTTCAACCTGTCCTTGTTCTATAATGACTCGGCATTTGCCGCAAACGCCTTCCCCGCCGCATGATGCATTGATATGAACGCCTGCTTCCATGGCTGCACGGATAAGAACGGTTTTGTCTTGGACTTCAATTTCTTTTTGATGAGGGAGAAATAGGATTTTATATGTCTTCATCTGAGTACCTTTTCGATCGATTGGCGCTTTGGAGGGTATGTTCAAAACGGATCCGTTACCGGGGTTCATCAAATCGGCAGGTTAGGATTAAGGCGTTGCCGTCGTATGAGGTGCGGGTTTTATAAGGCAAGGTTTTGAAAAGTTTAATCATCCCTTGATTGTTGGGGGAGGTATAGGCCTCGAATCCGGATATGCCGTTATTGCGTGCGGCTTCTGCCAGTTTTAAGATAAAAATTTTTCCTATTCCTTTTCCCTGAAATTCCTTGCTCACCGAGAAGGCCACTTCAGCGATATTTTTTGCCGGATCAAGAAGATATTCTCCAATCCCGACAACCTTTCCAAATCCGAACTCTCCTACCACTGCCAGGAGTGTCAGATCCTTGATATAGTCAATCTGCGCAATCCCTTCCATTTCTTCATGAACAAACGATGATTTTTCATGGAAAAAGCGGGATATCACATCGTTTTTTTCAAGGGTGTAAAAGTGCTCCTGGATCCGCCTCGCATCCACCGGTTTAGCAGGCCGGATGACGACCGTTTGATTGTTGAAGGTGTGGATTTCTTCCAGTTTAAACGGGTAGATGCCAAGCATCAGATCAGTCCGTTTGCGCGCCTTATCCAGAAGTCCCGTCTTTTTGGCTTCATTAAAAAGCTCATCCCGGAAATTGGGATGCGCGATACTGATCATCGCCAACGCCCGCTCCTGAAGGTTTTTTCCGAAAAGGTTGACGGCGCCGTATTCGGTGATAACGTAATGAACATCCCCCCTGGGAACCACGATGGCCGTATCGCCAAGCATCGGTACGATACGGCTTTTCTTTCCATCTCGAGACGTAGAGGTCAGCATGAGGATGGATTTGCCGTTTTCCGCCATGGCGGCCCCCCTCACGAAATCGAGCATCCCTGTGACCCCTGAAAAAAAATTATAGGGAAGGGCGTCTGCCGCCACCTGTCCGGTGAGATCCATGGCCATCGCCACATTCATCGAGACCATTTTATCGTGGCGAGCAATAACGGCAGGATCATTGACATAATCTGACGGGTGGAATTCGATGGAGGGGTTGTCGTTTATAAATTCATACAGGTTCTCCGTCCCAATGGCATTGCTGGCAACCAGTTTTCCGTCGTTGAATCCTTTTTTTCGGTTGGTGATGACCCCCATGGAGACGAGGTGAAGAATGTCGTCGGTGACGTACTGAGTATGAACGCCGAGATCGTTTTTTTCGGCAAGCCCCAACAGTGTCGCCTGGTGGGTCGCACCAAGGCTGATCTGGATGGTGGATCCGTCATCGACAAGCCGGGCCACCTGTTTCCCTATCATATTGGCAGTTTCAAGCTCCGGTTTATCGCTTATGGTGAGTAGGGGTTCATCGTATTCAACGATGATGTCCACATCATTGACATGGATGAAACTGCGGCCAAGAACTCTGGGCATTCTGGAGTTCACCTGGGCAATGACCATGTCGGCTGAAAGAGCGGCGGCGAGGGTGATGTCCACCGATACACCTAAACTCATCCAGCCGAAGTCGTCTGGGGGGGACAATTGGATCAGTGCGACATGAACCGGCAATTTCCGGGTTTTAAAAAGCCTGGGGATTGCGGAGAGATTGATCGGAGTGACAAACCGCTTGTTCCTTTCAATCCCGCTCGCCTTGGCTGATCCCAGATAAAAAGAGCGGATATTTAAACTGTGCTTGGCGTCCTTATTGGCGATGAGAGTCAAAGGAGTTTTTTCCATGGCGAGAAGCCTGACGATTTCGACATCTGAAAACCTCGAACACTCCTCGGCAAGTATCCGCACCAAGTGCTGCGGCTCCCCGCAGGAGGACCCGATAAAAACCCTTTGCCCCGGTCGGATCATACGGATGGCGTCACGGCCATTGTGACGCTTTTCAACATAATTATCCGCCCAATAAGTCGCTGTCGGCATAATGGCGCTCTACAAATGGATATCCTATTTTGATCTTTTAAACGGATCTTATAAATTTCGAAAAAAGGATGGATCGGTCATCCGATTTTCTTTTACCTAAAATGAGCGTTTTAAATAATGACAAACAGGTTTTTAGAAATAAATATAAATCATTATCGTTTCAGAAAATCGTTTAGAAGAATTCCCAATGGGTGTAAATGATGGTCATTTACTTTTGTCATTATTTAAAACCCGTTGGGATCGTCGATTTTGCCGAATCTACTGCGTCATCAGGTGTCGTGCATACTGCAGTATCGCACAACACCCTCTTCCTTGCATCTCTCGTCAGCCTCTGGCTGGCTTGCCTGCCTCCGGCAGGTCGACAAACTCAACAATCGCTCAATTTAGGTTTTATTAAAATACTCAAACTTATCCTTCCCGTCAATATTCCCTTTTTATGAGTGCTTCGTCATCACATGGGGAACCATTTCAGAGAAAGCGTATTATGACATGATTCAGCCGGCATTTCCATTGAAAGCGTAAAAGATCTCGGCTCAATCTTTCAACACAAAGGTAAAAATCGGCAACCAGCTCATGGTTGGCGATTTTTTTTGATCATCAGGATGAAATGGTGTACAGTTTGAAATGATAAAAAGGGAAAAAACATTCCAACATGAAAGGGGAGACCATGATTCCTGAGATTAAGAAAATTCTTTATGCCACCGATTTTTCCGAGGAAGCTAGTCATGCGTTCGGGTTCGCCGCAACTCTTGCGCATCACTGCAAAGCAAAAATCGTCATTCTGCACGTGATCGAAGAGCTTTCTCCTTTTGCCATGTCCATGATCGAGGAAGCGGTGGGTGAATCCCGTCTAATGAGTATTATGAAAGATAAAGAAACTCAAGCCGCATCCGCCATTCAGTCCCGACTGGAGGAATTTTGCAGGCAAACACAAGCTCAATACCCCGATACCCCATTTGTTGTTGAAAAAATCATCGTCAAAACCGGTCACGCAGTGGATCAGATCATTCGACATTCGGAAGGCGATAAATGCGACCTCGTTGTTATGGGATCGAGAGGTCAGGGGGTTCTGGCTGATGTCACAATGGGAAGTACATCCCGGCGGGTGCTTCGAAGGTGCAGCAAACCGGTGATGATTGTTCGGATTCCGGAGTCCGAGCAAGGAAAATAAAAGGATGCGAAACGCGGTTGTTATTGCTTATAGACCGGAATATTCAATTCTCCGGCGTTAAGAATGCTTGGAGCTGCCCGCGGCGGAAGATCTCCGATAAATGGGGAAATATCCGGGGATTTCCAGGCAGGATACCCAAGTAAAACGGCAGAAACATTACCGGCGGCCAAAATGGCCATCCCTTCACGGGTCCAACCGGTGGCGGACGCGATATGAGGGACAATAACTACATTCTCCAGTTCGGCGAGGCCCGGTTTTAGGCGGGGTTCTTCTTCAAATACATCCAGAGCCGCTCTGAATTCGGAGCGTCGCCGGCAGTGATCCACCAGGGCGGCTTCATCGATGACCGGTCCGCGACTGGTATTGACGAGGATGGCGTTTTCCTTCATCAGGGAGAGGCGATGGGAATTGAATAGGTGGCGGGTGGAATCATCCAGGACAGTATGAATGCTCACACAATCAGCAGTCTGCAGCAGTTCCTCAAGATGTTTCACACGACGGCAGGATACCGGTTCCTCTCCATGGGATTTGAGGAAAATGCCAAAAGCAGCGATCTCCTCTTCCAGCATCGGGTTTGGATATAAATCAAAATAAAGCACATTCATGCGGTGCCCTTCGGCCATCATGCGGGCATAGGCGCTTCCGATACGACCCATACCGACTATCCCCAGGGTTTTTCTCCAAAGCAGCTTTCCTAAAAACAATGTGGGGAGCCAGCCGTTATATTTTCCGGACCGCAGAAAACGCTCGGCCTCGCCGGTTCGGCGGGCTGCTGCAAAAGTCAGCGCTACGGCCATTTCCGCTGTAGTTTCCGTTAAAACCCCGGGTGTGTTTCCTACCGCAATCCCATATCGGGTGGCCGCAGATACATCTATATTATTAAAACCGACCGCATAATTGCTGTAAACATGCCCTCCTGCTCCTTGAAGCGCTGCAAAGAGCTCTTCTCCCCATTTTTCCGTCAATTGCCCGATTGCGCCATCGCAACGATCCCCGATGGCCGATTGAATTTCGGCAAGACTCAACGGTTCGGTTGAAGTGTCGATCTCAACCCGGCAGTCGGCCCGGGTCAGAATTTTGAGCCAACGGCTTCCCGGTAAATCCTTGGTGACGATGACCCGTCTTTTCCCTTCCGGGTTACATGTTTTCCATTTTGAGGGCGGCATTGCAAGGCCTCTTGTATTATCACGCTCAGAGATTGGGGAGAAAATATTCGCTTTTAGGCGAAACCTTCAGTTGGATTTTTCCAGTTGCATCTCAAGCTGCCGGCGTTAGCCGATATGACCGGTCTGCCTCCCGCAAGTCCCGCACTTCAGAGCGGGAAGCTTCACATCAGCTTAAACAAATAGCGTATGATATCCATATACTAAGGAATGCTCCCACGGCAACATTAAAAAGGATGCACCTGTGTCGTCAGATGGATTAGAGATTCTCAGGGAGCCTATTGACATCGGAGAGACTTTTCAAATATCACTATGTAAGGGAAAAAACGCCATCCGCGAATGAAAATAAAAAGAGCACATTCATGACCGCTGAGTTTCTTTTTAGCGTATCCGTTTGGATGTTTGTCGGTGTGATGATTCTTCTTTTTGCTGCCGTATTGGGAAGAATCAAACAAGGGAATATCAAATTAAATGAGTCCATAACGGCGTTAAAAAGAGAGTTCGAAGATACCGAGCGGATGGTGAAAGATGAAATTTCCCGAAACCGGCAGGAGATGGCGGAAGGAGGGGTGGGAGCGCGCCGGGAATTCAGTCGCTCTTTAATGGAATTCAGTGATTCGGTACTCATGCGGATGACGGAACACGCTGGGATGCAAAAGAATCAGCTCGACTCGTTTGCGCGGCTATTAAGCGAAATGACGCGAATCAATGAGGAGAAGCTCGATTCAATGCGAAAAACAATGGAGGAAAATCTGCGGCGCTTGCAGGAGGAGAATAGCCAAAAGTTGGAACAGATGAGACAAACCGTCGATGAAAAGCTCCAGTCAAGCCTTGAAAAACGTCTGAGCGAATCCTTCAAACAGGTCAGCGATCGGCTTGATCAGGTTTATAAGGGTTTCGGTGAAATGAGGAATCTGGCCATCGGAGTAGGGGATCTGAAAAAAGTCCTGACCAATGTGAAGACGCGGGGTATCTGGGGAGAGATTCAGCTCGGAAATATCCTGGAACAGATCCTGACGTCGGATCAATACGATGTCAACGTGGCTACAAAGACAAACGGTCTGGAACGGGTGGAGTTTGCCGTGAGGCTGCCTGGCCGGGATAATCAAAGAGGGAACGTTGTTTATCTTCCCATTGACTCCAAATTTCCGCAAGAAGACTACCAGAGGCTGCTCGACGCCCAGGACCGGGCGGACAAAGCGGATGTGGAATTTTACACCAAAAGTTTGGAGTCGCGGATCAAGAACGAGGCCAAGGCGATTCGGGAAAAATATATCGATCCCCCGAATACGACGGATTTTGCCATTTTGTTTTTGCCGGTGGAGGGGTTGTACGCCGAAGTCCTGCGCAGACCAGGCTTGTGCGAAATCCTCCAGAGAGAATACCGCGTGATGATTTGCGGTCCGACCACTCTGGCCGCCATGTTGAACAGCCTGCAAATGGGGTTCCGGACCCTGGCGATCGAGAAGCGCTCCAGTGAGGTGTGGGAGATTCTGGGTATGGTCAAAACTGAATTTGGAAAATTTGGAGAGATCCTGGCAAAGACGAAGAAAAAGCTTCAAGAAGCCGGCGACACCATCGAGCAGGCGGAAGTCCGCACCCGGGCCATTGAAAAGAAGCTTAAAGATGTACAGGAGCTTCCGTCGGGGAGTCTTAGTTGCTAATCAAGCCTCTTTTTGGGAATCGGTTCGATCCATGCCTCTTCGCCGAAGGCCTCAGACAGCGCCTTTGATAGTTCCTCCATTTTGGACCTATCTTCCGTTTCAATGACCAGGTTATGATCATCGAGAATTTTGAGCCTTCCGAACCTGTTGAAGATTTGAATGGCCTGCGATACATCTACCGTAAACCAGCCGTTCATACGGCGTAATAGCTCATCTCCCCGAAACGGTCGTCCGATCACGAGATCAATTTTGCGTAACTTTGCCTCCCAGCCGATGACGGCCGGTTCCCGGAGCACCGGTCTT
Source organism: Deltaproteobacteria bacterium RBG_13_49_15 (assembly GCA_001797695.1). Lineage (GTDB taxonomy): Bacteria > Desulfobacterota > Desulfobacteria > Desulfobacterales > UBA2156 > RBG-13-49-15. The sequence goes on along the minus strand of MGQD01000006.1, from coordinate 38,147 downwards.
ACAGGATCATGCACAGCAGCACATTTGAACCAGAGCATTGCCCGTTCCACGAGGCCCCCCTCTAATCGTCCGAAGTTGACCGGTCTGCTTCCCGCAAGCCCCGCTCTTCAGAGCGGGGAGCTTCACTATGAGTTGAAACCACTTGGTCTTGATGATAATGAAAACGAAGACGGTTTATTAATATAAAAGAAAAAAATGATGAAATCAACGCCGGAAGGAGTCGGAGATGGATCTTTTTTCCGCGATGAAGGATCGGAAGAGCGCCAGGGCGTATCTGGATAAACCGGTTTTACGAAAAGATATCGACGAGATCATCGGTTTTGCCGGTCTTGCCCCGTCAGCCATGAATCTGCAGCCCTGGGAATACGTGGTGACGCATGGTGAAGAAAAAAACCGTCTGGTCCGACGGTTGATCAAAGCAAGAGAGGTGCGGCAAGTTCCATGCGGGCCAGGTACGATCCGGCCGCTTCCTGCGAAGTATTCCGGCCGCACCCGAAAATCATTTTTCCTCATGGAGCCGTGCATCGCCGAACTGACCAAATCCTTCAGCGCGTTCATTGAGATGGGAAGCTGCTCTTTTTACGGTGCGCCTGTAGCCATCATTGTTGTCATCGACCGCGTCTTCCCAAAAATCCGTTTTCTTGATATCGGAATAAGCGTCTCGTATTTGTTACTGGCCGCTCACGCTAAAGGGTTGGCGACCTGCCCTATCGGTCTGATCACCGCTTATTCCGAAGAGATTGCCGATTCCCTCAATATCCCGGATGAAAAAGAGATCCTTCTGGGAATCGCCCTGGGATATCCGGATCACGCCTCACCGGCCAATCGATTCAAAATCCCAAGGGAGGATATTAAAGAGATCTTTAGATGGTATGATTAATTTTCAAAGAGCGAAGTCTGAGGTGTGTTGAGATGAGAGCACTTCGGGAAATCCGTGCCTGAGCGCCAGCTTGCCAAACATTTGCGCAAGCCCTACTCCCAAGGTGAATATGGAATCGATGTCGAGGTTTTTATCCGCAGTTTTGTCAAAAAAAAGGTTAAAGCTCGATTCAAGCCCCTCTTCAGGCAGCCAGTAGCAGACCATTATCGGGATTTTGGGTAAAGGATGGAGCACTACGGAGATGTCGGATTCAAATTGCTTTTCAACCTGCCTTCCGCCGAAGAGGTGAACCAAGTCGTCGAAAAAACCGGTGTAAACATCAGCCACCCTTTTCATGGCTTCTTCACACCGTTTTTTAAAAAGCAGGTAACGCTCTTTCCCATCTTTGAGTTCCCTAAACGAAACCCAGTTGCCCGAGGCGTCTACCCCTTTCCCCCGGAT
>MGQD01000006.1:35711-36772 GCA_001797695.1 Deltaproteobacteria bacterium RBG_13_49_15 | reverse complement strand
AAGGTTTCCCCTTGAATCCACACCGAAGTCCTTTCCAAAAACCTTGAGCGTCAGCCTGTTATCCAAAACCCGGGCTCCAATCCGCTCTGCGGCTTTCACAAGATCGATGCCGCCGATCTCTTTTTTAAGTTTTTTCAGGTAAACAATTCCTTCATCTTCTACAGGTAATTGTGATTCGGAATTCGATGAAAACCGTTTTATTGCCACTCGATCCAACTTCGGGCATTCTACGAGGCTGATTCTTCCTCTGAAGACGGCTCCGGCAAATGCCAGGCATGTTTTTTCACCGCACTTCTGACAGTTTGATTTGTCAAGAAGCTGAAAGATTTCCATGGCGTTCTTTGGTTGAGGCATTATTGATTCCGGTTTCAGAGATTTTTGACCGGTCTGCTTCCCTTGATCATTTCCGGAAAACGCTTAAGCATGTTCCACCCTCACCGGCATGGGGCTTCCGGTTTTTAAAATCGTATCTCATTCTTGTGTTGTTGGGATTGCAGGCCGCTGACTATCCGATATGCGCTTTTTCTATCCTTCTTTCAATTCATCTTGAGGCGAATTCTCTTTTTCTCCGGAAATTTCAATCGTTTTTTCTAATCGGCGCTGTTTTTTTTCCTCTTTCTTTTTTTTTCTAGCCAGTTCCTTTTGACGCTTTTCAAATCGATAATTTGACCTTGCCAATGTGTGATCTCCTCTAAAGACTTCTTGGTTAACGGTAAAAAATGCATCTGAAGCCGGGTTCTTTTCGCTGGGTTCCAACCTGGAATTGAATATCATGTATCAAAAAAATATTCAAAGACCAATTGAGGTTAAAAAAAGGGCATCCCTTGATGCAACAAGGAATGCCCTCTTTGATCGGAAAAATAAACGAATATTAAACTACCGTTACATTAGCGGCGGCAGGACCTTTATTCCCCTGTTCGATATCGAAAGTGACATGATCACCTTCTTTAAGTGTTTTGAAGCCGCTGGCATTGATAGCCGAATGGTGAACGAACACATCCGAACCTTCTTCCTGCTCAATGAATCCGAACCCTTTTCGCTCATTAAACCACTTAACTGAT
>MGQD01000006.1:12492-35504 GCA_001797695.1 Deltaproteobacteria bacterium RBG_13_49_15 | reverse complement strand
GAGACGAGTCTGCTGTTCAGATCCACCGCGATAATGATATCGGCCCCTTGAGCCCTGGCGACGCTGACAGGTACGGGGTCTACGAGGCCGCCGTCCACAAGCCAGCGACCCCCGACCCTAGCAGGGGCGAATAGCCCCGGTATGGACATGGTCGCCCTTAGGGCATTAAGCAAACTTCCTGATTTAAACACAACTTTGCCTCCCGTTTCGAGATCGGTGGCGACCATCATTAAAGGGATATTCAAATCGGCAAAATTTCGTAAATCGGTATGCATTGAAAAGAGCTCTTTCAATTTTTTTGTTCCGTCCAGAATTCCCGATCTTGGAAAAACCACGTCAAAATAGGAAAAGACCTTCTTTCCATCCATCCTGAGGACGAATTCTTTCAGGCTTCTCAGGCTTCCCGCAGCATACAGCGCACCGACATAGGAACCTATGCTGCATCCGGCAATACAATCAATGGGAATATGTTCTTCTTCGAGTGCTTCAATCGCCCCTATGTGGGCCCATCCCCGAGAAGATCCGCTGCCGAGGGCGAGGCCGACGGTTTTTCGATTCGGCATATTTCCTCCCCTGATCGTTTTCACCTTTTAAGTCGCGGTTTTGCCAAGTCTTTTTATGAACGCACCCGGTATTTGTTCAAACCGGAATGGCATAGCATGTTTTGAGTTCTGAAAATTGACGGGCACGAAGAAAGGTTGCGATGGCCCGATCGTAAGTTGCGGTGTGATCGAAGGCTTTTTGCGCCAGTTGGAACCGCAGCTTTAAGCTTGTGGTGCAACCGCTCGCGGTAAGTTCTTTAATAATGATATCGTAATCGCCCGGATCCACAACTGACGCCACCCGGATGAAATTCTTGGCCGCAGCCCGGATCATACAGGGGCCGCCGATATCTATGTTTCCACGGGCGGTTTCAACGGGTATCCGTTTTCTAGAAACGGTTTCCTGGAAAGGATACAGGTTGACCACCACCATATCGATGGGGACGCTTTTCGTCCGCTTTAGATCCTCCTGATGAGCGTCATTATATGTTTCGGTCAAAAGCCCCAGATAGATTCTAAAATCGAGAGTTTTGACCAGCCCGCCCTGGGTTTCCGGCTGCCCGGTATATTCCGAAACCTGCATCAGCCATCTGGATGCTTTTTCCCCCAGGATCCCCTGAATGCTCGCGAAAGTTCCTCCGGTGGAAAAGATCCTGATATGGGGATTCATTTCAATAATTCGCGGAATGAATGTAGAAAGGCCTGATTTGTCAGAAACGCTCACCAGGACATGGTTGACCTTGACCTGATCATCGATTTTTTCAACAATGTTGATGCTCACTCAGTCACCTCTTTCCGTTGTATTCATTCTGTAAGCGGTTAAAAAAGTCATCCATGAAATGATGTCGATCCTCGGCCATTTCCCTTCCGGTTTTCGTTTGCATCCGGCTTCGGATTTTAGAGAGCTTCACTTTATATTCTCGAAAACCGGTATCATTTTTCGAATACGGTTTGGTCGATTCAATCAGGATATGCGGATTATGAAGCCTCGCTCCCAATTCTCCTGCAAAGAGAAAAGCTCTGGCCACGCCCACCGCTCCAATGGAATCCAACTTATCGGCATCGTAAAGTATTTTTGCTTCAATGCTTTCAGGGGCGCAATTTCCGCGGAAGCGATGAGATCGGATGCAATGGATGATGTTTCGTCTCCGGTTCTCTGAAAAATCAAGTGATTTGAGCATCAATATCGCCAGTTTGGCGCCCATTTCGGCATGGCAGGTTTTTCCATGCGAACCATCCTGATGGGATCTTCCGATGTCGTGCAGGTATGCCGCCGCCAGAAGCACTTCCATATCAGCCTTTTCTTTCGGGCCGATGCGCCTGCAGAGACGGCAGACCCGAAGGGTGTGCTCCCAATCGTGGCTGGCCGGTGCATGGTTGAAATGCTTCTTTGCAATGGCTCGGATTTGAATGAGGGGCGGTCTTTTTGAAGCGGTTTTGAATCCCTTTTTCAAATGACACCTTCCTATGAAACGCCCGGTTTGTGATTTTCAGTACGAGCGTTTGCCGGTCATAAGCTCAAGGGTTACTCTGATGATTGAGATTTTACTCAGATCTTCATCTGAATAGTGAAACGCTGCATCCGAGTACTGTCGCATGATAAGATCCAGCGCTTTTCTTTTTTCATCCGGGTATTCGACAAAGGATGCCTTTCCAAAAGCAATGACGCTGGCATACCGCATCCCCCATCGGCAGGCCTTTTCGTTATTAAGAATTTCATGATCGGTGTCGAATTCAACGCAGACGGAATTATTTTTTCTCAATATGTCGAGCTTTTTGCCTTCGGTCGCCGAATGAAAAAAAAGGGTATTCCGATCATATCCGAAGCATAATGGAACGACATAGGGGGTCTCTTTTTCGGCCATAGCCAGACGACATACGGCTGATTTGCGGATAATCGATTCGATTTCTTTTTTATTCGTGATTTCTTTTTCTTTTCTTCTCATGAGAGTAGTCTCCGAAGCAATCATGCTTTTTCAAACCGGTTCTTCTCCGATGGGTCAAACTTATACAGTGCTTGATCCAACGGGCAACGTTTGATCCCGGTTCCGGTTTTTGGTTTAAGCTTCATCCTTAGTCCTGATATAAGGCTTTCCGCATTCCCCGCACCTTCCGTCGTACCCGACGACACCGATGCAATTTTCGTCGATGCACAGAGTCCGTTCCTGCCAGTATGAGTCTGAATCTTCTTTTCCACATTGACAGGCAACCGGATTTTCAGAAAGACTCGGATTTCCCGATGGTTTAATATCTTCTTCATTTGCAATCGTCGGGTCAAACGGTTTTCCGCATTCCCGGCATCGCCCATCGACACCGATCACACCGATGCAATTTTCGTCGATGCATAATTTGCGTTCAGTCCATTCAACATTGTCACAGGATCCATTTGTATCGTTTTCTTTCAAGTAAACCTCCCATCGCTCCGATAAACCGGTTTCATCGTGTTTTTCCCTTATTCCCTAATTGGGTCTTTTATCAAGATCCGGCTCTCCTGTAAACCCGTTCAATTAGGCTTATTTGGATCGGGTCATCGATATCGTTTTTCCCGTTTTTTTTCGGCGTTACGCATGGCTGTCTATTTTTTTGGTAACAGCCGTCAATCATTATAAAAAATGGGAAGATTCTTTCATTTTTTTCTTGACACCACCGCTAAAATATATTTTAAGCACATAAAGTGGAATAAAGTGGTAGAAAAGGGTGAATTATGTTTCGTGGTAGCTCCTTCCATGCGATCGATGATAAAGGGCGAATCGTCATTCCGGCACGGTTCAGAGAGGTTATTACCGTCAGCGGAGCCGATCGGGTGATGATGACCCGGCTAGATAAGGGGCTTTATGCATACACGTTTGAAGAGTGGAAAAAAATTGAAACCCGGATCATGTCGCTGGCTGAAAAAAGCGATAACATGAGACGCTTCAGGCGGGTTTTTATCGGGGGAGCCTTTGACTGCCCCTTTGACAAGCAGGGTCGAATGCTCATTCCGCCGCTATTAAGACAGTATGCGGAGATCGATAAGGAAATCGTTCTTGTGGGGGTTCTCGAACATTTCGAAATCTGGTCCCGGGAAAATTGGGAAAACGAAAACATGAACATGGAAGAGAATATGAAAAAGGAGGAAGTCAGGAACGAAATTGCCAAATTAGGGATTTGATCGATGCCTTATCAACATGTACCCGTCATGACCAAAGAGGTGATCTTCCACCTCAATCCAAAAGCGGGTCAAATTATTGTGGATGGCACTCTCGGGGGCGGAGGACATGCAAAGGAAATTATACCGGGAATTGCTCCAAACGGAATACTGATCGGTATCGATCTTGATCAGGATGCAATCGAACATCATCAACTTGCGGATCATCCAAATTCATTTCAATTTCATCTCTTTCAAGGCAATTTCATTCATCTACCGGATTACCTCAAAAAACTCAATATCCCAAAAGTCAACGGAATACTTCTCGATCTGGGTATTTCTTTCCATCAACTCGAATTTAGCGGACGGGGATTCAGCTTTAGAAAAGATGAACCGCTTGATATGCGAATGGACATACGTGAAAGCGTGAGGGCCGAAGATCTCGTAAACGATCTTGATGAAAAAGCTCTGGTTAACATTTTCAGGGAATACGGGGAAGAACGGTATTCCAGGCCGATAGCGAAACAGATCGTTAAATCAAGGAAGAAAGAACGGATTCAGTCGAGCCGGCAGTTGAGTGAAATCATAACCTCAGTGGTAAGGCCGGCAGGAGCAGCTTCCCGGAGGATCCATCCGGCAACGCGCGTGTTCATGGCGCTCAGGATCGCCGTAAACCGGGAGTTGGAAAATCTTGCAACTTTGTTGGACCGAGTCCCGGACCTTCTTACTTCAGGGGGTCGTTTGTGTGTGATATCGTTCCATTCCCTGGAAGATCGGATTGTAAAAAAGCGTTTTAAGGCCCTTGAAAAACCATGCACATGCCCTCCGGATTTCCCAACGTGTGTTTGCGGCCGATTGGGGTCTCTTCGCATATTAACAAAAAAACCAATTCGCCCTGGTCCGGAGGAAATTCGCACGAATCCAATGGCTAGAAGCGCCAAATTGAGGGCGGCGGAAAGGCGATAATGACTCATCTCCGGATGGCTGAACGCAAGAACACGAAACAAATCAGACGGAAGATGATCTTCATCTGGATGGCCATCATGTCTGTTTTTATTATGGAGCTTTTTTTCTATACCTGGTGCCGGGTCCAGTCCGTCAAAGTGGGATATGACATTTCGCTGGCAACGGCTCGTCAAAAAGAATTGCTCAAGCTTCAAAAAAATCTGACCATTGAACTGGCGCACCTTAAGTCCCCTCAGAGGCTTACTGAGATGGCGCAGAGCCGGTTCCATTTAGTTGTTCCGTCACCGGAGCAGATTGTAAAAATCCCATGAGGGCAAAACAAAAAAAGAATTCGGCGGCGTTTCGGATAGCGGTGATTGGAGGAGTATTCGGTTTTTTCATGGCCGTCATCGCGGTTCGTGCGGTTTACATCCAGGCATTCTGCAATGAGATCCTTTCCGAAAAGGCGGCCAACCAGTATAAAAAATTGATGATTTCACGGGGTAAAAGGGGAACCATTTTCGATCGCAATTACAAAGAAATGGCGATAACCGTTGATGTGGCTTCGATCGCAGCATATCCGGGTCAAATGGAAGGGATGCCTCAAATTGCCAAGGCCCTCGCAAAGGAGCTTCAAATCAACCGAAAAGAGCTCTCCCAGAAGCTTTCTTCAGGAAAGACTTTCGTGTGGGTCAAGCGACAGACAACCCCAAAGGAAACCACGAACATCAAGGATCTCCAGTTTAGCGGCATCGACTTCATCTCCGAGGACGGACGCTTTTATCCAAGCAAAACGCTTGCCGCTCAGGTCCTCGGTTTTTCAGGGATCGACGGGCATGGATTGGAAGGGGTCGAATTTTTTTACGACCGCTACCTGCAGGGTGAAAAGGGGGAATTCAAGATCGTCCGGGATGCCCTAGGAAGAGGTCTGAATGACCGCAAAAGCCCTGAGGTTGAAAACGGCGGAAAGAATCTGATTCTCACGCTCGATAGCAACATTCAATACATCGCCGAAAGGACGCTCCAAGAAGCGGTGGATTCCTACTTGGGAGAGTCCGGAACCGCGATTGTCATGGTTCCGAAAACAGGAGCGGTTCTGGCGATGGCCCACTATCCTTTTGTGAATCCGAATGCGTTTCGATCATACAACAGGGAAACGTGGCGCAACAGGGCTGTCGCCGATTCCTTTGAGCCCGGATCAACCATGAAAATCTTTACCGCCGCAGCCGCCATCGAAAGCGGCGAGTGCACACCCAGCAGCGTTTTTTTCGCTGAAAACGGGGAATACCGGATCGGTAAACACGTCATTCATGATGTGCATCCACACGGATGGTTGACTCTGGCTGAAATTGTAAAATATTCCAGCAATATCGGCGCTGCAAAAGTGAGTCAGATGATCGGACCGGAAACTCTTCACAAAACGCTTAGCGGATTTGGGTTCGGAGAGAAAACTCAAATCGACTGTCCCGGTGAAGTTATGGGAAATGTGCCGCCGTTCCAAAGATGGGCCAAAATCGACAGCGCCGTCATCGCGTTCGGCCAGGGGATCAGTGTTTCGGCGATTCAGCTGATTTCGGCGGTTTCGGCGATCGCGAACGACGGAATTCTTATGAAGCCTTATATGGTTCAGGGGATCACGGATAAAAACGGACGTATTCTCGTAGGGTTCGCGCCGAAAAAGGTGCGGAGAGCTATTTCAAAGGAAACGGCATCGACGCTTAAAACCATCATGGCTGCTGTTATCGAAAAGGGTGGAACTGGGGCCGGAGCCGCTCTCGATGGATATTCCGTTTCCGGAAAGACCGGAACCGCCCAAAAAGCGGATAAAAAGGGCGGATACGCCAAGGGGAGGTATCTCTCATCCTTTGTCGGGTTTGCTCCTGTCGAAAATACGGAGATCGCGGTGCTCGTCATCATCGACGAACCGAAGAAAGCGTACTACGGAGGCACTGTCGCCGGTCCGGCATTTAAAAAGATCGCACAGGAAACCCTGAGCTATCTAAATATCCCCCCGGCTGGAAATCCGGATCAAATAACCGTTCAATTGAAGCACGAGGCAACCGGTTGAAGCTTTCAGCACTGATCAGAGGAATTGAGCCTATTCAATTTGCGGGATTCAAGGATCAAGATCCTGAAATTGAATCCGTTCATTACCGGGCGCAGGATGTCGGCCCGGATTCCCTGTTTGTGGCCATGCCGGGGCATTCGGCGGATGGTCATGATTATATTGAAATGGCGGTCAATCAAGGAGCGGCGGTCGTCATCTCCCAGCATCCCATTTCGAGCGGGATCGGATGCGTGATCGTCAGCGATTCGAGAAAAGCGCTTGCGGTCATTTCAGGTAATTTTTACGGAAACCCATCCGAGCACCTGACGGTCGTCGGTATCACCGGCACCAACGGGAAAACCACCACCGCATTTCTGATTGAAAATATGATCAAAGAGGCCGGACATGAGGTTGGCCTCATAGGAACCATCCTGTGCCGATTTGGAGATCAGACCCTTAAGACCGGAATGACGACCCCTGAATCCTTGGATCTTCAACGGATTCTGGCGCGTATGGCAAAGTGCGGCGTCACGCATGTCGTCATGGAGGTCTCATCCCATGCTCTCTGTCTCTCCCGGGTGGACCATTGCTGGATGGATATCGGCGTTTTCACCAATTTAAGCCGGGATCATCTCGATTTTCATAAGGATATGGAATCCTACTGGGAATGCAAAAAACTTCTTTTTACACAGATCCTTAAAAGCGGCCCTAAAAAAGGGCGAACCGTTCCGGTTCTCAACTGCAATGATGAGAAAGGGAAAGAGCTTTATATGCTTTATCCGGATGCGAGCGTGAGGGTTGGAACCGATCCGGGCAACCCGGTGCATGCACGGATGATTAAATCCGATATGAATGGAATTAAAGCGGCCCTGGTCACGCCTTCAGGGGATTTTGACATTGCATCCTTGTTGGTTGGAGCGCATAATTTAGAAAATATTCTCTGTGCCGTAGGAACCGGAATTGCCCTGAAGCTTCCGATCCATATCATTCAATCCGGAATCGAAACCCTTGCCGGAGTGCCGGGACGGTTTGAAAAGGTTCCGGACAACGCCGGCCGCCATGTCATCGTGGACTATGCCCATACCCCTGCGGCAATGGAGCATATATTAGCCACCATCAGGTCCATGGCATCCGGGAGGTTGATTTGCATCTTCGGATGCGGAGGAGAAAGGGACCGGGAAAAACGCCCGCAAATGGGGGAAATTGCAGGCCGGCTGTGCGATCTCGTCATCGTCACTTCAGACAATCCCCGCCGGGAAGATCCTCTCGAAATCATTGCTGAGATAGAGCAGGGGGTGGTCCGATCCTGCCCCAAGAGAATCGGATCCCTGAATCCTGATAAGTGGAACGGGGATCAAGGATATGTCATCGAGCCGGATCGGAGAAGGGGCATCTCTATGGGGATTGCGGTTTCACGTCCTGGAGATACGGTTCTCATTGCCGGTAAAGGACACGAACCTTATCAAATCATCGGTCAGCAAACATTTCCTTTCGATGACAGGGTAGAGGCGAAAAAAGCGCTTTCAGGAGAAACGGATTAGGAATCAGGGAAAGCCATATTGGATGGAAGAGCTTCAAAAAAAAGCTGTATGGTCCGGCGCCCGGGTTGCAAAAGCCACCGGTGGAGAAATCCTCTACGGTGACGTACGATGCCGGTTTTCCGGGATCTCCATCGATTCAAGGCGGGTTTTACCCGGACAATTATTTGTCGCTATCGTGGGGCAAAATCATGATGGACATGCGTTTATCCCGGATGCTTTAACACACGGCATTTCCGGAATGATGATCCAAAAAGATCGAATTTCCCGCACGCTTATTCAGGGATTTAAGGAAAGAGGGCTTGTTTGCATTGCGGTTTCAGACACAACCCGGGCTCTGGGAGACCTGGCCGCCTTTCATCGGCGGAAGCATGGAGCCGGGGTGGTGGCCATTACCGGATCAAATGGAAAAACAACCACCAGGAGAATGGCTGCGGAGATTATCAGCCAAAAATACGCCGCCCTTTCTGCAATCGGCAATTTCAATAATGAAATCGGACTGCCTCTGACATTGTTGAACCTGACCGATCTCCATCAATGGGCGGTTGTGGAACTGGGAATGAACCATCCGGGGGAAATCCGGCGTTTGTCGGAAATCTGTCTCCCGGATGTGGGGGTGATCACGAATATTGCTCCTGCCCACCTGGAGGGGGTCGGCTCCATGGAAGGCGTCATCCAGGCCAAAGGAGAGCTACTGGGGCAAATCAAAAGAGGGGGGACGGCCATTCTGAATGCGGATGATCCGAATGTCTCGCGTCTGGCGATAAAGGTTAAATCAGAGGTGTTGTTTTTCGGGATTTCGAAAAAGGCGGCTGTCCGTGCCGGCTCAATCCGGGAAAAAGGAGAGACAGTGCGGTTTACCCTGGTTTTACCCGAAGGGAAAATTCCTGTTACCCTGAGAATTCCCGGCAGGTTCATGGTTTCAAACGCCCTCGCGGCGGCGGCGGTCGGCGCCCGATTGGGAATCGCTCCTGAAGCGATAAAAATAGGGCTTGAGAATCTAACAAGTATTCCGGGAAGGATGAATATCCTTTCGCTCAAAAACGGGATCCGCATTGTAGACGATACCTACAATGCCAATCCTGGCTCCATGAAGGCAGCCATCGAATCGTTTTCACGCTTAAAAAAAGGCGCCCGGGGTATTTGCGTTGTGGGAGATATGCTCGAGCTGGGGAAAGAATCCATACCGCTCCACCGGCAAATCGGCGAATCACTGGCGATGGCGGACATTTCAAGGCTTTATGTTACAGGCGCCTTTGCCGAATCGATTGCCGAGGGGGCGAGAAAGAAGAGAATGAATCCTCAACGCATCCGGATCGGCTCCAAGGGCTCGATTTTGCAGGACATAACACAGTATGTGAAATCCGGTGACTGGATATTGGTGAAAGGGTCAAGGGGGATGGCCATGGAAAGCCTGGTTCAAGGGCTTTTGGACTGGAATGATCAAAAATCTTAATGCGCCTCTGGCGCATAAAAACGATCCGGCAATGTACCGGTTACATCGATAAATTAATGCGCCTCTGGCGCATAAAGGGCGAACATTAATGTTATATCATCTCCTTTATCCGTTCCATACCACCGTATCCGCTTTCAATGTGTTCCGATACATCACCTTTCGGACGATATACGCCAGCCTCACGGCCTTTCTGATCTGTTTTTTTATAGGGCCGTATGTCATCCGAACATTGAGCCGTTTACAGATCGGACAGTATATCCGGGAAGACGGTCCCCAGGTTCACCATAAAAAGGCCGGGACGCCGACGATGGGAGGGATCCTGATACTGCTTTCCGTAGCGGCTTCGACGCTTCTTTGGGCAAATCTCAGCAATTACTATATCTGGATCATTCTGATGATCACTTTATCTTACGGTGCAATCGGTTTCGTTGACGACTACTTAAAGCAGATTAAAAAGCTCAACAAGGGATTGAGCGCCAAAAACAAATTCCTGTTCCAGATGATCGCCGCCTTTTTGGCTGCTTTTTTGATCTATCTCAATCCTGAATTCAATACACGGATCACCGTTCCGTTTTTTAAAAATGTCGCTCCGGATTTGGGCTTGGCTTATATCCTGTTCGGTGCATTGGTGATCTCCGGGACATCCAATGCGGTGAATCTGACCGACGGGCTCGACGGTCTGGCTATCGGGCCGGTTACCATCGCTTCGACGACCTATATGGTGTTCGCCTATGTATCCGGCCATGCAAAAATCGCCAATTACCTTCAGATTAATTACGTGGTGGGCGGCGGAGAAGTGACCGTTTTTTGCGGCGCGCTGGCAGGAGCAGGATTGGGTTTCTTATGGTTCAATTCCTATCCTGCTCAGGTGTTCATGGGCGATGTAGGCTCTCTGTCCCTGGGCGCCGCTCTCGGAGGGGTCGCCGTGATTACTAAGCAGGAAATCCTGTTGGTGCTGGTCGGAGGTCTTTTTGTCATCGAAGCACTATCGGTTATTTTTCAGGTTGGCTATTTCAAGATGACCCATGGTCGCAGAATTTTTAAAATGGCGCCCTTGCACCATCATTTCGAACTCAAAGGGTGGGCGGAGCCCAAGGTCATCATCCGGTTTTGGATTATCGCCATCGCGCTGGCGCTTCTTTCAATGAGCACGTTGAAGCTGAGATAGACATGAGAACCGGCCGGACCGGTCGAGCGAGGTTATAAAGCGGACATGAAGAAGAGTGAACCGGAACTGGATCGAAAGAATGTTCTGGTTGTCGGACTTGGGATCAGCGGCATGGCGCTGGTCCGCTTTTTATGCAAAAAAGGATCAAACGTGACCGTCACAGACCTGGCAAGCGAGGATAAGCTTGGTTCCTTTGTGCTCAAATGCCGACAAATGGGCGTTCATCTCGAACTCGGAGGACACCGTCCCAAATCGTTTCAAAAAGCCGATATGATCGTTATCAGTCCAGGAGTTCCTCTCGCTATTCCCCAGCTGATTCGGGCAATCGAGGAAGGAGTTCCGGTGTTTGGGGAAATGGAGCTGGCCTATCGATATATCCATGAACCGATCATCGCCGTGACCGGAACCAACGGAAAAACCACCACTACGGCGGTGGTGGGGGAGATGATGAAGCATTCCGGGAAAAAAGTTTTCGTCGGCGGCAACATCGGAGATCCGCTCATTGGTTTTGTGGAAAGGGAAGAGAAAGTTGACGTGGTTGTCGCGGAGGTCAGCAGTTTCCAACTGGACACGGCCCTCACCTTCTCTCCGAAAGTCGGGATCCTGCTGAATGTGACGCCGGATCACCTGGATCGCTACCCGAATTTGGATGCGTATGCTCGTGCAAAAGGACGGCTGTTCGAAAAACAAAAGGAAGGCGACGCCGCTATTTTGAACGGATCGGACCCGGCGGTTCGAAAAGTGACAACAGGAATCCAAAGCCGAAAGCTCTTTTTTGGATATTTGGGCGCTACTGAAGAAGGGGCAATCATTTCAGAGGATCGGATCCGGGTTTCCTTCCTTGAGATGGGACAGGGAAAGGCGTGCGACATTCGGATTGGTGAAAAAAGGATGGTGACGGAGCATTTCGACCTGACCGGAACGCAGTTTAAAGGAAGATACAGCCGGGAGAATGCCGCCGCAGCATCTCTTGCGTCGCTCGCTGCCGGTGGAAATGCCAGGGGGATTCAATCGGCACTCAATTCATTTAAAGGGCTTCCCCACCGTCTAGAGCCGGTGGAGAACATAGGCGGGATCCGGTTCGTTAACGATTCCAAGGCGACGAATGTATTTTCGGTTATTTGCGCTCTGGACTCGTTCAGTGAACCGGTGATTTTGATTATGGGCGGGAGGGATAAAGGAAGCGATTTTCGAATCTTAACCGATTGGGTTCGAAAACATGTCAAGATAATCATTCTGATCGGCGAAGCGGCCCCCTTGATCCGGAAGGCTCTGGCCGGAGCTGCATCCATGAGGGACGCGGCAGGGATGGAAGAAGCCGTCATTTCAGCATACCGGGAAGCACGCCCGGGAGATGTGGTGCTGTTGTCGCCGGCATGCGCCAGCTTCGATATGTTTACGAACTATACCCATAGGGGCGATGAGTTCCGAAAAGCGGTTATGGGGCTGAAATGAAAGAAAAGACTTCTTTGCCGCCGATTGCGGCAGTTGTATTGCCGAGGAAAGCGCCCTACGATGTGAATCTCCTCTTTCCGGTGCTCTTCCTGGTCGGGATCGGAATTGTCATGATTTACAGCGCCAGTTCAGCCCTAGCGCTAAAGAAATTCGGGAACGATTATTTTTTTCTAAAGAAACAGGGAGTCTTTGCTATTGCCGGAGTCGTTGTACTGGTGATTTGCCGTCATGTTCCGTATCGTTATTACCGATCCCTGACATACCCTATTCTTCTTCTGGCGCTGATCCTGCTCTTGGCCGTCCATCTTTCACCGTTCGGGCATTCGGCAGGCGGCAGCACGCGATGGCTTCGTTTCGGAAGCGTTTCGTTTCAACCGTCGGAGTTTGCCCGGCTGGCCCTTGTGATTTATCTGGCATATTCGCTGAGCAAGAAAATGGAGCAGGTGCGGGAATTTAAAATCGGCTTTTTGCCTCATGTCGTGATCTTTGGAATATTTGCGTTTTTAATTTTGCTCGAACCCGATTTCGGATCGGTGGTGATTCTTGCCGCCATCACATGGATCATGCTTTTCGCGGGTGGCGTGCGCCTTTTCCATCTCACGGTAACTCTGTCTCCGCTTATTCCAGCGGCATATTTTTTTATGATGGATGCCCAATACCGGGTCAAACGGGTAATGAGTTTCATGAATCCGTGGGAATATTCGTCGGATGAAGGATATCAAATCATCCACTCACTGTTGGCCTTCGGGACTGGTGGAGTATGGGGGGTCGGAATCGGAAAGGGATATCAAAAACTCTTTTACCTTCCGGAACCTCATACCGATTTTATCTTTTCCATTGTAGGGGAGGAATTGGGACTTATCGGTGTTTTGTTTATTCTGGGGCTTTACGGAATGATTACATGGCGTGGGATCATCATATCCCGAAAGACGCCGGATCTGTTCGGCTCATATCTGGCGATCGGTTTGACCGCTTCCGTTGCACTCCAGGTGATTATCAACATGGGAGTAACCCTTGGACTCCTCCCCACAAAAGGACTGGTTCTACCGTTCTTAAGCTACGGCGGCTCGTCTTTAATTCTGAATATGGCGTCGATTGGAATAATCATGAATATCGGGTCTTCTCCAAAGACCCTTGTGGGTACCGATGTGGATGTCAAATGAAGCGATCGGCGACACCTATCCGGACCATCATCGGCAGCGGAGGCACAGGAGGTCACCTGTTTCCGGGAGTCGCCATTGCGCAGGAGTTGGTATCAAGGGATCATGAAAACCGTGTCTTGTTCGTTAATACGGGGAAACCCTTTGAAAAGAACATTTTGGAAAAAGCCGGATTCGATCAGGTCAGCATCACGGCTGAAGGGATCAAAGGCCGCAGTTTGTGGAGGAAAGTGAATTCTCTTTTACGAATCCCAGGCGGTTTGGTTCAGTCCATGGATGTGATCAACCGGTTTGGGCCGGATGTCGTTATCGGCCTTGGGAGTTATTCGGCCGGGGTTGTGGTTCTAGGGGCGTGGTTTAAAGGAATAAAAACAGCGGTTCATGAACAAAACATGATCCCGGGGATTACCAACCGGATCCTTTTCCGCGTGGCGGATCGAATCTATGTTTCATTTCCAAAAACCATGGAGCGGATCGGCGAAAAAAATGTCATCCTTACCGGCAACCCGGTGAGATCTTCGGTATTCAACTCCAGTGAAGAAAAAAGAGAAGACACCTTCACGATTCTGATTGTCGGCGGAAGCCAGGGCGCCCATCGGATCAATACGGTAATGACGGAAGCGGTATTACGGGTCAGGGAAAAAGAGAAGATGCATTTTATTCACCAGACGGGCGGCAAAGATGAGGCATGGGTAAAGGAGATGTATTCGGCCTCTCAAACCAGCAGCACCGTTTGTGCCTTTTTTGATGACATGGGAAGCCAATATGCCAGGGCGGACATGGTCATCTGTCGTGCCGGAGCTACCACCGTAGCGGAAGTGACGGCGCTTGGAAAACCGGCTCTCTTTATCCCGTTTCCGTTTGCGACCGATGACCATCAAGCGGCAAATGCCGGAGAACTGGCCGACGCAGGTGCAGCAGAGGTAATACCGGAAGATCGGCTGAATGGAGAGATGCTGGCCGAAAAGATTGAATTCTATGCCAAAAACCGGAGGCTTTTAAACGAAATGGCTTTGCAGGCAGCATCATTCGGCAAACCGAACGCTGCATCGGCTATTGTCGATGATCTTTATCAACTGGCGGGATGCCGCAAACATCAACGGAAGAAAGACGGATAGCGTCAGGGCTGATAAATCAGCCAGAGGCAGGTAAACCAGCCAGAGGCGGGTAAACAGAATGTATCGAAAAAAATACCATATTCACTTTGTGGGGATCGGCGGGATCGGGATGAGCGGCATTGCCGAATTGCTTCTCAACCTGGGATATCATGTATCAGGTTCGGATCTAAAAGCTTCGGATTTGACCCGGAGGCTGACACGCTTGGGGGGGATCCTTTTCGAGGGACATTCTGAAAATCAGATCGAGGGGGCTGATGTGGTAGTGATGTCTTCAGCGATCAGGCCGGATAATCCCGAAATAGCGGCTGCCAAAAAAGCGTCGGTTCCGGTGATTCCAAGGGCAGAAATGCTGGCGGAATTAATGCGATTAAAATACAGCATTGCCGTCGCAGGAGCCCACGGAAAGACAACCACCACATCGCTTGTTGCCGCTATCCTGGCAAAAGGAGGGTTCGATCCGACCGTGGTGATCGGCGGAAAACTTCGCAGCATCGGAACAAATGCCCTGCTTGGAAAGGGAGATTTCATAGTAGCCGAAGCAGATGAAAGTGACGGTTCCTTTCTGAAGATGTCCCCGACCATAGCGGTCGTAACCAATATCGATAGGGAGCATTTGGATTACTATGAAGGGATCGATGCCATCAAACAGGCATTCTTAAGTTTTATCGATCGGATCCCCTTTTACGGGCTTGCGGTTCTCTGTCTGGACAATGAACCGATACAGGGCCTGATTCCCAGCATCCGAAAGCGATTCACTACTTACGGAATGAGCGTTCAGGCGGATGTTATAGCAAAAGACGTGGTGCTAGGCTGCCAAAAAAGCGAGTTCACCGTATATCATGGAGATCGGGAACAGGGTCGGATTTTGCTCAATCTTCCGGGAATCCACAACGTTTACAATTCCCTGGCCGGCATTGCAGTGGGGAATGAGTTGGGGATTCCGTTTTCCACCATCCAGGCCGCCCTTGCGTCTGTGGAGGGAGTTCAAAGGCGCATGGAAATCAAGGGGGGGGCCGATGGGATCACGGTAATGGATGATTACGGTCACCATCCAACGGAGATTAAAACCACCCTTCAGGCGGTCAAGGAATCCTGGCCCGACAGACGGATTGTGGTCGTATTTCAACCTCATCGGTACACGAGAACTCGGGCGCTCTTTGACGAATTCACAAGGGCTTTTTACCAGTCGGATGTGCTTATTGTTCTTCCGATATACCCTGCCGGAGAAAAAAAGATTGAAGGGGTAAGCGGACGCGGATTGGCTGAAGGGATTCAGATGCACGGTCACAAGGAAGTCATCTGCAAGGATGGATTCGAGGAAGTGCATACGGCACTCAATGAGATTCTCCATGCGGGTGATATTCTGATTACATTGGGCGCCGGAGATGTCTGGAAGGTGGGTGAAGAAACCTTGAAAAGGCTCATGAATAAAGATCGGTGAGATGCTCGTTTTTTGCTTCGGAGAAGATCAGGTGGCTTTGAGCGTGCTGGATAAACGATGGCTTTTGGAGCAGTTCCAGGACCGGGTTCAATTTGACGAGCCGATGTCCCGACATACGTCTTTTAAAGTGGGAGGGCCGGCAGATGCCGTTGTGTCGCCGGAAAGCATCCTGGAGCTGGCCTCCCTTGTCCATTACTGCCGAAGAAACGGGTTGCCGTATCTTGTTGTCGGGGACGGCACCAATATTATTGTCAGAGACCAGGGGATCAGAGGAGTCGTCATCGTTCTCACAATCGGTTTCAATGGAATCGACAGGGTGGAAGAGAAAGACGATGAAGTGATCATCCGGAGTATGGCGGGTGCTAGGACCCGTTCTCTTTGCCGGTATGCCATCCGCCACGCCCTTAAGGGGATGAATTTTGCATTGGGGATTCCCGGGACGATCGGGGGGGCGATCGCCGGGAATGCCGGGACAACCCAAAGCAGCATGGCGGAAGTCGTCGATGCAATTGAGGTTTTTGAACCATCCGGAAATGTCGTCCGATATTTAAAAAAAAATCTCTGCTTTTCATATCGACGGCTTTCATGGAAAACTGCCGAACTCCCGATCATTTTGACGGGTTACTTCAAACTGCACCCGACGGATGCAACCCAATTGAAAAAAGAGGCTTCGGAAATTATGAAGAGGCGGCTTGCAAAACAACCTGCCGGATCCCCCTGTGCCGGGTGCTTTTTCAAAAATCCTTCATCCGGAGTAAGTGCCGGAGAACTAATTGATCGCGCCGGATTGAAAGGTGAATCCGTTGGAGGAGCACAGGTCTCATCCAAGCATGCCAACTTCATCGTCAATACGGGAAGCGCGACGGCTGAAGACATCCTTTTGCTGATGGAGCGGATTGAAAAAAACGTATTCAGGATTTTCGGATTGCATCTTGAGCCGGAGGTTAAAATCCTTGGATACTAAGGGAGCAAGGGAAAACATATCCAAAGAATATATCCGGAAACGGCGTCGAAGAATCGGACGATTTATTGCAGACGGATTCAAAACGCTGACTGGAGTTATGGTGATGCTCGCCGCGAGCGCCCTGTTCATCTTCGTCCATGATCTGATTACCCAGTGCGATTATTTTCAAGCAAAAGCCGTTACCGTCATCGGTGCGAAGCAACTCACGGCCGGTGAGATCCTGGAACAGGCTCAGATGAAAGAAGGAGAAAACATCCTCTCTGTCAATCTTTCGCTCATGCGAAGACGACTTCTGACACATCCCTGGATCGCTGAGGCAGAAGTAAAACGAGAGTTGCCGGATAAAATAGTGATCACGATCAGAGAAAATGAACCTCTTGCGCTGATCGATCTGGGAAAGCGCTTTCTGATAAACGAGTACGGGGAAATTTTCAAAGAATGGGAAACATCGGATCCGGTGGATCTTCCGGTCATCTGCGGCCTTGACTTTTCGGATATCAGCATACCGGGAACTTCACGCGGCATGTCTTATGATGCGGTCATCAGCATCCTGATGATGGGACGAAGCAACACGGGTGTAATTCCCAACCATTTCATCAGGCAGATCATTGTGGACCCGGAGGTCGGCGTCACCATGTGTGCATTTGACGAAAGAAAGACCATCCGGATGGGCTATCATGATTATCCGGAAAAATTCGAAAGGCTTCAGGGAATTCTGTTTTTCTTGGGCCCGATGGAACATTTCGAGGATTTCGATTTCGTCGACCTTATGGAGCCGGATCGAATCGTAGTCGGCCCCGTGCGGCTTGAACATGCGTCCGGGGATAAAAAGGAGGTATGAATGCAACGGCGCAAAGAGATTGTCGTTGGGCTTGATATCGGAACAACGAAGATCTGTGCGGTGGTCGGTGAAGTCGATTCGAAGGAGATCAACATTATCGGAATCGGGACCCATCCTTCCATAGGTTTGCGGAAGGGGGTTGTCGTCAACATCGAGTCGACGGTGGAGTCGATTAAAAAAGCTATTGAAGAAGCGGAATTGATGGCAGGGTGCGAAATTTCCGCGGTTTATGCCGGGATTGCCGGCGGACATATCACCGGTTTTAACAGCCGGGGGATCATTGCCGTGAAAGGTCCTGAAATTACTCAGCACGATGTCGCACGGGTCATCGAAGCGGCAAGGGCCGTTGCCATACCCATGGACCGTGAAGTGATCCACGTGATTCCGCAGGAGTTCATCGTCGATGATCAGCCGGGTATTCAGAATCCGGTCGGAATGGCAGGCGTCCGCCTGGAAACAAAAATTCACATCGTTACGGGCGCTGTGACCTCGGCCCACAACATCGTCAAATGTGCCAATCGTTCGGGGCTTGATGTTTGCGACATCGTGCTGGAGCCGCTGGCCTCAGGAGAGGCCGTCCTCACAGAGGAAGAAAAAGAGCTTGGGGCGGCACTTATTGATGTTGGGGGCGGGACTACGGACTTGGCTGTATTTCGCGATAAAAACATAAAGCATACATTTGTGCTGGGTTTGGCAGGAAATAACGTCACCAACGACATTGCCGTGGGTTTGAGGGCCCCACTGGCGGAATCTGAAAAAATCAAAAAGAAATATGGGATTTGCGTGGCAAAAAGCATTAAAAGCGACGAAATGATCGAGGTATCGGGTACCGGGGGTCGCGGACCTAAAAAGTTGCCGCGGCAGATTCTGGCCGAGATTATTGAGCCCCGCATGGAGGAAATTTTCACCATTATCAAACGTGAAATTTATCGGGCGGAGATGGAAAACGTCATTACATCCGGCGTGGTGATCACCGGCGGAACCGCTCTTCTGGAAGGCGTCACGGATATCGCGGAATCGATATTCAACATGCCGGTACGCCTGGGCAGGCCGCAGGGGCTCGGCGGACTGACCGATGTGGTGAATAACCCCATGTACGCTACGGGAGCAGGCCTTGTCATCTATGGGGCCAGAGACGAAAATAAAACAAAGTTTAGGATACGGGATCAAAATATTTTCAATCGGTTAATGGAACGGATGAAGCGCTGGTTCAGGGATGTCATTTAAAAGGAATATCAATCAATTTCAGGGAGGTGGGAAAATGATGTTTAAGTTTGTGGAGAGCTCCAAATCCGCCAGAATCCGGGTCATTGGTGTTGGCGGAGGGGGCGGCAACGCCATCAACAACATGATCGATTCCAACCTGCAGGGAGTGGAGTTCATCGCGGCGAATACGGATTGTCAGGCACTCGACATATCCAAAGCCTCGGCAAAAATTCAGATGGGGGAATGTCTTACGGAAGGGTTGGGCGCCGGCGCCAATCCGCAGTTGGGGCGAGAAGCCGCCATGGAAAGCTGGGAGGCGATCAAAAGCGCTCTGGAAGGAAGTCATATGGTTTTTATTACCGCCGGATTTGGCGGGGGTACGGGTACCGGAGGCGCCCCGGTAATTGCCGAGATTTGTAAAGAGATCGGTGCCCTCACCGTTGGCGTGGTGACAAAGCCGTTCTCGTTTGAAGGAAAACGGCGTGCCATGCAGGCACAGGAAGGGATTGAAAAATTGAGAGAAGTCGCCGATACGGTGATCACCATTCCAAATGACCGGCTGAGAGGAATAGCCCCTAAGAATGCCACCTTGCTGGAAATGTTTAAAAAGGCAGATGAAGTTCTTCTCCATTCGGTGAAAGGAATTACGGACCTTATCATGATGCCAGGCCTGATCAACCTTGACTTCGCAGATGTGAGAACCACCATGTCCAAGGCGGGAATGGCCATCATGGGGATCGGTATTGCCAAGGGAGAAAACCGAGCGGTTCTGGCTGCTGAAAATGCCATCTCCCATCCGCTTCTGGAAGATATTTCGATTTCCGGTGCACGAGGAGTTCTGATGAATATCACCTCTTCGAGTTCCTTGACTATGGAGGAGACGACGGAAGCATCCGAAAGAATTTACAAAGAAGTCGGGGATGATGCGGACATCATTTGGGGTGCCGTGCTCGATGACAGCTTAGGTGATGAAATGCGGGTAACCGTCATCGCTACCGGGATCGGCCCGCAGGCCGTAGAGGCGAAACCGGAAAAGGTGGGGCAGCGTCCGGCACGGGGAAGAGTCAGGGATGTTATGCCTACGGATCTGGAGCGTGCAGCAGAGCTGGATCGGCCAACCTTTATCCGGATGAAAGAAGCATCGGGCGAATCTTCAGGCGCCTCTTATCGGGGATACAAAGGGCTCATTATTGATAATGGAGACCTCGAGACCCCGACCTTTTTAAGGAAAAAAGCCGATTGATATCCGGTTTTTTACGCACGCATCTCACGGTTTTTCGTATGTACGAGATGCCGACCTTGGTCTCTCCGAATCGGGAACTGATGGTTAATGGTCAGAAAACGCAAAACACAGGGCAAATCGTTTGCCCAAATGGAAATCGGAGCCATCCGGAAATCCGGGAAGGCAAGGGTGAAAATTGCCCTGGTTTACCCCAACCGGTACCATATCGGCATGTCGAACCTTGGCTTTCAGACAGCTTATGCATTATTCAACGCGCCGCCTGAGGTAACATGTGAAAGGGTTTTTCTTCCGGAATCGGACGATCCGCCTGGAATAGGCGTTACAACGATCGAATCAAAAAGCCGGATTTCAGAATATGATATCGTCGCATTTTCCATATCCTTTGAAAATGACTATCCCAACCTGCTTACCATCCTTGAAAGAGGAGGATTCCCCCTGCGATCCGATCAAAGAACCATACCCCACCCTTTGGTGGTCGCAGGAGGGGTCGCCTGTTTTTTAAATCCCGAGCCGATCGCACCGTTCATCGATTGTTTTCTCATCGGAGAAGCAGAAGAATTGATCGCACCGTTTCTTCAATGCGTTTCAGATGCCGATCTGAATACGGAATCGGGAAGAGAAACTCTGTTGATGCACATCGCTCAAAAAGTGCCGGGAGCTTATGTGCCGAAGTTTTATGAAGCCGTTTACCAGGCGGATGGGACGCTCGGCGACTTTAAGCCGATGATGGAAGTGCCGAGTAAAATACTGAGGGTTTTTTCAAAAGACCTCTCATCCCACCCGACTTGCAGCTCCATTCTGACTCCGGAAGCTGCACTTGGGCATACTTTTTTGATTGAAGTGGGACGAGGTTGTACCCATGGATGCCGTTTTTGTGCCGCGGGATATGTATATCGTCCTCCCCGTTTCCGAACACGCCGGGATTTTGAAAAAATGGTGGACAGAGGGGCACCCATAACCGATAAAATCGGTATTGTGGGCGCCGCGATTTCAGATCACCCGGACATAGAACATTTGTGCCTTTATGCCATTGAAAGACATCTTCAAGTAGGGTTCAGTTCGCTGAGGGCCGATTCGTTGGGTTCGGCACTCCTGGGAGTTCTTAAAAAAAACAAGACGCAAACGGTCACCATCGCGCCGGATGCCGGATCTGAGAGGATGAGAAGCGTCATCAACAAAGGGATGAACGAATCGGATATCCTCAATGCTGCAACGGTCCTCATTGAAAGTGGAATGCTAAATTTAAAACTGTATTTTATGGTGGGGCTTCCCACGGAAACCATTGAGGATGTCGAAGCGATCATTACCTTGTGCAAGCGGATCAAGCACCGGTTTTTAAAGTCGAGCAAAACGAAAGGAAGAATAGGAACCATCACCGTGAGTTTGAGTTCTTTTGTTCCCAAACCCTTCACTCCGTTTCAGTGGGCGGCTATGGATGGCGTCAGATCACTTAAAGAAAAGATCAGGAAGGTAAAAGAGAGCCTGAATAAAATTCCGAATATTCGTGTTCATGCCGATATTCCCCGATGGGCTTTCCTTCAAGGGGTTTTCGCGCTGGGAGACAGAAGGGTGGCGGATATGCTCGTTGCCGCCCATAACAATTATGGAAATTGGGCAAAAACGCTCAAAGAGTCAGTGATCAATCCGAGTTTTTATGTGCATCGGGATCGTCCTTTGAATGAATTGCTGCCGTGGGATTTTATCGATCACGGCATCCGGAAATCCTTTCTGGCATCCGAATATCGGCGGGCGCTTGACGGGATACCATCACCGCCGTGCCCCATCGAATCATGCCGCTTATGCGGTGTCTGCTAAAATCGGTTCACCGATCAATCATCCCCGCGATTTCCGTTCCGGCTGTTCCGGCAACCGCCCTTTCAATCGCCTCGATCGAAGTGATAACGGCCCGTTTCCCGCCGCTTGTGATATATTGAAGGCAGGCTTCGATTTTTGGCCCCATGGATCCGGGAGGGAAATGCCCCTTTGCCATATATCGCCTGGCCTGCATAACGCTCATTTTTCGCAGAAATTTTTCTTTGGCCGAAGCATGATAAATAGCAGCGCCCGGAACATCGGTTGCGATTAAAAAGATGTCGACACCGATTTCTTCCGCCAGTTTGGCACTCGCAAGATCTTTATCGATCACGGCATCAACACCGAAAAACGTCCTCCCCTCGCGGATCACCGGGATTCCGCCTCCGCCACAACAGATCACAATAAAATCCTGATCAATCAGCTTCTTGATTTCGCGCTTTTCCACAATGGTGATCGGTTTTGGAGATACGACCGCGCGCCGGTACCCTTTGGCGGTTTTCATAACAGGATACCCTGAAGGAGCATCTTTTTTCTTCCTGTAAGCCGGACCGATCGGTTTTGAAGGATTGAGAAAGGACGGGTCTTTTTCGTCAACCACCACATAGCTGATCAGGCTGACGATGGGAGTAAATTCGATCCCAAGATCCATAAGCTGGCTGTCCAGTGTCGACTCGATCATATATCCGATCCATCCCTGGGTTTGGGCCACCAAAATTTCCAAAGGAAGTTTGGGAACCAAGGGGCAGCTCTCCTGCTGAAGCAGTAACGCTCCCACCTGTGGACCGTTTCCATGAGTGATGATCATTTTATATTCCCTTGAAAGCCTGGCGATTTGCCGGATCGGAACCGCTAAATTGCGGAACTGCTGCTCGATCGTGCCTTCTTCTCCTTTACGAATCAGGGCATTCCCGCCGAGTGCCACTAAAAGCGTCGGTTTTTTAGCTTT
>MGQD01000006.1:11457-12468 GCA_001797695.1 Deltaproteobacteria bacterium RBG_13_49_15 | reverse complement strand
ATTGAGTTTTTTGTTCCGGTTGTGAAAGGGGATCTTCCTTTGACTCCAGCGCTTTGATGCGGCGCTGGAGCTTTCTCTGTTGATCGGAGCTTGTCCTGGTTTTGAGGTTCTTTTTCAGTCTTTGCAATGTTTCGAAATCACCTTCCTCGCCGGAATCCTTCTTTTGTATTGGTTCCATTGGTTCTTTAATCAACTTTTTATCCGGAGACTCTCCGGTCTTCTCGACCGGAGAAGTTGAGGAGGTATCCTGTTTCCCGTTTTGTTCGGTATCGGTTTTGGATCCGTGATCGGATTGAATTTCTCCCCACTGCTTGATGATCCGGGCATTTGCCGGGGGAACCTCGTTGGAATAATGGACTATCCCCTGTTCGTCTATCCATTGGTAGATCTCTGAGCAGAGCAGATCTGCAGGGAAAAGAATCAAGCATAAAAAGCCTATTGCCGATAATCGGTGCAAGGTTTCCCCTTCATATTCAATTTTGTCCGAATCCTCGGGTTTTCAATAATCCATTTGCTTCTGATTAATTTTCACGCTGAATAAACTAAATATACCGGCGATATTGATCCGGGTCAACGATCATTTATCTCCCGATATAGGAAATTGATTGACAGAAGATCAGCTTTATGTATTGATTCCAATTAACTGTTTCTTCCCTTTTCAAAGCATTTGCAGGACGATTTGTGACCACTGCCGCTTTAAGAACTCGGTGGATAAGCCATGTCCGGGCTTGGAGCCGGTGGTTTGTTGCAATTGTTTTATTGCAACTGATGACAAGTCCTCATATTCGGGCGGTGGAGCCGGTTCCACCAAAAGCGATTTCGCCTGAGAACGGGTCGATAAATGAACCGCTAAACCCGGCATTGAATTGGACACCATCCAAAGGCGCCATATCCTATAAAATCCAGGTCGTCACATTTGAGAATAGGAGGAAGCGTGACGTTTTTCGATATGAGACGAGTAAGGGGCTGTGTGTGATTCCGGGTGGGCGCCTCCTGCCGCTTGTTGAATAT
>MGQD01000006.1:7383-11196 GCA_001797695.1 Deltaproteobacteria bacterium RBG_13_49_15 | reverse complement strand
GGCCGGTTTATTGCCTGACCTCAGACGATGCGCGTCACAAAGGTCACACCTATTTCATGGCGGACTGTCCGATAGATGGATCCAGATCCAAGTCATTTTGGTCAAGGAGCGTCATCGGATACACAACATCCGCTGAAAAATCTCATAAATATTATAAAGCCTTCATTTATTCCTATCCGCTGGATCGATATTTCAATGAAGGAGCTTACCAAAAGATTGAGAAAGGAGAACGGCCGGTCGAGACGGATTGCACCAAACATCCTGGAAAATGCAACGGATTGAGCCCATTTAATCTTAACGACGATGATCCTTTCCCAAATCCGCCTTACACGATAGGGCCGGACGAAACCGTTGAATTTAACGAAATCAAGTTTGATTCCAAGGGAACCATATTATGGATCGGAAAAAGAGGAAAGTCCTATACCAGGCAGCAGGTCATATCCCGTATTGTCGTCCATGAGATAGGGCACTCCCTGCTCGGCGCCGTTGAAGAAGATCATTGCCGGAATCCCTCCTGCATCATGTATCGATTCACGGAAGACTGGGATCAGAAGTCTTTTGGACCGCCAAAAATCGGGATTGGAAATAATGATAGTTGCAAGCATGGACCCGGAAAAAGTCTGGATATCCGGGTTGATGGCGTTGTTTTCAACTATCTCCATAGATAACCATTTAACGAAGAGGAGGACAAGGAAATGAAAACGAAATGGATGTTGGGATTGGTTGTATTTGCCGTGGTCGCCTTCTCATACTCAATTATTTTAGCTGACGGGGGGAATGAACGTCCTGACCCGCGTTGCGAGGCGCCGCCGGCGCCTACCAATAATAGCCCTCTGATATACGGAACCTTTACCGCAACGCGATTTCGAGTGGAAGGGCAACTTCCAAAGGATTATTCGATCCAGTGCGTTTTAAAAATGTCGAGGTGGATGAATAAAAAGGAATTGGGCAAAAAAGAAAAAGAGGCCATTCCCCAGTTGAAAGGAAATGAACAGGAGATCGTCTATTTGCATACTTTTGAAAAAGAGATCAAGGAGCAAAAATCCTTATGCGACTATTCGGAGCAGGATTTGTTTGAAAAGTATTGGCCCCGACCTTGCAATGTCGAAATCCAGAAAAAGTTCAATCTGGAAGGGTTTCCAATCCTAACGGAGATAAAAATTTTAAAGCAAAGCGATTGTGAAAATGAACAATTACAGGCGATATACGGATCCTTTAAGATCCGTGTCGTTCCCATGCTGAGAAAGTAGAATCGGCTATAAAATCTTCTAAAAGCGATCCATTGATGGATTAAAAACCGCATTCTCCTGGATTCATGATGAAAGCTGCAGATCGTCGATGGATTGATGAAAGAGGGGATATGAGGAAATAATTGATCCTTATAAAACATGTCGGGCTTTGTCTTCTTTCATCCGTTTTATTGGTGCTGTCGTTTCCGGATTGGGATATCGGAATTTTGGCATGGGCGGCGCTTATTCCCTTGCTGCATGTCCTCTCGGGGCAGGGTGCAAGGAGAAGCTTCTGCTTTTGTTTTTTATGCGGCATTTTCTTTTTTCTGGGAATCTTTAACTGGATTCTAACCGTTTCATATTATCGCATATACCATCATGCAATTCTAGCTTTTTACCTGGGATCCTATTTCGGTTGTTTTGGTCTGGGATTTGGATATATTTCAAAACGCTTGGGGCGATCTGCAGCCCTTTTGGCCGCTCCTTTTCTGTGGATTGTGCTCGAATATCTCCGCGGGAATTTTTTCTTTCTCGCTCTTCCGTGGGGATTTCTCGGCCACACCCAATATCAATTCCCGCACGTGATCCAGATCGCTTCGCTGTTCGGAACGTATATTGTTAGTTTTCTTATCGTTCTGGTAAATGCCGCACTCGCACAAGCGATTCATCGGGCGCCGGTTTTATTCAGCCGGAAGGTTCATTGCAGCCGGTTGCATCGATTCACGAAAACCGATTACGTTCTATTTGGGTCGGCGGCATTGTGTATCCTGACCTCTTTAATATATGGATACCGGATCATCACTGCCCCGATGACCGGCGCCCCTTTTCAGGTCTCTTTGGTTCAAGGAAATATTGAACAGAAAAAAAAATGGGATTCCGCCTATTCAGATGAGATCATGAAGATCTATTCTGATCTTTCGACCCGGGCATCGATGAATCAACCGGATCTTATCGTATGGCCGGAGACGGCAACGCCGGGTTCAATCACGGTAAATCCCGAAATATTTGAAAAGGTCGGCAAAATCGTCAATAAAACAGGAATCCCGCATTTACTGGGAAGCGCCCAGCATCAAAAATATGTAAAAAACCTGACCGAAATGCCGAAACTGGTTAATTCCGCCTTCTTTGTGATGCCAGGAGAGGAATATGAAAAGATGCAGCAATACGACAAAATCCGCCTGTTTCCGTTCGGTGAATATCTTCCTTATAAGAACACCCTGCCATGGGAACTGATCCGTGTCTCGAGCTTGAACGAATATGTTCAGGGAACTGAATATACGATTTTCCATTTTTACCCCTATCGATTCGGTGTGACGATTTGTTGGGAGAATATTTTTCCGGACTTGGTGAGACAGTTTGCCCGGAGAGGATCCCAATTCATTATCAACATCACCAATGAGGCCCGTTTCGGAAAAACAGCCGCTCCGTATCAGCTTGCAGCCATCAGTGTGTTTCGAGCCGTGGAAAACAAAACATATGTCATCCGTTGCGCCAATACCGGTATATCATGCATCATTGATCCATTCGGGCGGATCGTGTCGCGATTGAAAGATATCAAAGGAGAGGATATATTTACCCGAGGGGTGTTAACTGGAAAAATTATCCCCCATCATACCGGTTCACTTTACACCCGGTATGGAGATTTGTTAATATTTATCTCTCTTATTGTTTCCATTTGTTTTATTCTTATTGCTGCTACATATCGAAACAGAAGCATGACATCAAAAAGGACCATCGATGTTTCGATCGAATAACCGCTTCTCCTGGGCTGGGTTTGGCGCCATCGCAATTTTTATTCTTTTGGTTTCATCTCTTTACCTGTCGAATATTATCCGGTGGGCCGAAGAACCTGATTATGGCTTTTTCTATCGCTCTGGAAGCAGAATCGATATCATCGGCGGAGTGTACGACCATGGCCTTTGGCTGGGTCTTCAGGTAGGAGATAAAGTATTAAAAATCAATGAAAAGCCGTTTACTACGATAAGTGAGAGGCGGGACGCAATTAATTATGAGATCGGAGCAAAAAACAACTATATCATTGAAAGAGAGGGAGATCGATTCGAAGTCGTCGTTGTCAACACGCCGCTTGGGCTGAAAAATTCATTCATTAAAAGCGGGCTGCCTTATTTCGTCGGTATCTGCTACGTTCTTACCGGCGTGCTGGTCTTTCTAATGAAGCCCCATTATCATGCAAGCTGGGTGTATTATATTTTTGGGACCTGTTTGGGATTGCTGCTCACATTTTTGTTTAAGGGAGGCGCACTGAAACCCTCCTGGCTCGGAACCGTTCACATTTTTCTTTATTCTTTTTCACCGGCGGCCATAATCCATCTATCATTGAGTTTTCCAAAAAAACGGAAGCTGACGGAACGCTATCCCATTTCTCAATTTCTACCCTATATCGCTTCGACTTTTTTATTTATCGGCATTAGATCCGTTGTGGCCGAAATGCTTGCCGTTCCTAAAAAGTGGTATTTAATTCTGATCACGTATTTTGTTTTGTCTTTGATTTTATTTATTATTTCCTGCTTTCAGTTGTGGATTCGAACGGAATCAGAGATCGTGAGGGCAAGATCCAAAATTA
>MGQD01000006.1:7087-7351 GCA_001797695.1 Deltaproteobacteria bacterium RBG_13_49_15 | reverse complement strand
CCGATTATGGATACCTCGCTTTATGCGTTTTCAACTGTCCATATTGTCCCCGGGTTCAATTATTACCTTCCTTTTCTGATCTTCTTCCCATCATGCATCGGCTATGCGATCGTCAAGCATAACTTGTTTGATATCGATGCGGCCATCCGAAGGACCTTCGGATACGTTCTGGTAACGATCGGCATTGCGTTGGTTTATACGCTATTTCTGTTTATGCCGGGAATGATTCTCGGCAAAGAGAAATACCCCGGATCTCCGGGATTG
>MGQD01000006.1:164-7059 GCA_001797695.1 Deltaproteobacteria bacterium RBG_13_49_15 | reverse complement strand
TCATATTCAACCTTTTTCGAGATCGGGTGCGTCGGTTTATCGACAAGGTGTTTTATCGTTCGGAGTATGACTACGAGGAAACCGTGGTTAGAATCAGCACGGTCATGCGATCGCCGATGACCATTAATCAAATCGTTCACCGCATGATGGAACTTGCCAGGCATGTTCTTTTTATCCAAAAAGGCCATATCCTGCTGCACAATCAAAAAGGCGTGATGTATGAAAGCGTATTAGATGATAACGGAAAAAAACTTTGGTTTTCGGCAAATGAACCTTTCATCCGGATTATCTCCAAAAGAACCAGAGAGGTCACCCGTTATGATATTGAGGAAGATCCTTCTTTTGCCGATCATAAGGTAGCATGCCGGCAAATTTTTAATCAACTCGAGGCATCCCTCATCATTCCCCTCATCTACGAGGAGAAGCTGATCGGATTGATGGCGCTTGGTGAAAAAAAATCAGGAAAATTCTACCGGAGGCAGGATATTCAATTGCTGAATACTCTTGCAAACCAGGGCGCTGTGGCGATCGAGAACGCCAGGCTCCAGGAGTCGTATGTGAGTGCGCTTGAGGTATCGAAAAAAGAGCTCGAACTTCTGAACAAAGCGAAAGGGAAGGCCTTAGATCTTCTTTCTCATGAGCTTAAAACACCGCTTTCCATCATTTCCCTGAATTTAGAGCTTTTGAAGCGAGAAGGAGAGAAAAACTCGGCGACCCGGAAGGATGGGAAAATTTTCGAACGGCTTGATAGCCACCTGAAGCGCCTTTTGAACATTCAGGGAGCGACCGAAAAAATCATTCAGTCCTATCAGGAGGTGGAAGAGACCGTCAGCCCGAAGAGGTTTGGGGAATCCTCCCCGGATGTTCAAACGCCATTTGATCTTTTTTTAATGACGGAACAGGCTCTTAAATCCGTGAAGCGGCAGGCCGGCCATCGGGAGCTTGTCTTTGATTTTAATGGAGCCCCGGGGCTTTATATTCGGATAAATCCGAAGGTGATTGAAGATGTTTTTATAGCGCTGTTAAAAAATGCCATTGAAAATACGCCGGATGAAGGGCTGATCCGGATTAGTCTGGAAGGAAATAGCCAAAAGTGCATATTGAAGATTCACGATTTTGGCGCCGGAATTACGGCGGAGAATCAAAAATACATATTTGAAGGACTTTTTCACACCCAGGAAACAGATCTTTATTCGTCGAAAAAACCGTATGATTTCAATGCCGGAGGCAAAGGGCTGGATTTGTTCCGTGTGAAAGTCTATTCGCAGCGTTTTGGTTTTGATATATTGATGGACTCCAGGCGATGCACATATCTTCCAGACAAGTACGATGTTTGCTCCGGAAGAATATCAACCTGCCCGCATTGTAGAACACGGGAAGATTGCTTGAATTCAGGGGGGAGTATGTTTGGCATAACCCTTGAACGGTGTCTCCCGACTCATTGACTTCTTTTCATAAATGCCTTAAGTTTCATTCTTAATCCGCTGAAGGAATTTGGAGATAGAGCCATCGATAATGCTCTCCGGATAGATGTTCCGGCCGCAAAGGCCGTGACATTTTTCCCGGCAGTGATCAATGTGAACAGATGAGATGATCGCACTCGAGAACTTAACCAAAAGCTACGGCGACCGGGTCCTCTTTGACCGGGTCAGCGTTAAAATTAATCCTAAAGAGAGGATAGGCCTCGTAGGGCGAAACGGCCATGGCAAAACCACGCTCTTTCGAATCATCATCGGAGAGGAAGAATACGATTCCGGGACATTTTCCACCCCAAAAAATTACCGGGTCGGGCACGTTCGGCAGCAGTTTCTTTTTCATGAAAATACGGTTCTTGCCGAAGGGATGCGGGATTTGCCTCCCACCGAAAAGGATCACCATTGGAAAGTGGAAAAAATTTTAGCCGGGTTGGGATTTAGTAGTCTTGATCTTGATCGGCGCCCCAATGAGCTTTCCGGTGGATTTCAGGTGCGTCTCAACCTGGCGAAGGTTCTGATTTCAGAACCGGATCTGTTGCTGTTGGATGAACCCACCAATTTTTTAGATATCACCTCGATCCGATGGATAGAGCGATTTTTGCTCAATTGGCGCCATGAATTATTGCTCATTACTCATGATCGCAGTTTCATGGACAAGATTGTAACCCACACCATGGGGATCCATCGTAATAAAATACGGAAGATTGCCGGAATCACTGAAAAATATTATGCCCAGATCGCCCAGGACGAAGAAGTCTTCGAAAAGACCCGGCAAAATGAGGAACGTCGTTCCAGGGAAATCGAGCAATTCATTACCCGTTTTCGGGCAAAGGCGCGTCTTGCCGGACTGGTTCAGAGCCGCGTCAAAACTCTGGCCAAGTTGGAGAAAAAAAACCGGTTGGAAAAGATGCGCGACCTGGAATTCAGTTTTCGCACCAAGCCGTTTCGGGGAAAACATGTGCTTGGCGTTCATGGTCTTTTTTTCGCCTACTCCAAGGAGAAGCCTCTTTTTCAAAATCTGGAATTCTCACTCAATGCAGGCGAGCGTTTGTGTGTGGTTGGACCAAACGGCAAGGGAAAAACGACTTTACTCAGGCTGTTGGCCGGCCGATTGAAGCCCATAAAAGGAGAAATCAGCTATCATCCGGATATATCCAATGGATTTTATGAGCAGACCAATGTTGAAATTCTCAACAACAACCATACGGTTGTCCAGGAGATACAATGCAGCCACCCCGACATGGATTACCAGCAGGCCCGGAATATCAGCGGCGCCATGTTGTTCGAAGGCGATGAAGCGTTAAAAAAAATATCCGTTCTATCCGGAGGCGAGAAAGCCAGGGTTATTCTCGGGAAAATCATCGCAACGCCGGTCAACCTGTTGCTTTTGGACGAACCGGGGAACCATCTCGACATGGAATCATGCGATGCCCTGCTGGCGGCTATCGATGATTTCGAGGGGACGGTAATTATGGTTACCCATAATGAGATGTTTTTGCACGCACTGGCACAGCGTTTGATTGTCTTTCAAGAAGACCGGGTTTCCGTATTTGACGGTACGTATCAGGATTTTCTGAATAAAGGAGGGTGGCGCGACGAGAATTTGGATAAGCCTGCTTCACAACTTTGCGAAGAAACGATAAATGGAGGGACGAAACGCAATAAAAAAGCGTTGCGCCGGCAGCGTTCGGAGGTTCTCGGTGAAAGGGTGCGCCTCCTTAAACCAATTGAACAATCGATTGCTGAAGCGGAAGCTGAGATTGAGGCCGAAGAGGAGCGATTAACCGAAATGAGCGAGTCTATCGCCATTGCTGCCAGGGAGCAGGAAGGAACCCGGATCGCCGAGCTTTCCAGGCAAATTCATCAATCCCGGTCCTCTATCGAAAAACGGTTTCTTGAGCTGGAGCAATTATATCCACGGAAAGAAGCCTTGCAAACCGAGTTCGATGGACGCTTGGCTGAGTTAGAAGGATTGCTGACCCTTTCATGAAGATTTAAGAGTTTTCTTTTTAAAAACCCGCTTTGAACATAATACCGGTTTAGGCATTCAAGATGCGTTCACCTGATAATTTGAAATGAAAGTCGACGAGGATCTCACCGGAAGGAGATTGCGAAATCTGAGCGTATCATGGAGGGTCTATAAAAAAGGCGCCAAATGGAACAGGATTTAGCATTGTGCATCATGAGGAGGTCGGGGAGTCCAATAACACCCTTATTTTTTTTGAAAGCGCGGTGATACTGAACGGTTTTTGAATAAATCCGTTGCAGCCTCGATCCAGAATGGATTGCGCCAAACCATCAATGCTGTAACCGCTCGAGAGCAGGACCTTTGCTTCCGGATCGATCTTCTTTAAGCCGTCGAATGTCTCTCCGCCGCTCATTTCCGGCATGATCAAATCCAAAATCACCAAGTCGATTTGCTTTCTTTTTGCCTGATAAAGAGCCAGTGCTTTTGCCCCGCTGTTGACTTTAAACACCCGGTATCCAATCTTCTCCAGCAACTGCGCTCCAACTTCAAGGATCATCTCTTCGTCATCAATGAGGAGGATGGTCTCATTTCCTTTAAAAATATCGTTTTCAACACGTTTTTCCGATACGATTTTTTTACTTGTAGCGGGCAAATAAATATTAAATGCAGCTCCTTTTCCAGGTGCGCTGATGACCTCAATTATTCCGTTATGGTTTTTGACAATGCCGTAAGCGGATGCCAATCCCAATCCTGTGCCGCGCCCCATCTCCTTGGTTGTGAAGAACGGGTCGAAAATCCGTTCTTGAGTGGCTTTATCCATCCCGGCGCCGGTATCTCTGACCGATATTCTCACGTATCTTCCGGGTCGAACCGGGTATCGATCGTCCTTATTTTCACCTGCGAACAGGTTCTCCGATTCAATATATAAATCGCCGCCTGTCGGCATTGCCTGCCATGCATTTAAATAAAGATTGATGAGCATCTGTTCCACTTGCCCCCGGTCCACGTCGACGGTCCAAATACCGTCTTGAAATTTCCGGTGAATGGCAATCTCTTTTCGGGTGCGGCCGAACATCTCCGAGCTTTTTATCAGAAGATCGTTGATATCGGTCGGCGTTGTCTCATATTTACCTCCCCTTGCAAATCCGAGGAGTTGTTTGGTCAGATTGGAAGCGCTTTTCACATATTCTTCGATTCCCTTTAAATGTTCAAAATGGGGGTGAGAAGGATCAATTCCGATCATCATTAACGACGCTCGTCCATAAATCCCCATGAGCAGGTTGTTGAAATCATGGGCGACGCCGCCGGCCAATGTGCCGATCGCTTCCATTTTTTTAGACTGCAGAACCTGGCTCTGAAGTTCTTTCACCTGTTTGTTGGCCATGACACGGTCGGTGATATCGCGTCCGGAACCGCTCACATAGATCTCACCGTCTTCTCCTGAAACAAGCTTATTCCGGTGCTCGATATAATGCTTTTTTCCATCTTGATCTAGAAATATGGCTACCCCGTTAAAATATTCTTGTTCTTTAATTTGCAGGAGATATTCTTTTTCAAAGGCCTCGCGGTATTCGGATTGCATTAAATCGCAGATGGAGTGTCCGATAAGGTCCTTTAATGGATAACCGAGGTTTTGCGACACGGATCGATTTACGGAAAGGATCCGTCCTTCCAGATCGTGGGTGTAGATAAAATCCGAGATATTGTCAAAAAGCTCGCGGTATCGCTTTTCGCTCTTCTTAAGGGCCTCCTCGGCGCTTTTAATGTCCGTAATGTCTCTGAACGTGGCTATGCGCAGGGATCTTCCCTGATACGGAAAGGGTTTTCCGGCCATTTGGCAGATGATTTTGCTCCCGTCTTTTCTGACGCCGACGCCTTGATACGGCTTGTCATACCCGGCGGCAATCCGATCCAATATTTTCTGCCAGGTCTCAGGAGTAGCCAGTTTCTCTGCATATTTGCCGATGAGTTCGCCGGGTTCATATCTGAACATCCTTGCGAGTGCATTATTGACGTCGATGATAATACCCTTATCGTGGATGGCGATCCCTTCTTCAGCCGCATCTGAAAGCTTTCTGAACCGTTCTTCGCTTTCCCGAAGGGCATCCTCTGAGTGCTTGCTTTTGGTAACGTCTCTGAAAATGATCAGTTTTCCGGAGTCTTCCCCTTTCCGGTCTTTTAGGAAGGTAACGGTTACGTTCAAATATTTCGATCCGGCTTTATCCGTAATCTGAATCTCCTTGTTGATTTCCATTTCATCAAATAGGGATAATGAAGGATGGGTATCGGATATCAGGGAATCATCGATCTTTTTGCCGACATCGAGTTCAAATCGATTTTTTAATATGCGTCTGGCTGACGGATTGACATCCACAATCCGGTTTTGAGAATCCACTACCACAACGCCATCGGCAATAATCTCAATAAGCTTGTCGCGTGCAAATGGAACGATCAGGAACAGTTTGTGCCGAAACATGCTCCAGCCGATGATCAGGCCGGTAAGTGTCAGGGCAAAGGGTGTCATATCCATGCCATCTAACAAGCTGTATCCTATTAAGTAAAGAGCGTTTCCAATCCACGGAATAATCGCGGCAACCAGGATGCTTATGGATTGAAGTTTGTATATTTTGAAATTGCTTATGCCTGAGGTCGCCAGATGAATGGTCCCCCAGGCCAGCAATATGTAATTATATGCCGCATGAATCCAAAACCAGAGGGCATGTTTATAATGCAGGATCTCGGCCTCCTTGCCCGGCATAGGGGTGATTTCGCTCCAGATCATTCCGTGAAACTCATTTGTCAAAACCATCAGAATCGTAAGGATCGGCATGATGAAGAAAAGAGGAATAGTGCGGGAAGTAATCCATCCTTTTGCATTTGTATATTGGTGAACAAAAATCAACCAGATCGCCGGAACGACGGTGATTCCGAAGTATTCGATTTTTGCCCAAAAGATTTTATCCGATATGACCGTTGAAGCGGCTTCAAACCCGCGAGCCAATGTCCACTCCGAAATGGCGAACATCATCAATGCTGCGGCCGTGCCACCGGGAATTCGCCGACGCCTCCATATCGTCGATGCAATGAAAAGGGACATGGCTGCGGTAAAAAAAGAGAAGGCGGCAATGTTCGAATATTGAAAGCTCATAAGCTACAGGCAGTAAGAACCTTGATAAATGATGATTACGTCTCTTCTATTTTTCGAAAATAATTTAATAGCGGTTTTTATCCATTTTTTCAATGGGGGAAAACACTTTTTAGAAAGCGGCCATGGCCGGCAACCGCTAAAGTCGGTAAATCTCAGGAAACGTGATTTTTATCCAATCCCGGCACACCTGTGCTTCATACCGTAGAAATTATTTGACCGTCCTGGTAAAGGGCATTATCAGAAGATGGTGAAAGCGAAGGTTTGAAAGCTTGGAGTAGGCTCCCATACCGATTTTTATTCTTC
>MGQD01000006.1:0-153 GCA_001797695.1 Deltaproteobacteria bacterium RBG_13_49_15 | reverse complement strand
TTAGACGTCATTGTTTCCAGGAGGCGATCCCATATAGAAAAAATGGTTCCATAGTTGCTATTGCGCTCTCTGATAACGACGGAATGGTGGATACGATGCATGGAGGGAGGGACGAACAGGATCCAATAAAACCGTTCGAATCCTGCCGGCACT
>MGQD01000005.1:2178-13768 GCA_001797695.1 Deltaproteobacteria bacterium RBG_13_49_15 | reverse complement strand
TGACCTGGATCCGGCGATGATGGAAAGGTCATCATGGCCCACAGAATAATGGATATTCCAAGAATCACCGTCCCTGCTTTCCGCATATACTGCCACGTCCGTTCGCAGGTGTGAATCAGAAGCCCTTTAAACATGGGGAACCGATAGGGAGGAAGCTCCATGACAAAGGGGGTGGGATCTCCCCTGATGATCGTCAGGCGCAAGAATTTTGCAACCAAAAGGGCGCCGCCCCAGGAGATCAGGGTAATTGAAAACATGAGGAGCGCTTCACTCTCTTTGAAGAATGCGGCGATAAGCAATGCAAATACAGGAAGCTTGGCGCCGCAATTCATAAACGGCGCAGTCAAGAGCGTCGCCAGACGCTCGCGCCTGGACCTGAGCGTCCGTGTTGCCATGACGCCGGGTACGGCGCATCCGCCGGCGATTCCACCTGAAATGATATACGCCATGACCGAGCTTCCATGAAGTCCGAAAAAGCTGAACACCCGATCCAGCATAAAAGCCATACGGGCAAGATACCCGGAATCTTCAAGCACGGAAATGCCGAAAAACATCATCATGATCAGAGGAACAAATCCGAGAACCCCGCCGACACCGTCGATGACGCCGGATATGATAAGAGATTTGAAATGACCATCCGGAAGCCAGATAGATGCCAGCCTGCCAAGCCATCCGAAAAAAGCCTCGAACCAGCCGACCGGAACCTTACTGTAAGTGAATGTAAAATGATAAAGACCGAATATCACAAGAAATAAAATGATGGGCCCCAAAAACCGGTGGGTCACAACCTTATCGATCTTATCCGAATGATATAACCGGTGCAGGTCGTATTTACGGATCACCACGCCTTGTTTGAGAATGGAATGGATATATCCGTACCGATGGTCTGCAATCAGTGCCTCCGGAGAGTTGCCCGTCGTGGCCAGAAGATGATCCGATACTTTTTGAACCATCATTTGGAGCTTTTTCGATATTGACGGGTCCGTCTCTTTTCCTTTGATGAGGATTTGCTCATCCCCTTCCAAGTATTTAAGAGCCACCCATCTTATGGGATAGGTTTTGGTTAAAAATCCGTTAGCCCGGATCTCCTTTTCCATTTCCAAAATAACCCGATCCAGATCGTCGCCGTAGGAGATATGGAGAAGTTTTTCTTTTTTTTCCTGGTTCACCACCCGCCACGCGGTCTCCATCAAGTCTTCCTTCCCCTTCCCGATCCGCGCAACGGTTGGAGCTACCGGGACACCGAGAAGCCTGGAGAGCTTCTCCACATCTATGATCACCCCCCTGCTTTCGGCCATGTCCATCATATTGAGAGCGATCAACAGCGGAATCCCCATCTCCATGAACTGAACCGTCAGATAGAGATTTCGCTCAAGATTGGATGCATCGACGATGTCGATAACGAGTCCGGGTTTTTCGTTCACCAGGAAGTCTCGTGCAACAACCTCTTCCAGTGAGTAAGCGGTCAGGGAATAGGTTCCGGGAAGATCGACAATACGGATCCGAGAACCGTTCAGAATGTAAACTCCCTCTTTTTTTTCGACCGTGACCCCCGGATAGTTTCCGACATGCTGATGGGCGCCGGTTAGGGAATTAAACAGGGTGGTCTTCCCGGAATTGGGGTTCCCGGCAAGGGCGATGGTGGGTTCCGGTTTCATTCGACGTTGATTTCGATATAATCCGCTTCGTTGTTTCTAAGGGTGAGTGTAAATCCCATCACCCGAACGGCAACGGGATCATATAGCGGCGCCCTTCCCTGGATTTTTACGGGGGTTCCAGGGACAAGGCCCATGTCCCGGATCCGGCGCCCTAATTCGCCGTTTACCTTAATGGCGGCGATGGTTCCGGATTCGTTATCCTTCATCTGTCTCATCGGAATTCGACGCATGTTGGTGTCAGATCCCCTTTTTGTCTTATTCTCGCCGGTTTCCCGGCAAACGTTCTTTTTCCATTTAAGTTAGGTACTCCTAACTTTTTTTAAAGTCAACAATATTTTTTTATTATTATATCAAATTGAGGCTTGACTTAAACACGTTTTCATAGAATAATGGTAATCACCAATCGGCAGGGAGGCAATGTGACAGCAAAAAATACTGAACTTTCGGAAAGTCTTGAGGATTATCTGGAGGTCATCTGGGACCTGGAGAAGGCGAACAAGGTCGCCAGGGCGAAAGATATCGCCGAAAAGATGCGGGTTCAGTCCGCAACGGTTACTGGCGCTCTCAGAAACCTTGTCGAAAAAGGGTTCATCAACTACGAACCTTACAGCTTTGTCACACTGACTCATAAAGGAGCTAAAATCGCCCGGGAAATCGCCCGAAAGCATGATGTGCTGAAGGATTTTCTTCTCCGTGTGCTCCAGATCGATGCTGAAAAGGCCGATGAAACCGCTTGTCGGATGGAACATACCATGGACAAGATCTCAGTGAATAAGCTGTTGAAGTTTATTCAATTTATCGATAACTGCCCCCGAACCGGAGAAGATTGGGTTCAATCCTTCATGAATTATTGCGCAACAGACAACCTCGATAGCGTGGATTGTAAGGCGTGCCTGAATGCCTGCTTTAACCAATACAAGCATCAGAAAAATTGATGTAACGATCAAGGGCCGGCGGCAGACAAGTTTCCCGTGCCCCGCATAGGCTTATCGCTTTCTGAAACGATCCGTATCCTATCGTTTATTCCACCAGAAATCATTTCCTTCAACCGGATCATTGCATTTCCATCGGCCATCGATTAACACAGATGGAGAATGCTTGAGCTCATCGCGACCGCACCGGATCAAACGATCCATGGTCATGACCCATCCGATAAAAAATCCGTGTTTTTCATAGGCCGCCTTACCATATGCGGAGCATGAGGGATGCATGGGGCATTCACCCCTCCGCACGGCATTGAGATGGTCAAGAGGCCCTTCATGGATCGCAATCAGAGCGGAAAGGGGATTATACGATTTGCTTCCATCTGATTGAATCGTCTTTGCCGGCATACATGAAAAAAGTAAAAGCGTTAAAAGTAAAATCATACGCCGGAGCATCAGTTTATCCGCTTCCGGAACAAATGATCCACAGCCGTCGAGATAAAAAAACCCGCAGCGGCCACCATGATGATGGACGCCCCTGACGTGAGATTGAACACATACGAAAAATACAATCCGGATAGGGAAAATAATGCGCCCAGTAAAACCGAAATGAGCATCATGGTTCGAAGCGAGCCGGAATATTTCTCTGCGATGAACGGGGGGATCGTGAAAAGGGCCATCACCAGAATCAGACCCACCACCCGAATGATTAAAACGATGGAAAGAGCTACCAGGCACAGGAGAAGAGGGTAAAGGAGCCCGACAGGGACGCCCCTCAGGTTTGCAAATTCCTCATCATACGACATGGCCAGAAGATCATAATAAAAATAGTTCACCGCAAACAGCACCACGGCGCTGATAACCGACATCTGATAAAGATCCGAGCGTGAGACGGTAAGGATGGAGCCGAAGAGATAACTCATCAAATCCACGTTGTATCCAGGCGTTAAATCAATGAAAATAATGCCCAAAGCCATCCCCACCGCCCAGATTACGCCGATGATCGTATCCGATCGGTGTTTGGCTTTCATGGTGATCACCGCTAAAATGAGTGCGGCGCCCAGGGTAAATCCCATGGTGCCGATCAGGTACGGCACGCCCAGAAACAAGGCCAGTCCGATTCCACCGTAGGCGGAATGGGCGATTCCACCGGAAAGAAAAACAAGCCGGTTGACTACGACAAACGTTCCGATGACGCCGCACAACAGGCTTGCCAAAAGACCGGCGAATATCGCATTCCGTAGAAATTCAAGCTGAAGCGCTTCGATCATCCGCATCATCCTTATGGGGTCGCAATACCCGGTGAGGAAGTCCGTGAGCGATCAGGTCAACCGGACATTGGCATACCTCCACCATCTCCGGAGTGATTTCCGGTTCGTCATGGTAGTAGAGCCGCTCGTTGACGCAGGCAATCGACTGGATATGGCTGGAAAGAAAAATCAAATCATGGGTGACAATCACAATGGTCATCTGTTCATTGAGCTTTTTCAACAAATCGTACAGCTCGGTCTGACCCTGGGCATCCACGCTGGCGGCCGGCTCGTCCAAAAAAAGCATTTCCGGTTCCGTAGCCAGGGCCCTGGCAATAAAAACGCGCTGGAGTTGCCCTGCTGAAAGATCTCTCACCCGCCGATTGTGCAACTCCCATACCCCCAATTGCTCCATAAAACGTCCGGCTTCGATCCGATCCGTTTTACCGGGATGGGATCGCCCGCCTTTGCTTCTTAAACGTCCCATGAGCACGACATCCATAATGGATATGGGGAAGGTTTTGTTGACATGGACATTTTGCGGAACATAACCGATGCGATGAGCCGCCTCCCCGGGGTCTTTCCCGAAAATGCGTATCGCACCCTTCTCCGGCTTGAAAAGCCCAAGCATCAACTTCAACAGCGTTGTCTTTCCTCCTCCGTTAGGGCCGATGATGGCCAGAAATTCCTTATGGCCGATATCCAAATTCACTTCCCGGAGC
This sequence comes from Deltaproteobacteria bacterium RBG_13_49_15, assembly GCA_001797695.1. Taxonomy (GTDB): domain Bacteria; phylum Desulfobacterota; class Desulfobacteria; order Desulfobacterales; family UBA2156; genus RBG-13-49-15. The sequence continues at coordinate 9,215 of MGQD01000005.1, read as the reverse complement.
ACAGGATGGCCGCCGTAGGAAAACCAGAGGTCCCGGATCCGAACAACAGGCTCATTCATATGACTTACCGCAGCGCCTCCCTGAATTTTTTCGCTGTTTCACGCAGGTTCTCGGACCACTCGAAAGCCATTGGATCGGTCACGGAAATGGTTCCGCCGATGTTATGCGCAATGACCTCAGCGCTTTTGGTGGAAAACTGCCTTTGAACGAAAATGACTTTAATCCGCTCTTCTTTTGCATGCCGGATCAACCGCTTCAGATCCCCCGGTTTCGGCTCCTTTCCTTCCATCTCCACGGAGATCTGGGTCAAACCATAGGTTTTTGCAAAATATCCCCATGCCGGGTGAAATACCATGAATTTAGCATTTTTTCCGCTGCCCGAAAAGAGATCCCGCAACTCGGCATCCACCTCTTCGATCTCTTTGAGAAGCGATTGATGATTGATCTCAAAATCGGCTTTTTTCAGGGGATCCGCTTCAATAAGTCCATGTAAAATATTCCGGATATGGATCTTGGCCAGAGGCGGTGCAAGCCACGTATGAGGATCCATCTCTTGTTTGCCGTCTTTACCATGAAGGATCTCATCATGATCCTCTTTTCCCTGCCGGTGGCTCAAACTGGGATTTTCTCCATCGTGATGATGGCTCTCCATGGGGATCTTTTCAATTCCGGCATCGGTATGAATGATGTGCATCTTCGGGTTTACCGAAGCGAATTTTTTCAGCCAAACGGTTTCAAAAGGGACTCCGGCGGCAAAATAGACGGTCGCTTTTGACAATGCCGACATCTGTTTCGGCTTTGGTTCGTACGTATGGGGATTGGCCCCGGGCGATACCATTGACGAAACGCGAACATGCGCCCCTCCTATCTTTTCAACAAAATACTGCTGAGGGGGAATGCTTACAAAAACTGAAAGAGTTCTGCCGGCCGGATTTTCTCCGGCAATGCAGGATGGTGCATGATAAAACGCCAAAACGATAAATGGAATGATCCGGATTAGAGTAATTAATGCGTTTTTCATTTTGCTCCTCAGGGGTAACTCAAGGAAGAGGCGGGATCGGTTTCACCTGATTGAAACTCCATGGAGGACTCCATGACATCGGCATGCGGTCCCAACCAGCGCGTTCCCGGCCATCCTGTGGATGGCGTCTCGGACCTGGAAAAGAGCCCTCGGCTGGTATCCGCCGGCGCCTGGGAACATCTGATGGCTTCGGATAATTACGGTATTGAAATTCGGGAACAAAAGCATTTCAAAAATCGCATACATATCTCCGATCCGTTCCTTTCCTGTAACCGTACACCGGAGGGGCGGTTCGGGGCAGTCTTCAGGGCATAGAAAATCAGCATGACTGGCATACAGCTCTCCGTTTTTTCCCCATATTGGATTGGGGAGATGCACAGCAACCCCCTTGGGTAAAACGGCCGGTTCCAAATGCACATCCGTTGAAGTCCGCATCAGCCATTCATAAGTCAGGTGAACCGGGATTGCCGGGATGATCCAGTCGACCCGGCTATCCTCCTTCAAATGGCGGGCAACAAATTCAACGCCGTCACACTGAATCGTTTCGGCTTTTTCTTCCCACGGGCGAAGCCTATCAGGATCCGAATCAACAACCGTGATGGATATGTCCGGATGTTGACCGACAAGGCCTGAAACCGTCCTGCTTCCGAACTTCCCGCAACCGATGACCCATACTTTCAATCAGTTTCTTATCCTCTCCCCTGGCCGAGGTATCGGTTCAGGCATTCGATTAACTCTTCCCTGCCGGGCGTGATTTCAAAAATCAATTTTTCATCGATGAAAATGGAAGGGACAGGCGCCGGGCGACCGAGCCGTTTCGAGAGCTCGCCATATCGCAGTGCGCCCGCCATCTCTTTTGTTACAATCTTTTTTACCAAAAGCTCGCTGCCGAAATCCGGAATCACAGATTCAACCACACGGGCCATATACTCACAGGGAATTCAGTGTTTTCCTTCGGACAGCACTTCGAGGCAAATTCCTTTTTTCGTTTTTTCTTCCATCGACATGCTCCTTTTTATCGAATCCGACGATTCGAAAGCGCTTCTTCGATCGCCTCTTCCAGTTCAAACCGGGGGGGTATGGTTTCGGAAACCAACTCGCCTTCGATGAAAAGCGAGGGGACCGGCGCCAACCGGCAATTCCGGTAGACATCATCCCCGAAAAGCGAGCAGGAAAGCTCCAAAAACCGCTTTTTCCCCTCTTTTTTCAAAAACTCAATTCTCCGATATTCAATCTGCTCGGCGTATTTTGGAAGAACCTCCCTGACCGCCTCATCCATGAAATAGCACGGCAGGCAGTAATCGGCCTTGTAAACCACTTCGACAAGAATTTTATCCTTCACTTCCCCATCCATCATGAAGCCTCATTTGATGCTAACCGCGTTTCCCCGCCTTCTCTTCGTAAATGCATAAAAAGAAGAGGGTGGCGAGCGGCTGGGTGAAGAGAGAGCCGATAAAGATCGACCCGCCGATAGCCGTAATCCCGACGAAGATGATGACGGCAACCACATGTTCCGCCTTGTTTCCCGCCATGGCCATGGCATAGCTTTCCTTAATGGCATCCATCAAACCCATCCCCTTATCCGTCATCAGGGGTATCATGTAAAAGCAGAAGAACAAAATGGCTGCAATAATGAGGATCCCGGGAAGGACCAAGAGGATAAAACCGATCAAAATCGCAATAAAACAGATGATCCCGAAAAGAAGCAAAGGAAGAAAAAGGCGCATCTGCGAAAAAAGATCCTGTATTTTAGGCTCTCTCCCAGTCCGAAGCAGCATCAGAAGGGATTGCATATATCCCGCCATGACCACCGGGGCCAGAATCCCTAAGGTGAAAAACGAAACAATGATCATGACAAGGGTCATCAGGATCAGCGGAACGATAGATTTTAATGTTAAATTCCAGGCGGTTTCCAGATGTTTTTTGTAATCCATGGTCGTCTCCTTATTTTCATGGCCTGCCGGTTTAAATAAACGCTTAATAAATCATTTGATCATTTGATATCCAATATCAAACAGTATTTTTACTGAATTTAACCGATTGGTCAAGTGTTCATCTGTTTTATCCCTTTTCAAAGCGATGCATCGCTAAAAATACCCCGGCAGGCGACCGACAGGTTGACATGGAAGGCCCGTTTATATATAGCTTCCCAATCGTTTACAATATGGATTTCATTCAAACTGCTTAAAGAAGATGAAGATCGAAGATCCCCATTATTACGTCAACGGAGTTGTATCGCAAGATCGACGGATCCTTTCTAAAGCCATCACCCTAATCGAAAGCACCCTTCCCGCACACCAGGCGCTTTCCCAAAAAATCATCGACCTTATCCTCCCTGTTACCGGTAAAGCTGTTCGTCTGGGAATTACGGGCGTCCCTGGGGTCGGGAAGAGCACATTCATCGAAAGCTTTGGAATGCGCCTGGTGGAAAAAGGGCATTCGATAGCCGTCCTTGCCGTTGATCCCAGCAGTAAACGGAGCGGCGGAAGCATCATGGCGGACAAAACCCGTATGGAAAAATTATCCATCCACAACCGCGCTTTTATCCGCCCTTCCCCCTCCAGCGGCACCCTCGGCGGCGTTGCCAGAAAAACCCGGGAGACCATGCTTATCTGCGAAGCCGCCGGATTTGATGTAATCCTTGTGGAAACCGTTGGTGTCGGTCAATCTGAAATCGCCGTTGCTTCAATGGTCGATTTTTTTCTGGTTTTAATGCTGGCCGGGGCAGGAGATGAAATTCAAGGGATCAAGAAGGGGATTTTGGAAATCGCCGATGCTCTTGCGATCAATAAAGCAGATGGAGACAACATCGAAAAGGCCAAGCTGGCTCAAAAAGAGTATGAAAGCGCGCTGAGCCTCCTAGCCCCCTCCTCCCCCTCCTGGTTTCCACAGGTCTTGATCTGCAGCGCCGTCGAAATGACCGGGATCGACGACATTTGGAAGATGGTCATCGGGCATCGAAAAAAGCTGACGGCCTCCGGTGAGTTGGAGGAAAAGCGACGGCGTCAGGCCCTGGATTGGATGTGGTCCTTGGTGGAAGAGGGGCTCAAGGACAGATTTTATAGCAATGCCGCTGTTCGAAACCGGTTGCCTCACCTTATCCGGGATGTTGAAAAAGGAGCGGTTGCTTCCACCGCCGCCGCCTTGGAACTCCTCAATCTTTTGGAAGAATAGCTCCTTTCCGGCGCATTCGGCAACGTCGAAAAAGTATGAATTTGACAGAAAACCCCTCACTGATTCAAAGCGATTTTTACGGCAAGGGGATGGTTTAATCATGGATATTAGTTTTTTTTTAATGAGACCTCATCTCATTGTCCGGGATTTTATCCTGGATCGATCCCTACCCGATATCCGGAACCTGGAACGGATCCGTTCACCCGAATCGTTTATCTGGAAAATCCTCACCTATGCGGCCAGAACCTTTTCGGCCTGCATCCTTTTTCTGCCGGCAAGGATGGCCAGAAGTGCGGCGGTGGCTTATCTTTATTGCCGGATTCTAGATACGTATGAGGATCTCATTCCGGATCCGGTTCAACGGGAATTCGTTCTACGGTCGTTCGTTGACCGTTTTCATGAAATACCGTCCGGTCTTTCAATCCCCTCGGCCCCACCCATCGACACGAAGTTCGCTAAAAACAGCCATGAACAGGTATACACGATTCTTGTGAACCGCTGTCGCTTGGTCGACACTGTTTTTGTTAAACTCGATTTTCAGATACAGAGCATCATCGTTGATCTGATCCGAAAAATGGCGGACGGAATGATATGGTCGTCGAAAATTTTCACTTTGCAAAATGGGATCCTTTTCGATGACCGGCAACTTTCCCGATATTGCCGGAACGTGTTGGGGTTCCCGACGCTCTTTGCGGTCCGGTTGATGCGCCTTTTTCATCCCGGAAGGGCCCCCATCTCGTACGAACTCTACGAAGATGCCATGCTGGCAGGAGAATTTATTCAGCTTGCCAATGTTACCCGAGATATCGAAACCGATCTGAAGCGAGGGATCGCCTATCACCCGGCGTTAAAGGATGACATCGGCCGCTCCGATATCGACGACCCTTCACTTCAAAAGCGGATTCTGAAAGTTCGCAGGGCGCTTCTGTTAAAAGCCCTCTCTCTTGCGCCTGCTTATATCCGGATGGCAGCGTCCATGAATTTTCCCCGGATCAGCCTGTGCCGTTCATCCATGATCCTGATGCTCCTGTTTACCAACCGGTATTACCGCGAATGCGCACGCCGGGTTCATTTGGATCCCTGGCCGGGTCCTGCAGCAAAGAGCGGCTTTATCCCCTCGTCGATTATTTCGATCTTTTCCCAGCGCTGGTCAAACCGGATTCTTAATTCCACTGAAATCCGTTTTACCCGGTTCGTCCGCGATTCGATATCAAGTGCGGCACTGACAAAGAACGGCAAAACAGCCGGGAATTCTTGACAAGTCGCCCCGTAATTGATTATGAAAAGGTTAATCGGCTGCGATCGCTTGCTCATTATATTCATATGCCATTACTCACCCAAATCGCTCCGCACTTTTCATATTGGCGGTGCGACTGACACAGGCAAAGGAGGTAACACCAATGACCGAAAAAAAAAGCATGGATCCTGCTGTTAGGCAGATGATCGACAAAGCGGCATCCCTGGGACTTGAAACTATATGGGATCGGTATCAGGCCATGTTGCCCCAATGCGGGTTCGGGGAGACAGGGCTTTGCTGCCGGCACTGCCTTCAGGGGCCATGCCGGATCGACCCCTTCGGAGAAGGTCCAAAAACCGGAATCTGCGGCGCCGGAGCCGACACGATGGTAGCCAGAGGCCTTGATCGGGCCATTGCCGCCGGCACTGCGGCCCACGCCGGCCATGCCCGCCATCTGGCTCACACCATGCTGAAAATGGCTAAAGGCTCGGCTTCCGGATATTCGGTCAAAGCACCGGATAAACTGCGGAAGGTGGCCTCCCGGCTCGGTATCACAATCGAAGGTCGCAGCGATAAGGAGCTGGCCGAAACCGTCGCGCGGGCTGCCCTGGCGGATTTTCATGAAAAGGAAACCCCCGTCCTCTGGGCTGCTTCGGTGGTCACGCAGGGTCGGGTCAAGGTCCTTTCCGACCTGGGGATCGTCCCCAAAGGGATCGATTATGAGATCTCCGATATCATGCATCGGACGCTCTATGGTGTGGATGCGGATCCGGTGAACCTGCTTCTCGCCGGGCTTAGATGCGCGGTGGCGGATCTGGCCGGATGCTACATGGGGACGGATCTGGCTGATATTCTTTTCGGAATTCCGGCGCCGGTCGTCACATCCGCTAACCTGGGGACGCTGAAGGCCGATTTCGTCAACGTGGCCCTGCACGGCCATAACCCTGTCCTTTCGGATATCCTGGTCGGAATCGCTTTGGAAATGGGGGCCGAGGCGAAAGCCGCCGGAGCTCAAGGGGTCAACCTGGTCGGGATCTGCTGCACCGGAAACGAAGTGATGATGAGGCACGGCATTCCTGCCTGCACGCATTCGGTCAGCCAGGAAATGGCTCTTGTGACCGGTGCGGTGGATGCCATGGTCGTCGATTATCAATGTATTATGCCGTCAGTGGCTCAGATAGCGGAATGCATGGGAACCACCGTCATCACCACTATGGAAAACGCGAAAATTCCGGGCGCCGTTCATGTGCCCTTTAAGGAAGAACACGCACAGGAAACCGCCCGGCAAATCATCCGGATGGCCATCGCCAATTTCAAACGGCGGGCCGGTAAATCCGTCGATATTCCATCCATAACCACTCCGGTAGTGGCCGGGTTTTCCGTGGAAACCATCGTGGGCGCCCTTTCAAAACTCAATTCGGAAGACCCGCTAAAGCCGGTCATCGACAACATCGTTGCCGGCAATATCCGGGGGGTTTGCCTGTTTGCCGGCTGCAACAATGTCAAGGTGCCGCAGGACCATAATTTCGTCGAAATGGCAAAAAAACTCCTCAAAGAAAACGTTCTGGTGATCGCCACCGGATGCGGCGCCGGAGCCCTGATGCG
>MGQD01000005.1:857-2013 GCA_001797695.1 Deltaproteobacteria bacterium RBG_13_49_15 | reverse complement strand
GATATTTCATCGTCGACCTGGATCCGCAATCCGCAGCCCAAAAACTCCTGTCCGCCATCGATGAGAGACGGGCCGGTCTTGGACTCTAACACCCGAGCAAGGAGAAAACCATGCCAGAAATAAAAGAGATATTTATCAAGATGGATCGATGTGTCGGGTGCCATTCCTGCGAAATCGCCTGCGCCGTGGAGCACTCCAAAAGTAAAAATCTGTTTGCCGCCATATCCGAAGCGCCCATACCGAGAAAACGGCTTTATGTGGAAACCGCTCAAAGATTCAACGTGCCGGTTCTCTGCCGTCATTGCGATGACGCTCCATGTGCAAAGGTGTGCCCGACCGGGGCGACATTTTGCGATGAAAAGAGAGGGGTGGTTTTGCAGGACCCGAAAAAATGCATCGGATGCCAGCTCTGTGTGCAGGCTTGTCCTTTCGGAATGATGGGAATCCGCGCCGAATCCAGGATCACCGTTAAATGCGACCGCTGCCCGGATCGGGTCCGGCCGGCCTGTGTCGATGCTTGCCCGACAAAAGCCCTTCATTATCTGCAAACAGACCGGTATTCCAAAGCCCGGCGGGGAGCGGTGGTGGATTCGCTCATCAGCGCCTATCTGCCGAAAGAAAAATAAGGGAAAAAAGAGAAAGGATCGACATTGGGACCGGCAACAGGAGAGATCCGTATAATGGTAAAAGAGATCGCCCATCGCCGGCGGCAAATTCCGGGAGCCGTTTCCGGTGCCATGCAGGAACTGCAAGAGCATTTCGGATATCTTTCTGAAGAAGCCCTGATCATGCTGGCCGAAGAACTTGAGGTCCCTCTGAGCCGATTGTTCGGCATGGCCACCTTTTTTTCATTTTTCAACCTAAAGCCAAGAGGAGAGCGCCACCTCCAGGTTTGCACGGGGACCGCATGCCATGTGCTGGGCGCCGAACAGATCGGTCGAAAGATCGAGCGTGATCTGAACATTTCCGACGGCAACGCCACTTCGGACCTTTCCTTTAGCTTTGAAAAGGTCCGGTGCCTCGGATGCTGCAGCCTGGCACCCGTGGTTCGCGTGAACGACGAAATCCATGGCAGGGTTCGGGTGAAAACCGTGGATCAACTGCTCAAGAAAAAGCTTCCCAAGGAGAAACGCCTTGAAGATTAAGGGCGAAAACG
>MGQD01000005.1:222-834 GCA_001797695.1 Deltaproteobacteria bacterium RBG_13_49_15 | reverse complement strand
GGGTTGCAGCGATTACGCCCTGAAATCCCAAGGCTCGCCGTCGGAATGTCAAGTTGCGGTCTTGCGGCCGGAGCCGGCGCAGTTTTTGATCTTTTACGAAAAAAACAGGGTCATAAAAAGAAATTCGAGCTCATCTCAAGCGGATGCGCCGGTTTTTGCGGCGCTGAGCCCTTAGTCACCGTCTCGCTTCCAGAAAAAACACCAGTGCTGTACGGATACGTGGATAAGAATTTCGCCGAATCGCTTATTCACTCGATCAACGCCGGAAATTTGCCGACGGAAAAGATCCTGGAACGGGAACATCCTTTTTACCGGCGCCAGGTGAGGCTGGTGAGCCGGAATCTCGGCGTCATCGACCCCGGAAGCATCGAGGAATATATCGCATCGGGCGGATACCGGGCGTTTCTCAAAACCATCTTTCACCTGTCGCCCGCCGACGTCATCGATGAAATCGTCAAATCCGGACTGCGCGGCCGGGGAGGAGCCGGATACCCGACCGGACGAAAATGGACCGCAACGAAAAATGCCGGAAGTGCTCCAAGATATCTTATCATGAACGGCGATGAAGGGGATCCCGGGGCTTATATGGATCGCAGTTTGATGGAAGGAGAC
>MGQD01000005.1:0-204 GCA_001797695.1 Deltaproteobacteria bacterium RBG_13_49_15 | reverse complement strand
GGAATGCTGATCGGCGCCTATGCCATAGAAGCGGAAATGGGGATCCTCTACGTCCGGGCCGAATATCCTTTGGCTCAGACCAGGCTGCGGACGGCCATTCAGCATGCCCGGGAATACGGTCTTCTCGGAGCCAATATCCTTGACAAGGGATTTGGTTTTGACCTGCATATCGTGAGCGGCGCCGGAGCGTTCGTCTCTGGTGAA
>MGQD01000004.1:2265-8077 GCA_001797695.1 Deltaproteobacteria bacterium RBG_13_49_15 | reverse complement strand
CGGTCCTTGCGACAGCGGGCCTGGCTATGGCCGGGACCCTGGATGAAGTCAAGAGCAGAGGACATGTCATTGTCGGTGTCAACGGCGGGGTATTCGGGTTTAGCATGCCCGATGAAAAGGGCGAATGGAAGGGGCTTGATGTGGACACAGCCAAAGCGATTGCCATCGCCATATTCGGAGATGCCAAGAAAGTCAAGTATTCCGCCGTCACAGCCGTTCAACGTCTCCCGGCGCTCCAGTCAAAGGAGATCGATGTGCTGTGCAGAAATACCACCCAAACCTTGACCCGCGAGACCACAAACGGGCTGAATTTCGTGCATGTCAACTATTATGATGGTCAGGGATTTCTTATTCCCAAGAAACTGGGCGTCAAAAGCGCCAAGCAGCTCAGCGGAGCAACCGTTTGTGTTCTGCCGGGAACGACAACGGAATTGAACGCAGCGGATTTTTTCAGAAAAAACGGAATGCAATGGAAACCGGTCGTTATTGAGCAGAATGCCGAACTCAATAAAGCTTTCTTTTCGGGCCGCTGCGATTGCCTGACCTCGGATGCGTCCCAACTGGCCTCTCATCGGTCGGTAGCGCCGCATCCGGATGATTATGTCCTTTTGCCTGAGATTATTTCAAAGGAACCGCTTGCTCCGGTTGTCCGGCATGGGGATGATCAATGGTTCGATATTGTGAACTGGACGGTGATGGCTCTGATTCAAGCCGAGGAATTCGGGATCACATCCAAGAACGTGGATGAAATGTTAGGGAGCAAAGATCCCGAAATCCAACGGTTCCTTGGGGTTACTCCCGGGAATGGAAAGGCCCTTGGGCTTGATGAGAAATGGGCATACAACATCATCAAGCAGGTGGGAAATTACGGAGAGATTTTTGAGCGAAATGTTGGAAAGAACACCCCTTTAAAGCTTGAAAGAGGCTTAAACGCCCTTTGGACACAGGGCGGGTTGATGTATGCCGCTCCATTAAGATAAAGCCTTACGATCCGACCCTTTGACGCCTGCTTCTGCTTGTGTGGACAGAAGCAGGCTTTCACCTTTGTGCTCCCAAGCTGCATCCGGAGATGAAAGGGGCAAGTGAACCAGGGATTTTCCGAAAAAACTCCTTTCTGGCTTGACCCTAAAAAGCGGTCCATCGCTTCGCAGATCGGGGTCCTGTTCATCGTAGGGATGTTGGCCTGGTACCTGATTTCCAATACCCTGGCAAACCTGGAAAAACAAAAAATTGCCACCGGTTTCGGATTTCTATCCAAGGAATCCTCTTTTGAAATCGGCGAACCTCTGATTCCATATTCTGCAGCCGATACTTATGCCAAAGCCCTTGTTGTCGGGGTGCTCAACACGATTAAAGTAGCATTTATCGGCATTTTATTGACCATCATTCTCGGCACCTTCATCGGAATCGCGCGTCTTTCAAGTAACTGGCTGGTTTCGAGGCTGGCCGGCGCCTACGTTGAAGTCATGCAGGATATTCCGGTGCTGCTTCAGTTGTTTTTCTGGTATGCCATATTTTACGAGTCCCTTCCCATGCCGCGTAATGCCCTGAATCCGGCGGAAGGTATTTTTCTGTGCAACCGCGGGGTGGTGTTTGCCGTTCCCGAGGCGCATCCGGCTCATCTTTACATCTTCACCGCCTTTATTTTGGGATGTGGAATGACCTACCTGTTAAGACGATGGGCAAAACAACGGCAGGAAAAAACCGGAAAAATTTTTCCGATGTTTAAGGCCGGAATACTGATCATCATCGGATTGCCGGTTTTGGTATGGTTGGGTTTCGGCGCGCCCACGCAAATGAACGTTCCGGTGCTTGAGGGTTTTAATTTTAAAGGCGGAATCACGTTTAGTCCGGAATTTATGGCCGTGCTTATGGGTCTTGTGCTCTATACCGCGGCGTTTGTTGCCGAAGTGGTTAGGGCCGGTATTCAAGCGGTTGGAAAAGGACAGAGGGAAGCCGCTATGTCCGTCGGATTGAAACCCGGCCAGGTTCTTTCATTGGTGATACTCCCCCAGGCGCTTCGGGTCATCATCCCTCCGCTCACGAGCCAGATGCTGAATTTGACAAAGAACAGTTCACTTGCCGTCGCCATCGGATTTCCGGATTTCGTATCGGTTGCCAATACCACCATCAACCAGACCGGGCAATCCATCGAAGGCGTTGCTTTGATCATGGCGGTATATCTTTTTTTCAGCCTCTCCACATCGGCGTTTATGAACTGGTACAACAAACGAGTGGCACTGGTCGAAAGATAGAGGATGAATAGAACAACGATTCGACAAGCGGCATCTGAAGGAGTCAAACCACCGGTTACCAGTGTCGGTGTGATCGGATGGATAAAGGAAAATCTGTTCAAGGGGTGGTTTAACTCGCTGTTGACCATCGTTACCGTTTATTTTTTGTATCAGGTCATCCCCCCGCTTGCTAAATGGATGTTCATCGACAGCTTATGGACGGCAACCGGACAGGAATGCCACAAGTCGGCCGGCGCCTGCTGGTCCGTCATCACCAGTAATATCCGTTTCATTATTTTTGGGTTCTATACCTATGATCAGCAATGGCGGCCTTTGATTGCAATGCTGTTGCTCTTTGGGCTCCTTTTCTACAGCCGGAACCGAAATCACTGGAATAAATATCTTGGTTATACGTGGATTGCCGGCCTTTTTGCCATGGGAATCCTCGTGAGCGGCGGTCTGTTCGGCCTGGAGCATGTGGAAAGCACCAAATGGGGCGGGCTGCCGCTGACTTTGATTCTTTCCATTTTTGGGCTTACGGCGGCTTATCCCCTTGGTGTTATTCTTGCCTTGGGCCGGCAATCCAAAATGCGGGCCGTTAAAGTCCTGTGCGTTATCTACATCGAATTGATACGGGGAGTCCCGTTGATCAGCCTTCTTTTTATGGGTTCCATTATTTTTCCGTTGTTTTTGCCGGAGGGGATTACCATCGATAAAATTTTGCGGGCACAGGCGGCCATCATCCTGTTCACGGCGGCCTATATTGCAGAAGTCGTCAGAGGCGGTCTGCAAGGGATGTCCCGCGGTCAGTATGAAGCGGCTCAGTCGCTGGGGTTGAATTATTTTCTAACGATGAGGCTGATCATTCTCCCTCAGGCGTTGAAGATCGTCATCCCTCCGACGGTCAGCATTCTGATTTCAGCATTCAAGGATACATCGCTGGTGGTAATCATCGCCCTTTTTGACCTTCTTAAAACCACCCAAACCGTCCTTTCCAACCCGGATTGGATGGGTTTTAGCCGCGAGGCATATATTTTTATCGCGCTTCTCTATTTTTTGGGGTGCTTTTCCATGGCCAATTACAGCCGGAAATTGGAACGGGAGCTGCATCGGGAAGGATGAATCGACTGAAGTTCTCATCGGTTCTCCATCGGCGGGTTTTCCGGCTATTGAATGGATGGGGGTTTTGAATGAACATGGACGCTGTAAATGTCGGTAATCGTCCGAACCATCAAGCCAAAATGATCGAAATTGCCGATTTGCATAAATGGTTCGGTGAGTTCCATGTTTTAAGGGGGATCGATTTAAGCGTGGATAAAAAGGAGCGGATCGTCATTTGCGGCCCTTCCGGATCCGGAAAATCCACCCTAATCCGTTGCATTAATCGTCTTGAAGAACATCAGAAGGGACGGATTGTCGTCGACGGGATCGAACTGACCAATAATCTGAAGAATATTGAACGAGTCCGGGCGGAAGTCGGCATGGTTTTTCAGCATTTCAACCTGTTTCCGCATCTGAGCATCCTTGAAAATCTGACGCTGGGGCAGATCTGGGTCCGCAAAGTCCCCAAAAAACAGGCCGAAGAGACCGCCATGCATGTTCTCGAAAAAGTTCATATCGCCGAACAGGCGAAAAAATACCCGGGTCAACTTTCCGGAGGGCAGCAGCAGCGGGTGGCCATCGCCCGGAGCCTCTGCATGAATCCGAAGATCATGCTTTTTGATGAACCCACATCGGCCCTCGATCCTGAAATGATCAAAGAGGTTCTCGATGTCATGATCGAACTGGCGCGTGAAGGAATGACCATGATCGTGGTCAGCCACGAGATGGGCTTTGCCCGAAGCGTGGCACACCGGGTGCTTTTCATGGATTTCGGCCAGATCGTGGAAGGGAATACCCCGGATGAATTTTTTCAAAACCCGCAGCACGAGCGGACCAGGCTGTTCTTAAGTCAGATTTTGCATTAGATTCGTTACGGAGTGATTCCAAGAATCTGTCGTGCTTCCCGGCAGGAGGCTACTTCGCGTTGCAGGATTTTTGCAATTTCAACGGTGCGTTCGACGAAGCGTGCATTGCTATCTGCCAACGCGCCTTTTTTTAAATAAAGATTATCCTCGAAGCCGACCCTGACATGCCCCCCCAAAAGCATGGCATGGGTGGTGATTGGAAGCTGATCTTTGCCCACGCACAAGGCAGACCACTGACAACCGGGAGGGAGTCTTTTTTTCATATCCATTAAGCATTCCACATCTCCGGATACTCCCCAGGGAACACCCAAGCATAATTGAAAGTAAGGTGGGTCTGAAAGCATTTTTTTCTCAACAAGATTGCGTGCCTGTCGAATATGACCAAGATCAAAGACCTCCATTTCCGGCTTAACGCCCGCTTGAAGCATGCGCAAAGCAGCGGTTTCCACCCAGTCGCTCGGGTTGATAAACACCCTTCCTCTGAAATTTAGACTTCCCACGTCGAGAGAACAGAGATCCGGTGATAATTCCAAAGGCATCAGACGGATTTCTCCGATGTTTTCTCCTTGAATATTAAATCCACTGGTGGTTAGATTGATCAGCAGATCGCTTTCGTTTCGGATTTGTTCCGTCACCTCGGCAAAAAGGGAACGCTCAAAGGCCGGCACTCCGGTTTCGGGGTTTCGGACATGGACGTGGACGATGGATGCGCCTGCTCGCCAGCACCGTAAGGCTTCTTGTGAGATTTCTTTCGGACTGTATGGAACATGCGGGTTCTGCTCCCGGGTCGCAACGGAGCCGCAAAGAGCGGCGGTGATGATCAACTTATCCATGGATTGCCTCCATCGGGAATCGATTTGTCGGTTGAATGAATCACATGAATGGATTTTTCAGCTTGCAACCAATACCATGTTTCATGTTTAACGGCAACGCAATGTCGAATTGGGAAAACGGAAAAAATGAAAAATAGGTGTTTGCTGATAAAAGCCGTTTTATTTGATTTCGACGGAACCCTGACGCAGCCCGGAGCGCTTGTTTTTCCAGAGATAAAAAAGGGAATCGGATGCCCGCCGAATATGCCGATTCTGGAATTTATAGCAGGGCTTGAGAACCATGCGGATCGGGAAAGCGCAATGTGCATATTGGATGGATTTGAGATGGTGGCGGCGTCCATATCCAAACCGAATCAGGGCGCTGAAGAATTGATTCGGCAGTTAAAAAGAAACGGAGTTTTACTCGGCATCATCAGCCGCAACAGTAAAAAATCCATCGGGCGAGCCTTTGAAAATTTCAGGGAAGTTGGGCCGGCGGATTTTGATATCATTATTTCACGGGATGTTCCGGTCCCTCCGAAACCGAGTCCGGAAGCGATTTTATACGCCGCCAGAAAATGGGATATAAGCCCTGAACATATCCTTATGGTCGGGGATTTCGTGTTTGATGTTCAATCCGGTAAAAATGCAGGAGCGTTGACAGTATGGCTTAATAACGGAGTTGGAGCGCAAGCTCCTGCGCCAGAAAGCGACTTTACGGTTGAAACCCTATCGGAGGTAATAGATATCATGCGCCTCAACTTTCCGATGGAGGTGAATGCGAAATGAGTCGTTTTTC
>MGQD01000004.1:966-2121 GCA_001797695.1 Deltaproteobacteria bacterium RBG_13_49_15 | reverse complement strand
GATGAAATTGGTGAGAAAATCCGAAAAGGAGGAAAAATGAAAAAAATCATCACCACAAGCGATGCGCCCCAGGCGATCGGTCCATATTCTCAGGCTGTTTCATATGGGGACATGGTGTTTGTTTCAGGTCAGCTTGCCATTGATCCAAAAACCGGAAACCGGATTGACGGCGATATCGAAAAGCAAACCAAAAGGGTTATGGAAAATTTAAAAACCATCATCGAGGCGAGCGGAATGACAATGGAAAATGTGTTGAAGTGCACCTGTTTTTTAAAAAATATTGAAGATTTTGCCCGGTTCAATACGGTTTATGGATCCTATTTTAAAAAGAATCCTCCGGTGCGCGAAACCATCGAAGTGTCACGGCTTCCCAAAGACGGATTGGTCGAGATCTCAGCCATCTGCGGTAAGTAATGAGGCCGGCTTTTGCTTCGTGTTTCCAAATAAAGAGACGCTTTCACAAAACCAAATAGATCAGCTTTTTAAGAACGTACCCTAAGCTCGGAAAGGCCGAGCGCTTTCAATTTTTCCGGCAACGGGAGGCCGTCAGGCGACCAGTTCCGTTCCCGGTAGTACTCGTCGAGCATTTCCTCAAGATGACAAACCAGGCCTTTGGCCGGACCGGACGGCATCGGTTCATGGGTCAATCGTGGAGGCAGGCTGTCGTCTTTTCGGGAAAAGCCTGCTGCCGCCAGAAACACCCGCTCGGCGTTGATAATCCGTTCACCGGCATTGCAGAGTTCTTCAAGGGTATATCCGGCGCCGGTTGCGGCGTTTAGGTATTCCAGAATGCCGGTCGGCGGTACATTCATCTCTTTTTCCGTCAGGTTCCGGATGGCGAAGAAAATGCATAATCCCGCCGAATCGATAATAGCCGAAAGGTCCTGAAACGATTTGGTGACCCTGGCCTTCCCTTTCCATTCTCTGGGATTCATCGGTTTTGGGATGCCGAAGAGTTCAAAATAGGCAGGATCTCCCCTCATATGAGAGCCGCCGATGGGAGAAGTGGCGTAAGCCAACCCCATGGCCTGGGTCCCGCGCGGATCATATCCGGGGAATTCCTGCTTTTTGGAAACCATGGCCAGCTCCGGATGTCCGCAGGCAGAGGCCAGGCGAAAGCTTCCCTCTGCGAGGCGATCCCCGAATCCCTCTCGC
>MGQD01000004.1:0-914 GCA_001797695.1 Deltaproteobacteria bacterium RBG_13_49_15 | reverse complement strand
TTTTAAGTATTTGTTCATTGAACCGGTCCAGGATTTTTTTGTTAAATTTCTTGAATTTTTCCGTGTCGTATAAAGGAATACGGCCTCTTCCCCGAACGGCTACCGCCTTAAGATTCTTGCTTCCCATCACCGCGCCGACGCCGGATCGGCCGGCCGTGCGGTCTTTGTCGTTCATGATGGATGCGAACAGCACCTGACGTTCGCCTGCCGGCCCGATACAGGCAATCTTTGCCTTAGGATCCGTTTCCGTAAGAATCATATCGGTGGTTTCATGAGTGTCTTTACCCCAAAGATGATCCGCATGTCTTAACTGGGCGTTTCCTCTATCGATCCATAAATAGACCGGGCTATTGGATTTTCCCATAATAAGAATCGCATCGAACCCGCTCCGTTTCAACTCCGTTGGAAAAAAGCCGCCGGAATTGGAACAGGTGACCGCTCCGGTTAAGGGGGATTTGGTCATCACCATATATCGGGCGCCGGTGGGAGCTCCAGTTCCGGTAAGTGGTCCAGCGGCCATCACCAGAATATTTTCCGAAGAAAGCGGATCGCATTTCGGATCGAGATATTGATTTAAAAAATAAATCCCCAGCCCCCTTCCGCCGATATAATCTTTGGCGACTGAAGGGTCGAGGTCCTCGACACGTGTTGTTTGCGCCGAAAGATCGACGACAAGAATTTTTCCTCTCCAGCCAAACATATTGCATTCTCTCCTTAGGGCATTATTACATAAATTTTGCACAAATTTTTTATATCTAACATGGGTATAAGCTAGAGTAAAGTGCATACCCATTTTCTTTTTTTCTGGCAAGAAATAGGTTTAGGTAACCCATAAGATCAATTGGTTATGAAACAATTGATTGATTTATCCAGGTGCGGGATTGTCCGAAATCGCGCTTGAAAGGCAGTTTCCT
>MGQD01000003.1:4448-4590 GCA_001797695.1 Deltaproteobacteria bacterium RBG_13_49_15 | reverse complement strand
CTAAAAAAAGGCCTGTTCCAATGCAGTTATACGCCAAATAGAAGGGATTGATTTGCATGTTTTATTAAGCTCTTGCCCAAGTCATTTTAATCTTCATCCTTTGAAGTAATGTTTAAAAATAGCGGGAATTGAAACAAGAGGT
>MGQD01000003.1:3208-4275 GCA_001797695.1 Deltaproteobacteria bacterium RBG_13_49_15 | reverse complement strand
GAGTGCATTCATGCTTTGCGAACTTCTAATCAAAAATTTTGCCATCATCGACGATCTTAACATCCGTTTTTCGGACGGGCTTACGATCCTAACCGGAGAAACAGGAGCAGGGAAATCGATTATCATCAATGCCGTGAGCCTGCTTTTAGGAGGCCGGGCGACGCCGAAAATGATTCGTACCGGAGCTGATACGGCCGAGCTCGAAGCCCTGTTCCAGGTCTCAGCAAAGAGTCTTCTCGCGCAAACCATCGCTGATTTGGGATATGATATTTCAGATGGTCTTTTGGTCAAACGGGTCGTCTCAAGAAATGAACGGCATCGGATTTATGTCAACGGGCATATCGCAACGACGCAGGCCCTTTCCGCCATCACAGGGCATCTGGCCAGCATTTCCGGCCAGTTCGCGCATCAGGGAATATTAAAGGAAGACCAGCAACTTCTGACTCTTGACCAGTTTGGGGGCTTATTGCCCCTCCGGGAGCAGATTTTTGCGGATTATCACCGGATCATCCCACTCATCGAAGAACTCAGGAATCTTGAGTCAAAGAAGCTGCGTCAATCCGAGCATATCGATCTGTTGCAGTATCAAAAAAAAGAAATTGCCGAAGCCGCCCTATTCCCTGGAGAAGACAACACATTGGAAATGGAAAGAAACCGGCTGAAAAATGCCGAGTCCCTTTATGAGAAAATATATTCAGGGATCGAATCCCTTTATGGCGGGAAAGGCGCGGTCGTCGAAAGATTGGTGGAAATAAAAAAAAGCATGGATTCCGCTTCACGGCTCGACCCTTCCTTAACAGCCAAAATGGAGGGGATCACGGAAGCAACCTTTAGAATCGAAGAAGTGGTCGAACACCTGAGGAATTATTTAAACCAAATTTCCGTGGATGAAAACCGACTTGAAGCCATAGAAACCCGCCTGGATCTCATACAAAAGCTCAAACGAAAATACGGCGGATCCATCGAATCCGTGCTGAACCGACTTCGATCCATTGAAAAAGAACTTTCCGGAATTGAAGATCTTCCGATTGAAATCGAAAAAATCAAAAGAGAGCTCTCTATTCGGC
>MGQD01000003.1:1486-2803 GCA_001797695.1 Deltaproteobacteria bacterium RBG_13_49_15 | reverse complement strand
AAAGCATGCAACTGAAATGTTAAATCGATCCGCATAAAGTTCAAAGGGAGGCTTCGGGTTTATTCATCATCATCGTATCAATCCATCTGAAAAGTTATTTTTTCTCGGAATGACAATAGGTTATCCGATATCATGGATCTTGACATTTATAAATGAATGGTAATAAAAGTATTGGCGTCTTAGAAGCACCCGGCAAGGAGAATAATTCGAATGCCCATTTATGAATTTAAATGTGTGAATTGTAATGAATTGAATGAATTTCTTCTGGTCAATAAGGACGAGGAAGTCGAGCTTAAATGTCGGAAATGCAATTCATTTGAACTTGAGCGGGTCATGAGCGCGACCCATTATGCAACCGGCACTTCGGAAAAAAACACCCAGGTCAGCTCCCAAACCCGGACCTGCGGGAGCGGAACCTGTTCGACGTATGACATTCCCGGACATTGCCGGTAATTTTTTTTCAGAGAAGTTGTCGGCGGCCCGTTTATAAAATCTCCATATCTTGCGGTCCTTTCATCTTTCAGAATGAATTCAAGAAGAATGTGGGCGCGTGACATACGGTTTTTCAAGGAGAGGCCATGAAACGGATCCATATCCAGGAAAAAGAACAATTTATCAAGCTGTTTCAGCATGAGCATAGCGATCGTTTTGAGGACCGGTTCAGCATCTTGGAGACTTTTTTAAATCATGAACGTCATTTGACGGTCGATGAACTGGTGGAGCTGCTTAATGTAAAAGGATTTCGTTTTGAACCCGAATTTATCAAATCGACCCTTCAGTTGATGACCCGGTTCGGTTTTGCCCAACCCAACCAGTTTGATAACGGCGTTGTTCGCTATGAACATCGCCACTTGGGGCATCATCATGATCACATGATCTGCACAAAGTGCAAAAAGATCATCGAATTTCAGGATAATGCCCTGGAAGATGATCAGGTCAGAATTGCGGAAAATCACGGATTCCATCTTCTGCAGCACAAGATGGAGCTTTACGGGATCTGTTCCGAGTGCTTTAAAGAGCGGGAGAAGATGATCCCCCTTTCTTCAGCCAGACCGGGAGAGCGTCTTGTCATAAAGGACTTAACGGGCGGCATGGGATCGCGCATTAGACTCCTTTCCATGGGCCTAAGACCGGGAGATGAGGTAGAGGTCGTTTCCAACCAGGGGAAAGGGCAGTTGGTTGTCGCTTTGGATCTCAAACGGTTTATCATCGGGCGCGGGCAAGCGGAAAAAATATTGGCGGAACCAAAGGAAGAGTAAAACGCTGGATCATGGTCCGGTTTAACCCCTGCTATATCGAGACATTTGAAAAAGGGCT
>MGQD01000003.1:1183-1421 GCA_001797695.1 Deltaproteobacteria bacterium RBG_13_49_15 | reverse complement strand
GCAGGGTGGACCGCCTTTCCGGTAAGGTCGGCATCTGCAAAACGGCAGATCTTGCATTCGTTTCCAGTTACAACCCCCATTTCGGTGAAGAGGCGCCCCTGGTGGGGAAACGCGGTTCCGGGACCATCTTTTTCACCCACTGCAACCTCATGTGCAATTTTTGCCAGAATTATGAAATCAGCCACGAAGGGGAAGGGAGGCCGGTTACCGACAGGGAACTGGCCGACATAATGCTGTA
>MGQD01000003.1:0-985 GCA_001797695.1 Deltaproteobacteria bacterium RBG_13_49_15 | reverse complement strand
CGCAAATTTCCAAAAACACCTATGTGAATATCATGCCCCAATACCGACCCTGTGGCAAGGCGGCGAACATGGCTGAGATGGCCGCTCCGTTAACCGGCGAAGAGTTTGATGCCGCCCTTGATGCGGCAAAAGAAGAGGGGATCCGGAGGCTCGATCGGAGAAGGAGTACATTTGTGTTATGGTAGGAAAGGCGGATGTGAGATAAAATTGCTATGGAAACCATTTTTGCTGTCGGTGACATTCATGGTTGTTTTGACAAATTATCCCTTTTAATGGAAAAAATCAGGGTCGATGCCGAAAAGGATATCCTTCTTTTCATCGGCGACTATGTCGACCGGGGGAATAAGTCGTTTGAAGTCGTCGAATATCTGATCGCCCTTAAAAAACAGTTTAAAAATCTTGTGTTTTTGAAAGGAAACCATGAGGATATGCTGGAGAATTATCTCTCCGGGCATGACCGGTTCACCTACCTGATGAACGGGGGTCAGTTGACGCTTGACGGATATTTGAAGCGCAAACGCCCGGGAGACCCCTATCCCGTCCCAATGGACCATATCGACTTTTATAAATCCCTGGTCCTCTATTACGAAACGGGTGAATATATTTTTGTTCATGCCGGTATTCGAAAAAAAATTCCATTGAAAGAACAGGATGTATTTGATCTGTTGTGGATCCGGAGCGAATTCATCAAATCGGACTATGATTTCGGAAAACCGGTGGTTTTCGGGCACACGCCGTTTTCAAAACCGCTCATTCAGCCCAACAAGATCGGAATAGATACCGGCGCCGTATATGGAAACAAGCTGACCTGCGTCAAGCTTCCGGATATGGAATTCTTTCAGGTGTAAGGTGCGATTATGCGAAATCGATTTGGAATAGGTGGGATTCTGATGGTTTTAGTTTCGATTCTGGCCTTGAGCGGGACGGCCTGGGGAGAACGGCTCAGCGTGAAGGCTCCCCTTGCCGAAATTCGAAACGGACCCGG
>MGQD01000002.1:12462-12742 GCA_001797695.1 Deltaproteobacteria bacterium RBG_13_49_15 | reverse complement strand
GGTGGTGGTGAAAATATAGTCCTTCTCGGTTGATCTGCCCTGCTTCCAGTATATTTCAGGGTCAGGGGAATATCTGAATCCTTCATGCTTTGCCATGGCGGCGGCAAGCATATCGGCGTTATACCGTTCGTCAATGATCCAGTTGCCGTATTTGTCTTCTTTTAACAGGCTGGGAGCCAGGTAATAATATTTGAACCCGCCGCCGCCTTTCCAGTTGACGGCTTTGGAAATCCCGCCCTGGTCTGTGCCGTCAACAACCTTTTTCAGGCGCGGCAGGCAA
>MGQD01000002.1:11185-12401 GCA_001797695.1 Deltaproteobacteria bacterium RBG_13_49_15 | reverse complement strand
CAGCATCGGTCGTGCCTGAACCAAGGAAGGAATCTAAAACCCAATCGTTTTCATTGGTGGCTAAAGTGAGAATCCGCTGGATTAAACGTTCGGGTTTCGGAGTAGCAAAGACATCATCGTTATTAAATATTTTGACTTCTCTTTTAGCTTCCTGATTATGGCCAACTTCATTACTTGTCCACCACGTATCGGGTTTACGCCCCTGCTGCACTTCAAACAAAAATCTTTTTTTGCGAGGGAATGAACCTTGATTAACACCAAACCATACTCTTTTTTCTGTAATTAATTTTAACAGATTTTCCTTAGAATATACCCAATGCTTGTCCTTGGATACGGTAAATACTTTTCCAGTAGGACCAGTTATTTCATAGTTACCGTTTGTTCTTTCTTCATTAGCGACCAAGTCCCCTGATTGCCACGGTCCTCTTGGGTCATTATCGGGATTTTGATATCTTTCATTCATTGCGCTTGTTCGTTCTAATAGATTAAAATTTATGCAGTTAATGTTTTTTGCATAGATCAAAATATAATCGTGATTAACAGAAATGTATTTTGCATCATTTTTTATGCTGTGAATTTTTTGCCAAAGACAAGTTGTTACATAGTTTGCCCTTCCAAAAACCTCATCACACAGCACTTTCAGGTAATGGCATTCATCATCATCAATACAAATCCAGAGCGTGCCGTCATTTCTTAAAAGTTTATGTAGCAGTTCAATGCGTGGTTTTATCAGAGAAAGCCAGATGGAATGCTCAAGCCCATCGTCGTAATGATCAAAAGCATTGCCTGTATTATATGGCGGATCGATGCAGGCACATTTTATCTTTCCCGCAAAATCCTGTTCCAGAGCTTTTAACGCCAGCAGATTGTCACCAAAGATGAGCATATTTTCAGCGGTCTTATCGCCGAATGACTTTTCCGGATCTTCAATGAGGATGCGGGGTTCCAGAACCGGCTGCTTGTCCTTGCCGATCCAGGTGAGTTCAAGTTTCTGTTTTGACATTGACTATCTCCCAGTGTCCGCCTTTATCAGGTCCTATTCTTCTGATTATTCCCTTATTTTTAAGTACCCTGATATTTTCCTTTATCCTTCTCTCTGAAATGCCTGCAATTTTTGAAAGTTTACTGACAGTTGTATATTTGTTACTCTTGATTTCCCTTATTATGATTGACTGGTTTTCAGTGACCCTTTCAGTGACCCTTTCAGTGACCCTTT
>MGQD01000002.1:0-11127 GCA_001797695.1 Deltaproteobacteria bacterium RBG_13_49_15 | reverse complement strand
GCCTTCCGGAAGTGGACGCTTAAATATAATGCTAAAGAAAGTGGTTTGAGTAATTTTTGGGGGCGGTAATCCCGCAGCGGCCACGGCCTCTCTCATCCTTCTGATCCCTGTGCCCGCAAGTTCTACCTTGTCCATTCTAAAGAAGAGGTCGGCGATCCGCACATTTCTCCTTACGGATATTTTGCCGAAGTCTTTTTTATCCAGCCCTTTCGGCAAACCTCCGGGGTTTATGATGTCAACACGGTCTTCATGGACTTCAACCATCAGGCTTGTGCCGCGCATGCCATAGTCGCGGTGAATGATGGCATTAGCGACGGCCTCGCGGAGAGCTTCCAGCGGCAGTTCATAAATATCCCTGCGGTTCATGCCGATTATTTCGCTTCGCCTGTTGAGGTGCTTCTTAAGGAACATCTCGGCGGCGTTGAACTGGGTGAGCAGGTCATCTTCAACGTCCTGTCGGTCATAAATATGCACGCGGTCTGTACCCTTAAAGGCAATGAGCGTCATCTGCGCGTGCAAAATGAACTTGCGGGGTTTTTCTGCAAAGAAGAGAATACCGGCATTGGTTATCTTGTCACTTAGCGCTATGTTGAGACTATTAAGGATATCGTGAGGAACGATCTTCTTTATCCCGATATCGGCTTCTTTGAGGAAGTTTCTTATCTTCGCTCTGGATATGTCGTTCCATGTTGCGTCTTTGTTGATCTTTTCCTCGAAGGAGATTTCTTCATGCTCCCGAAACATAACCCGCAATTCGTGGTTCGTCATTTTCTGTGTGGTACCATCGAGTCTTCTGAAGTAACCGGAACTGCACCCGTAGGGTTTTTCTTCCCCCTGTGGTACTTCTATGGTGACGACGTGCTGAACCTGTTTGATCTTGACCTGTATCGGAGGATTGCAATTCCGCGCCAGGGAGGTGATGCGGGCTTTCAGGTCGTTGGTAAGTTTCTCGCCGATGATGGTTTTATCATCCTTTACACCGAGTATAATGATGCCGCCTTTGGCATTTGCGAAGGCCGCCATGTCTTCGACGATGCGCGGGGTGAAATGCTCCTTGAACTCGACGGTCAGCCCCTCGCCTTCCTGAATAAGGATTTCGACTTTATCTATCGTTAGCATCGGTATAAATATCCTGTACAGATTGTTTCATATGAGTTTCCATCTTACTACAAACAGCTCTTTTTTATCAATTTTTTGTTTAAGGCGGGCTTCTATTTCCTCAATCAGTTTTTCTTTCCGGACATCAACTTCATCCTGAGACTGAAACAGATTCATGCGCAAGGAGTTTCGTTTCTTTTCCATATCTTTGATATGACGCTGGGCCTTAACTTTATCTTCCAAATTCAGAATTTTTCTGGCTTCGGTTTTCCGGAATTTTATCTCCTTGTCCAATGCCTTAAGCTCAATTTCAAGGCTGCCTTTTACATCATCCGCCCACTTTTCCAGTTTTCCCATTTCGATATCAAAAAACTCCGAATTCCGCCCGGCATTTTCCTGTAAAATTTTCGCCTGCATACCGTTGGTGGTTTGCTGCAATATTTTCTTGACCATAGGTATTTCATTGGATGGGACAGCCTCTGACACTGAAGCCGGAAGTGAAAAAAACCTCCGGCACTGTTCAGCATCCAATTCCAAACCGTCATCAGAAATACCGGATAGTAAAACATAATCCTCTGTCTCAAAAGAATGAATCGTCAGATTGGACACGCTGAGCCATCCTGATTTTTTGATGAGCGGCTCAAGAATAGAAATCTTCACACTGGCATCCGTATAATTGAAGATAAGTTCCCCGGGTGGCAATGATTTTATCTTACACTGTTCAATGATTCGCTGGGCTAAAGGATGACCGATTCTGTATATGTTTGCGTCTTCAATATTCTTACCGATCCTGTAGGGACCGGGATGTATTTTTTCATTGGGGAATGGATTTTGGATTAGGGTGAAGGAATGATTATCACCGTCAAAACGTGCATAGGGTTCAAGATAATATAGGGTAACCTGCCAGAGCCAGTTTTCGTATTTTGAAATATAATTCCTGCTTTCCTGCAGATTAACCCGAAGTTTTTCATGGACCTCTTCGTCAAAGGTTTCAAGAAGCTGCTGACGCGTGTTTTTCAGGCGGTCTTCAATCTGGTCTTCCAGTTCCTTTTCATCAATCCACTCATCATTGACTTCATTATAAGCTTCAAAATCCTGCGAAATAACGTCTTCTATCTCTTCCTGATTTTCCTGAAGGTTTTTAAGTGTCTCAAGCTTTGCCGCCAATGCCTCAAGTGTTCCTGCAATCGCAAAAGTTGACGAGGCAAGGAGCCGTCGCAGAATCAGGGTCATCAATTGACGCTGGCTTGCCGGAAGAGCATATAGATTATTTCGCTGCAAATAAGATGATACCAGATCATAAAGTTTTTGTTCTTCCGGGGAAGGTATAAATTCCTGCGTAATGGCCAGACGATTGGTAAATTTTATATATTCCAGCACCTGCCTGCGAAGCGTTCTTTTACAGACAGGTTTCAGGCGGTCTTTCAGGTCATCAAAACTGTCATACCCCGTCAGCCGTGAAAACTGATTCTTATAACTTTGTAAATCACCGAATGTATAATCATCAATGATGCTGACAAGGCCATACAACTCAAGGAGTGAGTTCTGTAGAGGGGTTGCCGTAAGTAGAATTTTCGGAGCGTGAGAGACGGCTCTTTTGATGGCATTTGAAATCTTATTGGTCGGTTTATAGACATTGCGCAATCTATGGGCTTCGTCAATTACAACCAGATCCCAGTTGATCCGGGTTAAATATGGCTCTTTCGTCCGCGCAAAATG
The DNA here is from genome assembly GCA_001797695.1 of Deltaproteobacteria bacterium RBG_13_49_15. Taxonomy (GTDB): domain Bacteria; phylum Desulfobacterota; class Desulfobacteria; order Desulfobacterales; family UBA2156; genus RBG-13-49-15. Next base: position 8,310 of record MGQD01000002.1, on the reverse strand, counting down.
ATATGAGCAGATAACGATTTGTTCCTGTTCAAAGGGGTTGAGATTTCCTTTTTTGATTTCCTGATTAAAGGATGGGGTTTCAAGAATAATGGATGATAGAAAAAACTTGTCCAGCAATTCCTGATTCCATTGCTTCCGAAGGTTTGAAGGCACGATGATGAGAATTTTCTTTTTTCTTTCCGCCCATTTCTGGGAAATGACAATGCCTGCTTCGATGGTTTTTCCGAGCCCGACCTCATCGGCAAGGATAGCGCCTTTTGAAAGAGGCGATTTAAATGCGAATAAGGCAGCTTCAACCTGATGGGGATTTAAATCAACCTGGGCATCCAGAAGGGATGAGGCAAGTTTTTGAAGGCTGTTTGACGAGCTCCTTTTAGTCAGCTCATAGGCGAAATATTTGGCATGATAGGGGGTTATCTGCATTGAATCGTATCGATAACCTTTGATTCATCAAGCTTAGAGATCGGGGGGTTATCCCTTAGATTATTTTTATCCCCACCAGAGAAGCGACGCTTGGAGCGTGTTTTTGCCTGTTTTCGGCCCCCTCCCGGTAATAACGGATCCTCAAGGGGAGAAATGCATGGAGAAGCTCATTTGGCTCAAGCCGATGATCCCGACGCAAAGGCCCTTCCTCTCCATTCTCTTTGTTGTCAAGATAGGTTTCAAAAATTAGAATCCCTCCACTGATGAGCCCTTCGATGATATACGGGAACAAGCGTCGGTTCAAGTAGCGGATGTTGACAATCAGGGAATAGCGATCCGCCGGTATGTCAAAGAAATCCAGATCCGCACATATCCGGTTCAGGCGGGGATGACGGCGAGGGATGATCGTCAGCCCTTTTTCGGAAATATCCACGGCATCGACGGTAAATCCATGATCCGCTAGAAACAGGGCATGTCGTCCGTTTCCCGCGGCGATATCGAGCGCTCTGCCTCCTGGTGTGAGCTGATAATATTTTTTTAGAATCGGGGATGGGTCGGTGGGATTGGATTTGGTTTTGTATTTTTCATTCCACCGGATACGATCCGATTTCATTTCCGAAATGCCTCAGGCTTGAAATGAAGAGTTTTCCGGATGATTGAAATGATCCGCAAGGAACTGTCGCGTCTTTTCAGAAAGATCTAAAAGGGGAAGATCTTCAGGAGAGACCCACCGAACCTCTTTAGCGTCGTCACCGGCGTGAGGGTCTCCCCGCACATATACAGCCATAAGGTCGACAATGACATAGTGGAATCGAATCCGGCCATCGTCGTCGTGCTCCACCACGTCGAAGGCAAAAATCGGATCTCCGGCTTTGACGAAAAGTCCGGTTTCTTCCAGGATTTCCCGCTCTGCGGCTTCCTGAAGGGTTTCACCCAGGTTCACGACTCCTCCCGGTATGCTCCACTTTCCTTGAGAAGGAGGTTTTGCCCGTTTAACCAAAAGAACGTGATTCTGATGAAAAACAACGGCACCCACCGCCACCAGGGGGCGCTCCGGGTATATGGTCTTAAGAGCGCCAATTTGATTTTTATGATCCATCGTTCGCATCCGGCTTGGCTTTCTACCAGCATTTTATAGGTTTGACAATGAATTCCAGGATGACCAACAGCGATTCGCAAAGAGGAAGAAGATATGGGGACAGGTTCCGTAGTGATGGAGATCATCGGCTATCCCCGGTTTCCACCCATAAATCTCCATTTACGGTCAAGGATGATTTTCAGATGGAAAATAATTGACACGAAGGATGATTGAGGATACTGAGTTCACAAGACCCGCGGAAGGTGGCTCTGCGGGCTCTTTTTTTATCAGGATTAGAGCGTAAACCGATCGGCCGTTTTATTAAAAAAAATCCATTTCAGGAGCGTCAACTTGAATAAGGATGAAAAACGCATCATAACCCTTACTACGGCATCCCACTCCTTGGTGCATCTGCTTGAAGGGGTATTGCCGCCGCTGATTCCTCTTATGATGGCGGAATTCGGGACCGATTACTTTCATCTGGGTTTAATCGTCACCGTTTTTTCATACGCATTCGGAATAGGATCTTTACCTGCCGGGTATCTGGCCGACCGGGTCGGCCCAAGGCGGTTGATCACATTGTATCTTTTCGGGGCCGGCGCTATGGGTGTGGCCGTATGGCCTCTCTCTTCCCTTTTCACGTATGGCGTCCTCATGGGCTTTATCGGCCTGTTCTGCAGCACCTATCATCCGGCATCAAATACGCTGATTTCCCTTTCCGTTCGCGAAAAAGGAAAGGCATTCGGGATTCACGGCATTGCGGGGAGCCTCGGCGTCGCCGTCGTTCCGGTACTCTCCGCCTGGATCGGGACCGCCATGGGATGGCGGGCGCCGCACGTGTGTTTCGGTCTTCTGGGGATTGGAGTAGGCCTTTACTCCCTTTCCATTCCCCGGCCGGTGGCGCCGTCTATCAAAGTTTCCGGAAAAATCAATCCCGACCAATCCACCGACTCGATATCTTACATAAACCTGGTGATCTTTTTTCTTTCCGCCATGTCTCTCGGTTTGACCTACAAAGGGATCATGACGTTTCTTCCCTCGTATATGGGAGAAAATGTTCAGCTCAGTTTTATGACCAATAAGGTTGCGCTTGGAGGAACGGTGGCCACCATTGCGCTGTTATCAGGCGCTCTCGGCCAATATTTAGCGGGGCGCGGGGTGGATCGGTATAGGGCAGAACGGCTTTATCTTGGCGCTATTTTTATGGGAACCATTTTTGTTTTTCTGATGGCGGCAAGCTCCGGGATGACCCTGGTGGCAGCGGCCGTCTTGTATGCATTTTTTTATTTTTCAACCCAGCCCATTCAAAACTATATTCTTTCCACTTATCTCCCAAAACACCGGCACGGCCTTGGCTACGGCATTCATTTTTTTGTCACCTTCGGCATCGGCTCGACTTCCGCTGCCGTTTGCGGGTATTTGGCGGACCATTTCGGACTGAAAGTGGTATTCTATGCCATGGGGATCTGTTTTATCCTGGCATTTTGCCTTTCATCCATCCTCTTATTCAGAATCAGCGGAAAAAAATGAAGAAAAACCCTGTTGACCCTATTGCTGTAATTAAAACTTGACCGCAGATCCGATGCCATGCTATCGAAATGATGCTTGATTTTAGGCAGACCCACCTTTTTTATGGAACTTTTTTGCCCATTGGCATTTGAATCATTAACTTTTTAAACTGGAGGTAGCTCGATGGCTGACGCTTATATCAATGTCGTTCTCAATGATGAGAGGGTCAAGAAGCTTCAAGGAATGGGGCTTTCCGACCGGATCAAGGATGTCGGCGGTCAAAAGGTCGTCCAGGTGGAAATGACCAAAAAAGACCAGAAAAAATTGGAGAAGGGATACCAGGGGCTGGCTTTCGACGCATCCAACGCTTGCGTGCTCCCTGAAAAAGGGGATCAGATCCTTTGGAAGATCATTGAAGACATGAAAAGCCTTGATGTCATGAAATTCGCCATTATCAAGCTTTACAGCCCCTTGGCCGGACGGGATGTTTTCGGTCGCGGAACGGCCGGCGGGCGAGGTTAAATCGACATTATCCTTAAACAAAGGAGAAAGGGGTAAAAATGTTTCTTTCTCCTTTGTTTATTCGGTTTGTTTAAACTTTTCCGAAATCGCGCTGCAAACAGGGCACCGCTGAGGTGTCTGGTCCTCGGCTACATAACCGCAGATCTGGCATACATAATATGACGCTATCCGATCCGAAAGCAGATCGTTAAGGGCTTTTTTATAAAGCTGCGCGTGCCGGTCTTCCACATCCCTTGACTCGCTGAACGCCTTTTTCACTACCTCCAGTCCGTCTTCGGAGGCGGTTTTGATAAGTGCCGGATACTCTTCCACATTTGCTTTGATCTCATTTTCAAAAGCCGTTTTCAGATTTTCCTCTGTTGTCCCGATTTTCCCGCGCATGAGTCTGAGATATCTCCGGGCATGCACCGATTCGGCTTCTGCGACGGCTCGGAAAAGACGGGCGATCTGAGGGAACCCGTCCTGTTCGGCCTTGACGGCAAAGACGGAATTCCGGGCTGATGCTTTTGATTCGGCTGCAAAGGCATACGCTAGGTTCTGTTCTGTTTTATTCGACATGATTTCTCCCGAATGGGTTATGTTGATTGATATAAGAAAGCCTGAATTCAGAATAATGCTAATCGGTTTCTATTTTAAAATCAAGAAAGACCCTTCCTTAAATCCAGCTTCTAAACTGGGTTGACAAGGGATTTTCGTATCACTATATTGCCGGGTGTTCAGATATATCGAAGCAGAAAGGATGAAAGAACATGGCAGCAGGCGTGAATGAAATTGGTGACAACAGTTTTGATGCCGAAGTGTTAAAAGCGGATAAGCCGGTCCTTGTGGATTTCTGGGCGCCCTGGTGTGGCCCTTGCCGGGCCATTGCGCCCATGGTGGAAGAACTGGCAGGAACCTTTGGGACCCAGATCAAGTTCGCCAAGTGCAACGTAGACGAAAACCCTGCCACTCCGGGAAAATACGGAATACGGGCCATTCCCACACTCATTTTATTCAAAGGGGGAAATGTGGTGGAGCAGATCACAGGGATGGTGGCCAAATCCAAACTTGAGGCAGCTCTCAATAAGCTCCTTTCATAGATTCAATTCCGATGTCGAAGCTTGATTTTGATCTGGTGATCATCGGCGGGGGACCGGCAGGGCTCGCTGCAGGACTTTATGCAGCGCGTGCCAAGCTGAATGCTATTTTGATCGAGAAGATGGTTCCCGGCGGACAGATCCTGGTAACCGACTGGATCGAAAATTATCCTGGTTTTCCGGAAGGGATCAGCGGCGCGGACCTTGTTTTGAAGATGACCGACCAGGTTCGGAAATTCGGACTTCCGATCGAAGGGCATGAGGTGTTGAATGTGGATTTTAACCAGCCCATCAAAAAGCTTCAGTTAAATGACAAGGATCTCTATGCCAAATCGGTGATCATTGCTACCGGCGCATCCCCTAGAAAACTTCGGATCCCGGGAGAAGATATTTTTTATGGAAAAGGGGTTTCAACATGCGCCACATGTGACGGACCTTTTTATAAAGATGGGGTTGTTGCCGCTGTCGGAGGAGGGGATACCGCAGTTCAGGAAAGCATCTTCCTGACAAAATTCGCGAGAAAGGTCTATTTAATCCATCGAAGGGATCGATTGAGAGCGGAAGCGATCCTGCAGGAAAGAGCGCTATCAAATGGTAAGATTGAAATGCTCTGGGATTCGGTGTTAAAGCGTATCGATGGGTTGACGAATGTGGAGCGGATCAGCGTTGAAAATCTTAAAACCGGCGTTACAAAAAACTTAAAGGTCGACGCCTGCTTTATCTGGGTTGGAATTCTTCCGAATACCGGTTTTTTAAAGGATGCGGTTGCCTTGGATCAATCCGGGTTTGTGATTGTCGATTCTAATATGAAAACATCGGCGCCTGGCGTTTTTGCCGCAGGCGATGTCAGAAATACCCCTCTGAGGCAGATTGTTACAGCGGTCGGCGATGCCGCCATCGCAGCCGTTTCCGCAGAACATTATATTGAGGCGGTTTCGAGATGAAGCGTTTTTTCGTCATAGCAGGCATCGTGATCCTACTTGGAGGCTGCTCGTTTTTTCAATCCAAAGAGGAAAAGAGCGCTCCGGAACTGGCAAGCGATGGAATGGATGCCTTCAAGGACGGTAAATATAAAAAGAGCATTGAGAATTTTGAGAAGCTGAAAAACTGGTACCCCTTCAGCAAATATGCCATCCTTGCCGAATTAAAAAAGGCGGATGCCCACTACCAGCTTCAGGAGTATGAAGAGGCGATCTTTGCTTACGAAGAGTTTGAAAACCTCCATCCTCAAAACGAGGCCATTCCATATGTGATCTATCAGATCGGCAGGTGTTATTTCGATCAAATGGATACCATAGACCGGGATCAGACTTCGGCCCGGAAAGCCCTCGAGACCTTTGATCGCCTGATCCGGCAATTTGGGAACGACCCATATGCCAAAAAGGCCAGGGCCCATATTAAAAAATGCCACAAAAGCATCGCCGAATACGAATTCCACGTCGGTTTTTTTTACTTCAAAAATAAACGATATGAGGCCGCCCGCGAGCGGTTTATGGCCGTTATTAAAAATTTCCCGGATGCAGGAGTTCATCGGAAGGCGATCGAATATATCGCTAGATGCGAGGAATTTTCAGCCAAAAGATAGTCCGAAATAATTAATGAATCCGCAGAAAGTCGAAATTAGGATGGCAAAGTAAAAAGCTTCAGATGCAGCGCAACGCAGCAGGTGGACTTTTTACGAAGCCATCATATTTAATCCCTTTACATTCAGTGATATTTCATGTAGAAGCCTTCAACCAAGAAAGTTGATGTGAAGGATCAAAGGAGACGCCAAAAAATGCCTAAGATGTGTGAAATATGTGGTAAACAATCCATTGTGGGAGGCAACATCAGCCATGCCCATAATATCACCAAACGACGTTTCGAACCCAATCTTCAGAGAGTTCGAACATTGAAAAACGGTCAGGTAAAACGCATGATGGTTTGCACCAGCTGCATTAAAGCCGGCCGCGTGGTAAAAGCGCCTTAACGGTCGATCCGTTTTACCTCCTGAACGTTTTTAATCTTTCTCACATCCGATAAAACCTGCTCCAGGTGGCCGGTATTCTCCACGGAAATGGTAAACAGGCTGGTCACAATTTTATCTTCATTCGTTTCGGTTCTGGCGCTTAGTATATTGGCGGCGTTTTTACTGATATTGGCAGCCAAATCGGCAAGCAATCCGACCCTATCGATGGCGCGAACCCGGATTTTTACAGGATACGTTTCGAGGACCTCCTTACTCCACTCTACATCGATCTGCCTTTCCGGACTCATTTTCATCGCATTAACGCAACTCGTCCGGTGGATCGTAACACCGTAGCCGCGTGTGATGTAACCTGTAATCGCATCTCCCCGAACCGGGCGGCAACATTTGCCGAATCGGATCAGGATATCATCGACCCCTTTGACCACAATCCCTCCTTTAGGCTTTTTCCTGGGAGAGCGGTCGATGACTTTCGAAAGAAGCGCTTTTTCATTTTCTTCGGGTTTGGTCGAAAATTTTCTTACGATCTGAAGAGGGGTTATCTTGCCGTATCCGATATTGGCGATCAGGTCATCAATGGATTTTAGACCGAATTCCGTCACGATCCGGTTCATCTGCTCGGATTTGATCTGTTCGGAGAAATTCAATCGATGCTTGCGAAAAGCTTTTTCGCACATTTCTCTTCCGAGAGAGAGGCTCCGCTCCTTTTCCTGACTTTTGATCCATTGCCTGATTTTGGTCCGCGCTTTTACGGTTTTTGTGAAATTCAGCCAGTCCTTGCTAGGAAGGTGCCCCTTGGTAGTGATGATTTCGACGATGTTTCCTGTTTCCAGCTCGTATTTCAAAGGAACCATCCGGCCGTTGACCTTAGCGCCGGTGCACTGGTTTCCGACTTCCGTATGAATGAGGAAGGCAAAATCGATAGGGGTGGCGCCTTTGGGCAATGATTTGATCTCGCCACGCGGCGTAAAGACGTAAACCTCATCCGGGAAGAGGTCGATCCGGACGTTTTCCAAAAACTCATTCGGATCTCTGATGTTTTCCTGATTTTCAACTAGATTCTGGATCCATGAAAAGCGTTTGACGATTTTTTCATCAATGGCTTTCCCTTCCTTATAACTCCAGTGAGCGGCGATTCCCGACCTGGCCACCTTATCCATTTCATGAGTCCGGATCTGAATTTCGACCCGTTCACCGTAAGGTCCGATCACTGTGGTATGGAGCGATTGATACATATTCGGTTTGGGGACGGCGATGTAGTCCTTGAATTTGGTGGCGATCGGCTTCCACATGGAATGAAGGATTCCCAGCGCCTCATAACATTGCGAAACCGTGTCGAGCAGGATCCTAAAGGCGATGATGTCGTAGATTTCCTCGAAGGTCAGGTCCTGTGTAACCATTTTTTGATAGATGCTGTAGAAATGCTTGTATCTCCCTAAGGCTTCGAATTTAAGATTCGACTCCTCCATTTTTTTTTTGATAAGCGTTTTAACCGTCTCGATGTATTTTTCGCTTTCGGCAAGCCCCTTGTTAATGCGGCTTTTAATCTTAGAGTATTCGCCATAGTTCAGATTCATAAAAGCGATATCTTCCAATTCCTGCTTGAGCCAGTAAATACCGAGCCGTGCGGCGATTGGGGTGTAAATATCAAGTGTTTCCTGAGCGATTTCCTTTCTTTTATTTTCCTTGTGATACTGAAGCGTCCTCATATTATGAAGCCGGTCGGCAAGCTTGAT
>MGQD01000001.1:12895-14686 GCA_001797695.1 Deltaproteobacteria bacterium RBG_13_49_15 | reverse complement strand
TCTACATAGAACAGCTCATTCACAGCCTGCCCTTCTTTCTGAAGGGGCTGTGGATGACCATCGCCGTTTCGGGCTTGAGCCTTTTGGCCGGCACCGCCATTGGCTTCATCTGGGGCATCCTCCGGGCCTCGCGCAGCCGGTTCATCAAGCCCCTGATCGGCGCCTGGGTGGACGTCGTGCGCGGCACACCATTCCTGGTGCAAGTCTTCATCATCTTTTTCCTGCTGCCGGAGTTCGGGATTCAACTGGAAGCCTTCCCGGCCGCCGTGATCGCCCTCACCAACCTCGCCGCCTGTTTCATCTGCGAGATCGTGGCGGCGGGCATCCAGGCGGTTCCTTCGGGCCAGAGGGAGGCGGCCACCTCGACGGGCCTGAACGGGCTGCAACAGCTGCGCTATGTGATCCTGCCCCAGTCCATGTGTATCATCTTGCCGCCGCTGGTGGGCCAGTTCGTCTTGCTGATCAAGGACTCGTCCGTGGTCTCGGCCATCGGTGTCATGGACGTGACCCGGGTGGGCTGGCTCACGGTGCAGCGCGTGCCTCAGGGGCTTCTGGTCTTCGGTTTGGTGGCGATCCTGTATTTTGTGATCTGCTATCCGCTCATCCGGATTTCAAACAGCCTGGAGAGGCGCATGTCGGCGGGCGTAACCCAAAACAAGATGTAGGCAGATATGATCGAATTCAGAGACGTTCACAAGTGGTTCGGGGAGCTGCACGTCCTCAAGGGCATCAACCTGAAAGTCGATCCGGCGGAGGTTTTGGTGGTCTGCGGCCCGAGCGGTTCGGGCAAGAGCACCCTCATCCGCTGCATCAACCGCCTGGAGCCCATCCAGAAGGGTGCGCTAATCGTCGACACCATGAAGGTGCACGAGTCGAAAACCAACATGACCCGGCTGCGGGCGGAGATCGGTTTCGTCTTCCAGCAGTTCAACCTCTACCCCCACATGACGGCCCTACAGAACGTGACGCTCGCACCCATGAAGGTGCGCAAGACCGCTAAAAAAGAGGCTGAGGACCAGGGCCGGTACGTCCTGGAGAAAGTCGGTCTGGGCGACAAACTGCACCAGTTCCCGGCCCAGCTTTCGGGTGGCCAGCAGCAGCGCGTGGCGATCGCCCGCGGGCTTTGCATGCGGCCGAAGATCATGCTCTTCGACGAACCCACCTCGGCGCTCGACCCGGAGATGATCAACGAGGTGCTGGAGGTCATGCGCAACTTGGCGCGGGAAGGGATGACCATGATCGTGGTCACACACGAGATGGGATTTGCGCGCGAGGTCTCACACCGGGTGGCCTTTATGGACTTCGGCGAATTGATGGAGATCGCCCCTCCGCAGGAGTTCTTCGCCCATCCGAAAAGCGAGCGGACCAAGCTTTTTCTAAGCAAAATCCTAACTCACTAACGGCTTCGCAATACGCCCTGCTTCCGCGTTGCGCTTCATTACTCAACTCTTGACATACTCTATCTGCACATACGGCGAGACCATCAGCCGGCAGAGCGCCGGGTAGCCGAGTCGGAAAGAAACCCGGTCGCCGACGCTGGGGCAGGGGTCCATTCGCACCATGAGATGGTCGCTGGACGCATCCCGAACATTCACGCCGGGTTTCATGGGAAAAAGAAACTGCGGATCGGTTTCGATCTTTCCCAAAGCGAGAATCGCCTCGCCGGGTAGCCCCTGCTTGACTTCGATCACTTCCACCTGCAGGATAAACGTGTCGCGCTCAAACCCGTCGATGGTGATCGGATTGAGAGAGGAGGAGAACCCGAGCAGAATCGCCGTACCGATACGCAGG
>MGQD01000001.1:12791-12885 GCA_001797695.1 Deltaproteobacteria bacterium RBG_13_49_15 | reverse complement strand
CCGGGTTGGGATGCCCTTCCACGAGGGTACGCAAGATGTTCGACGAGCCTCCGGACAGCACGGCAAGCGGCTTGCCCAGCTCCGTTTCAACCTG
>MGQD01000001.1:9245-12443 GCA_001797695.1 Deltaproteobacteria bacterium RBG_13_49_15 | reverse complement strand
CGGGGATTGGACATGATCTTTTTCCCCCCTTCTGATGGAAAACCTTTAATGGACGACTCCCTATAGTTTACCAGACAATGGCCGGCCTATAAACCCTGCAGTTGCATAAAAAACATGACAAGATATAGAAAAAAATAATGATAACAGGGCATTTGAATCCGTTTAAGAATGGTTCGCGAATAAACTTTTGGTGACTTCTAAAACAAATGAAAAATTTGTCATGTTTTTTACCCGGAGGGAAAGCCGATGATGTCCCATCTCCTTCGTTGCCAAAGGCTCGCAGTAAAATACTACGGCTTCGCCCTTGGACGCCTTGGATCTGGGGCATCCTTGGTTTTTGCAACAACAGGGTAAAGTGTGGAAGAGCGCTTAACCGGTTAAACCAGGGTCGAGGTCAGCTCGCTGACCGGCCGCAAGCACCAGATCCGCGCCCATTTCTTCTGCATCGGCCACCCCATCGTGGGGGATACCCTGTACGGGGACAAGTCACTTCAGAACACCCTGCATTCATTAGAAAGATTATTTTCGGCAGCGATTTTTATCGGATGGGTCGTGAGCATGCAAACCCTTTTTTGTTAGAGTGTTCGGTTGATTAAATATCGATATCAGTTTGCCGGAAAACGGTTACCCGGTCGGATTCCCCCTGGTAAGTTTTCCGATGGCCTGTTGGGAATCAATACGAAGAGGGCTTTCCGGATACGCTTTGCTAAAATCCTGGAACATTCTTAACGCCTGCTCCCGTTCGCCGCTAAGCGCTTTTTCCACAGCCGCCTTGAATTGCTCCAACTCTTTTTCGGATACGACAACGTTTTCCGCTTCACCTTTCCAGTAAAGCGTTTCTCCTTCCTGGCTTGCCCCTCGAATCCCGGCGATGGATGTTTCTGTTGCTATTTTTTTCTTTGGCACGAATTGACCGATTTTTGAAAGCATCGATTTCCAGAAATCAGCGCCCGGGTCTTGTGCATCGGCGGCATATGCTGAAACGCCCAGAAGCAGGACCATCATTACGGCAATGGTTAATTTTTTCATTGTTGCACCTCCCTCTTTGTCTGAAACATATCGTTATGTTAATTGGATCCTAAAAGTTCAATAGCCATCATTCGATATTTAATGGCAACACCTTGATCGATTTCGTAAGCTTTGCGGAAGGCCTTTTTCGCCTTTTCCTTGTTCTTTAACTGCTGAAAGCAACGGGCCTGGTTTACCCAGACCAACGGGTCTTTCGAGTCGAGAGTGCTCGCCTTTTCATAAAATCGGCTCGCTTCATCGTATTTTCCACTGATAAATAGTACATTGGCTTTGTTGTTTAACGCCACAACATTTGTCGGATCTTTGGTTAAAACTTTTTCAAGTGCTTTAAGCGCATCCGAAATCGCACCGGCTTTTCCATAGATAATACCGATTTGGTTCAAAGAATAAGCATCTTCCGGTTTTTGGGCAAGTATATCATAATATTTTCGTGTTTGTAAACTCAATTCAATATTTTTTAATGTATCGAGTTCATCCGGAAAACGACTATCGATGCCGGCACGTTGGACTGATGCCGGACGCCAGTCGGAGCTAGGTAAACTGGCGGGTTTGAACCGCTGCCATGCCCCTCGAATATCGATGGTGGTGAGGCCGTTTTTTTCCCGCTGATAATAGGCAGCACTCCCTTTTTCCCAAGCCTTTCTGAATGAACTCCCGACCAGCGTGGTCTCAACCGGGAGCCATAACCTACCCTGGTGGATGACAAAAAGCCCGTTCATCGTATCGTTGGTTTTATCGGATTCGATATCTGTGGAAAACATCATCAGCATGTGCCCCGGGATTTCGACGGCTTTGGTACTGATTCCCATGCTTTCGAGGGCGCTGCAGTAAAGGGCCACCAGATCATCGCAATCCCCGGATTTTCGTTTAAGGGTTTCCCTTGGATATTGGAGATAGTCAACGAAATCGGTTTTTCCTGCGGTGATCTGGTATGGGTTGTTCGGATCCGGGAGATACGTTATCCCCATCAAGCTGATCGCATTGAAAATCATGGCGGCCCGCTGGATGTTGCTTTCGGTTTTTCCATACTGGGTAACGATGGAACGGACGAACTCCAAAACGATCGGATCTTTCGGCGTGATAAAAGCGGCGAATCGCTCGCGGGCGTTCCACATGATCCGGTGCTTTTCATAAATGGAAACCGCATGGTTCCGGGTAAATTCTCTCGCCTGATTGTTCCAGTAATAGGACGCTTTGATTTCGGTTTGCACCGGGGAATCTTCAGTGACATCGAGGATCTTATTGTTAAAGATCGCCTTCAGATACACTTCGTGGGTTTTTCCGGGTTTTAAGTCCTTAATTTCAACCTGCGACGGAAAATCCATAAACTCTTTGATCATAAAGGATATTTTCATATTTGAAATGGAGTCTCCGGAGTTGTTGAGGATCCGGATCCTTCCGATCCATTCATCTTCATAAATCTTATAGGCATTGGAAAAAATATCCTGCATTTCCAGGACGCTGATTTCAATGGGATCTTTTGTTGCCACCTTTGTTTTTGTGGTAATAATAGCAGGAGGGCCTTCGGTTCCGTCGGAACTGACCGCCGTGACGAGATAGGCGTATTCCATGTTCGGGGAAAGGGATGTATCTTTATAAGAAGGCTGTGCGGTTTTTCCGATCTCGTATTTCTGATTTCCCATTTGCCGGTAGATCACGTAAAGGGAGACAAGGTCTGTGTCCTCGGATTTCCATGAAAGATCGACCGACCAATCATAAGGTTCGGCTTTTAGCTCTTTAGGTGATTTTGGCGTGTAGATGGAGGGTTGTGCCATCAGAGGATTGCTTTTCAGGCTTTCATTGCCATGGTTTGCCAGGGCTGATATCCGGTAATAATACTTGCGTCCCGGCTTGACTTCCAGGTCATTGTACCGGCTTTCGGCGGTTGCGCCCACAAGGGAATACGGCGCATCCCATGAATCGGTTCGATAAATCTGGTAGGTGATGGGAAATCGTTCAGCGCTCGGTTTCCAGGTGATCTCCACGCTTTGAATAACTCCGGCCACAGTGACCTCGGCAGGCGTTTGGGGTGAGTTGCGCTGTTTGAATGCCTGGATTCTGTTGTTTCCGGAATCGGCCACAAAAAATGTAAAATCGTCTTTGGCGGTTATCCCCTCCGGATTTTTAAAATCCCCCTTACCTGTCCCTTTTGAGCCGAACTCCCTTAGA
>MGQD01000001.1:0-9208 GCA_001797695.1 Deltaproteobacteria bacterium RBG_13_49_15 | reverse complement strand
TCCCGGCATCCAGCACAAAAATCTCGTTGTGAATAAGGGCAAGGCTTCTGGGCTTTTCCACTTTTCCCCGGATTTTGAATCCTGAAAGCGGCTCTCCGGTCGGGGAAAAGATGTGGATTCCAAAGGCCTGATCATCGAGCACATAGAGGTTTTCCGATTTATCCAGCGCAAGGGAGACCGGATTTTCCAGGCTATTTCCTTCTTTATCGGTTCGGATAAGGTTGGAAAAAGAAGCTCCTCCGCGCTGAAACGATTGCAACCAAATCCATTTGTTCCCTGAATCCGCCACATAAACTATATCTTTGCTGCTCACGACAATATCACGCGGTTTGGACGACCTGTTCAGGTTTTTATCGGTCAGTTGGAAAAATTTATTAATAATGGTCCCTTCGGGATCCATTTTGGCAACCTGTTTTCCAAAACCGTCTAATACCCATATAAAACCCTCTCGGTCGACGTCAACGGCAACAGGTGCGATCTCTTCTTTGACTAAAACGGTTGAAGGAGTGCCGTCCTTGATCCGATAAATGGTTTTTCCATCCACCGCGTACAAAGATTCTTTCCCGTCAAAAGCGATGTTGCCGGCTTTGACCGGATACTCTCGAATCCATTCCACGGTTGAAGGGGGCGGCATTTTCTGCCATGCATCATGGGAGGGGCCTTGTTCCGAAGCAAATACGTGAATCAAGCCCCGTTTGCCATCGGCGATATACAGGTTTCCGCTCTTATCCAGGGCGATGTCGTTGATCCCCCCGAATTGTCCGGGTCCTTCCCCTTTGGTCCCGAAAGCATATAAAAATTTGCCGTTGAAGTCATATTTTAAAATCGCATAGGTGCTCAAGTCGGCCACGCAAACGGCGTCTGGGCCATGGACGATGGAATACGGCTCTTTCGTTTCAGGAAGCTGACCGATATATTCCCCCTGCTGATCACAGATCTTTACCGTGTTGTCGCCGCTGTCGATAATATAGATCAAACCACGATGATCGATCCCGATGCCGGTAGGCTTCTGGAGCGAAATCGTTTTGGCTTTTTCGCTTTCCTTTTCAGAAGGTTTTTGCTGCAGAATAATTTTTATCTTTTCAAGTTCTTCCTTGACGGGATCGAAGGGGGGAGGTTTTTCAAGAAGCAGTTGTTTGGCTTTTTCACTTTTAACGGCAAGATTGGGGCCGATCGATTTGAGATAGACACCGTTTGGTCCGAAAACCTGAATCCGTTTATTGCCCGAATCCGCCACGAAAACAGCCCCGTCATATACGGCAATCGCAGACGGGCTTGAAAATTCCTTGGCGCCGCTACCGCGGGTTCCGAAGCCGTCAAGGTAGATGCCGTCCGGTGAAAAAACAGTCACTTTGTGAAGAACGGAATCGATCACATAGACTCTGTCTTTTGTGATCGCAATGTCGCTTGGCTTTTCTATAACCGGCTCTCCCTGACTGTTCCTGGCTGAAAACCGTGTGACTACCGCCCCGTCGCGGCTCAATACTTCAATTCCCTTCTCTTTTCCGATCAGCAACCGGTTTGCGGGGTCTACGGCGATGCTGAGGACCGACTGGGCCGGAATATCAGAGGTAAATCTCGATTTGGATAAGGCAAATGATTTTGAAATTACAGGAGGCGCTGACGAAGGCGGCGAAGAAACGGGCGCAGCGCAGGAGAAAAGCAACAATGGAACGACGGTAAACAGTAAGCTTCGTTTCCCAGCCTCTTTCAAAAGCATATTCGGTTTCCTTATTTCAATGACGGGCTGTCTTGAATTTTTGCGATTTTGATACCGATTGAGTTAATCTTATATACCACAATGTATCATGTCAAGCGTTTTTTGAGGGCGATGCCGCGCCCCTGGTATCCACTTTCCCGATCCCTGCAACGCCATTAAGTTGGAGTATGTGGCGTTTATCGGGTGATGGATGAGTTTTTCTTGTTTTTCAAATTGCGGCCTGATACGTATGGGCGCAAATGATTCGTGTAAAAAAGATATTTATCTGAACGTCGCAATTATATATCTTTTCTCTGCGTCGAATCAACTCTTTTTTTTCGAAAAGCCATCCGATTGGAAATGATCCATCAAGATTGAGGTTTTGAAAAATGATGAACTTGAAGCGGTTATTCCCATTCAATCGGGCGACCATTACCATGCTTGTTTCAATGCTGGTAATCGTCTTGTTTTTTGCGAGCCCCCCCTTTTTGGAGCTGATGGAACTAAAAACGATCGATTTGCGTTTTTTATCCCGCGACGCCATTCCGGCCACCGGAACGGTCGTAATGGCCATCATTGATGAGAAAAGCCTGAATGCTGAGGGAAGGTGGCCATGGCCCCGATCGAAAATCGCTCAACTTGTCGATGAGCTGACAAAAAATGGAGCAAAGGTCATTGCCTTCGATATCGGGTTTTTAGATCCTGACGAAAATACAAACTTAAAACTGATTCAGGAAATCCGTCGGACGGTCGATCGGTTAAATATACATAGTCAACCCCTTTCCGAGTCGATAGAAGAGTATCAACATAAAACGGATAACGATCGGTTGCTCAAGGAGGCCATCGAACGCTCCGGCGCTAAAATCGTTCTTGGACATTTTTTTCACATGAACACTAGGGATTTAAATTATGAAGTCACTCCGGCAGAACTTGACCGGCAACTCGATCGGATATCTTCGTCCCGATATCCTTTAATAAAAGGAGCAGACGAAAACGGCCGATCCCTTCCGGTCATCAATGTGTTCGCTCCCCAGGGAAATCTGGAGATATTTTCACAGGGAGGGATTTCTTCAGGCTTTTTCAATAAAATGCCGGACGAGGACGGCGTTGTTCGCTGGACCCCCCTGATGCTTCGATGCCGGGGGGGAATTTATGCACCCCTCACCGTTCAGGCGGTTTGGGAGTTTCTAGGTCAGCCCGATCTTTCGGTCATAGGAGGGGCTTATGGCGTGGAAGGGGTGCAAATTGGGGAGACCTTTATTCCTACTGATGAGTATGGACGGCTTTTGGTCAATCACCTCGGCCCTTCAACCGTTATCCCGCAATACTCCGTCACCGATATCATCGGAAACCGGGTCAAGCCCGATTCCTTCAAGGATAAGATTGTTGTGGTGGGGGGAGCTGCCATGGGGATTGCCGACTATATCATCACCCCATTTAGTTCATCACTCCCCGGAATGACATTGCACGCAACGGTCATCGACAATATTTTGACGCAAAACTTTTTAACCAAACCCAACTGGACACGCATTTTCGATCTTCTGGCCATCATCGTTGTCTGTCTTATAACCGGTATAGTGCTGCCGCATCTGAAAGCATTCAAAGGGCTTCTCTTCGCTCTATTCCTTTTTATCGGTTATATATTTTTGATTTATCAGCTTTTCATCCGCGCAAAGATATTGGTGAACATGGTCTATCCGTTGCTTGGCCTGGCGCTGACGTATATTGCTCTTACCGTTTTCAATTATGTAACGGAGGAGCGATCAAAACGTCATGTCAGAAAAGCCTTCAGCCAGTATGTCGCCAGCGATGTCATTGAAGAAATCCTCGAAAACCCGGATGAGTTGAAGCTTGGCGGAGATGTGAAGACACTGAGCGTGTTGTTTTCGGACCTGACCGGATTTACCACCTATTCCGAAAAATATTCGCCGCAGGAACTGGTAAACATTCTTAGTGACTATTTCAATAAAATGACCGAAGAGGTGTTTTCCAGCCGCGGGACACTATTGATGTATATCGGCGATGGACTAATGGCG
Organism: Deltaproteobacteria bacterium RBG_13_49_15; assembly: GCA_001797695.1. Lineage (GTDB taxonomy): Bacteria > Desulfobacterota > Desulfobacteria > Desulfobacterales > UBA2156 > RBG-13-49-15. The sequence goes on along the minus strand of MGQD01000001.1, from coordinate 5,473 downwards.
GTTTTCGGAGCTCCTGTTGAAAGCGCAGACCATGCGGAGCATGCATGCGATGCCGCCCTTGCCATGCGAAAGAGACTGCATCTTCTGCCGATGGAATGGGCCGTAAAAGAGCGGCCCAGGCTGAACGCCCGGATCGGAATCAACTCCGGTCCCATGCTCGTCGGAAATTTAGGGTCTGTCCATCGGTTCACCTATGGTGTCCTTGGGGATCAGGTCAACCTGGCCTCGAGACTGGAAGGGCTCAATAAACTTTACGGGACCGATATTCTGATCGGTGAAAATACCGCCCGATATGTCGGAAAAGCGTTTGTTTTAAGAGAGGTCGACTCCGTCCGGGTCGTGGGAAAAACACAGGCGATCAATATTTTCGAAATCGTAAGCCGGTATATGAACCTGGTCTCGCAGGAAAAACAGGACTTCATCAAATTTTATGAGGAAGGGCTCGCCCGATATCGGAAACGGGAATGGCAGAACGCTCAGACGCTCTTTAACAGGGCTGAAGAAAGAATTCCCGGCGATCAGTCGTGTCAGGTGATGGCGGAGCGTTGCCGGACTTTTTTGGGCAACCCACCGCCTGAAGATTGGGATGGAGCTTACACAGCACTGGTGAAATAGTCGGATTCAGCCAATACCTAAGAACAGCTTACTGTTTTCCAAATGAAAACCCGTTTGTCGTTGACAACCGTATCCTGATCCGATAAGGACAAGGGCAAGGGGCGGTTTTGCCGGCACGTAAACGGATCGGATCATATCGGAGGTGAATCCTGGATCAACAGGCCGAACGTGCAGCATTTATTTGCTCCAGCGATACCATCGATGGCGCAAAGATCTGGTCCGCCGAAGAATTTATGAGATACGCAAAGGAAGCAAAGCTTTGCCTTTTCACCTGATCCATTCCAGGGATCGGGTTTGTAATAATGCGAATCGATTCGTATTCGCTTAGCTTATTCAAGCGCTCAACGCAAGAGGGGACAGAGATGCCGGAACCTGTATGGATTATCCCGGAGAAGCGCAGCCGGATGGGCCGGCGCAAGGAAGATAAAGCCATTTTCGATCAGATTCGGCGGTATCATCAGCTCTATCAGGTCGGGCAGATTCTGACATCTGAAATGAATCTGCAAAACTTGTTTGAGGTGATCATCGCCCAGACCAACCAGCTAATGGATACCCAAAGAAGCACAGTATTTCTAAACGACCCCCAGACCGGAACCCTCTGGTCTTTTGTAGCCACGGGGATGAGCAAGGATCTGATTCGCATCCCCGACACCGCCGGTGTGGCCGGATGGGTATTCCAGCAGGGCAAGACCGCTCTGATCAACGATGCGTATTCGGATCCGCGTTTTTTCCCGGATGTTGACCGAAAGTCCGGTTTTCGAACGAGGAGCATTTTGTCCGTTCCGCTGGTTAATCGATCTCACAAAAGCATCGGGGTTCTTCAGGCATTGAATAAAAATTCAGGTGATTTCACGACGGAAGACCTGGACATGCTGACTTCCATCTCGCAGTATGTGGCCATCGCTTTGGAAAACGCCAAGCTCTATGAAGAGTTGAAACTCATGGAAAAAGCCAGGGAACGGATCATCAATCATTTGTCTCATGAACTGAAAACCCCGCTTGCGGTTATCGGCGCGGCCATGTTGCAGTTGGCTAGAAAACTTCAGAAGGGGAGCGACGAGGGATATGAACGGATTCTGCGTCGGGGGCAGCGCAATATCGATCGACTGTTGAATCTTCAGGAAAAAATAGAAGATATTGTGAATCGAAAAATCATCGTGGAGAAAGATATCATCACCAAAATCGTGGAGGATGCCGCGTCTCTGGTTGAGGAGGTGGGCGAGGAAAACAGCGGATCCCTTCGGGAAGGTCTCATGGCGATCCTGAAGCGGGTGGAATCTCTTTATGCCGTGGATCAAACGGAACTCATTCCGATCAATCTGAGCGTTTTTATTCAAAACGCATGCGATAGCGCGAAGGAGAAAAGCGCTCCCAGGGATTTGGAAATCATCCGGAATATCGATCCGGATCTGGTCATTCGGATGGATCGGAACGTCCTGACGAAGATCATTGACGGGCTTTTAAAGAATGCCATTGAAAATACACCCGATGAAGGACGCATCGATGTAAGTGCAAAAAGGAAAGGGGAAACGATTCTCATGGACATACGGGATTATGGGATCGGCATTTCCTCACAAAATCAGAAGCTGATTTTTTACGGATTTATCCACACCACGGAAACCGGAGCGTATTCTTCCAAAAAGCCCTATGCATTTGGCGCCGGAGGAACCGGATCGGACCTGCTTCGAACCAAACTGTTTTCCGAACGCTTTGGATTTGAAATTTCGTTTCACAGCATTCGGTGCGGGTTTATTCCCAATGATTCGGATATTTGTCCGGGACGGATTTCCGATTGCAGGCATGTTTCGAATAGGGACGAATGTCTTGCATCGGGCGGAGCCACCTTTTCATTGACCTTTCCGATAAACGGTTTCAGTCAAAGCCAGCCCTTAAACAGCCTTTCAAAACAATCGCCGATATAGTCATGGCCGCATCAATAATGGTCGGTTTTTCCCGGAAAGATAACAGCCGGAATTCTTTATCGGATATGGAGTCAATGTAAAATGAAACGAAATCTATTCCGCATGTTGTTTGTCGTCTTGTTCGTTGCAGGGGCGGTTTTTTTAATTCGCTATTGGATGCGTCCGAAACCCATCGAGGTTTCGGTCAAGGCCGTTGAGAGAGGGGCGGTTGAACGGACCGTTTCGAATACCCGTGCAGGGACCATTAAAGCGTGCCGGCGCGCAAAATTGTCCCCCGGCATCGGCGGACAGATTGCCAAACTTCCGGTTCGTGAGGGTGAACGGGTCAAAAAAGGGCAATTGCTTTTGGAACTGTGGAATGAGGATCTAATGGCAGAGCTGAAACTGGCTCAAAGCGAGGTGGAATCGACTCAGGCAAGAAAAAAATCGGTTTGCGTCAGAGCCGAGATGGCTCAGCGAGAGGCCGGCAGACTCATCGATTTGCATAAAAGAGGGGCCGTATCGGAAGAACGGGCGGAGAAAGCAATAACAGAAGCAAAAGCGCTGGGGTCCGAATGCACGGCTTCGGAATCGGCTATCGTCACAAGCATTGCGCGGATAGGGGCCATCAAAGCCAATTTAGAAAGGACTCGCCTGATTGCGCCGTTCGACGGCGTTGTTGCGGAAATCAACGGCGAGCTCAATGAGTTTGTGACGCCTTCACCCATTGGAATTGCCACTCCGCCGGCCATCGATCTTATAGACAATTCATGTTTTTATGTTACGGCGCCTATCGATGAAGTTGATGCATCGCATGTCGTGGTGGGAATGCCGGTAAAAATCACACTCGATGCCTTTGCCGATCGTCATTTTGCCGGAAATGTTGTACGTATCGACGCTTATGTGTTGGATCGTGAAAAACAGGCCAGGACCGTTGATGTGGAGGCCAGATTTACACACCCCAAAGATATCCGTGATCTATTGGCAGGATACAGCGCGGATATTGAAATTATTCTTGAGAAACGCGCCGACACCATCCGGATTCCCACCGAGTCGATCCTTGATGGAACACGGGTTTTTGTTTTTTTACCGGATAGACATGAAATCTCTCAAAAAGAGATCCGGATCGGGATTTCAAACTGGGACTACACTGAAATCGTTTCAGGCCTTTCGGTGGGGGAACGGGTCGTTTTGAATGTGGATCAGGCCGGAGTCAAAGACGGAGCAAAAGCGAAAATATCAAGCGCACCCAAATGATTCAATTATCGGGAATCGATCGGATCTTTCAAGTCGGGGACGAAACGGTTTTTGCTTTAAAGAGCGTGAGCCTTTCCGTCAGGACTGGTGAATATATTGCCGTTATGGGGCCATCCGGTTCCGGCAAATCCACCCTGCTCAACATCATCGGCTTGCTTGATCGTCCAACCAAGGGAACCTATCATCTGGAAAATATCGATACCACGGATCTCAATGACAACGAACAGGCGATGGTCAGGAGGAATAAAATCGGCTTTGTGTTTCAATTTTTTCATCTGGTGCCGCGGCTGACGGCGGCCGGAAATATCGAGCTCCCCCTAATGCTGGCAGGCATTGACACGCATGAGAGGAAAAAACGGGTAACAGAGGCGCTTACCTCGCTCGGCCTTTCCGATAGGGCGAATCATCGGCCGGATCAGCTCTCCGGAGGGCAGCGGCAGAGAGTTGCTATTGCACGCGCTACCGTGATGCGTCCTAAAATGATTTTGGCCGATGAACCGACCGGAAACCTGGACAGGGCTTCCGGGAATGAGGTTGTTCAAATCCTGGAAGAGTTGAATCGGTCCGGAATCTCTTTGATTATGGTCACCCATGATCCGGTTCTGGGTGACCGTGCTCTCCGTAAAATTACCATGGACGACGGAAATGTCGTTGGTGATATCACAAAACAATAACCCGGAGTTCAGATGAAAGCGAAAGATACCCTCCGATTCGGTTTCAGCTCCTTATTCGGGTACCCTGCCCGAAGCCTTCTGGTCCTTCTTGCCATGGCCATTGGCGTTGCTGCGGTGATGGTTTTGACGGCCCTTGGAGAAGGGGCGAGGCGGTATGTCACCCGGGAATTTACAGCTCTTGGAACTCATCTTCTGTTTATTCTTCCAGGCCGATCCGAAACCACCGGAGGGCCTCCTCCGCTTCTGGCCCAGACTCCACGGGACCTGACCCTGGAAGATGCTCTCGCGCTGACGAAAATTTCATCGGTTCACCGTATTGCACCTGTCTGTCTCGGATCATCTCCGGTATCCTGGCGTGAACGGGACCGGGAGGTGACCATTATCGGGTCCACGTCGGACCTCTTTGAAATCCGGCAGCTTTCGATGGCGCAGGGACGGTTTCTTCCGGTCGGCGATCCTGCACAGGGGGAGGCGATAGCCGTCTTGGGACATAAGGTTAAGTATGAACTGTTCGGGAACAGGTCCGCCCTGGGGGAATGGATTCGGATTGAGGACCGGCGATTTAAAGTTATCGGTGTTTTAGCAAAAAAAGGGCAGTCTCTGGGTCTTGATATGAGCGATGTCGCTGTGATCCCGGTGGCCTCAGCCCAATCCCTCTTCAATACCTCATCTCTTTTTCGAGTGATGATTCAGGCGAAATCCCGTGAGGATGTGGAAAAAGCTAAAAAATCGGTCCTTTCGACCATCCGGGAAAGGCATGAGGGGGAGGATGATATCACGGTCATTACGCAGGATGCGATCCTTTCCACCTTTGACCGGATTCTCGTTGCGCTCACACTGACCGTTGCCGGGATCGCCGCCATCAGTCTTGTCGTAGCCGGCATACTGATAATGAATGTGATGCTCATCTCCGTTTCCCAGCGAAGGGCGGAGATCGGTCTGATGAAAGCCATAGGGGGTGAGAGCTTTCAGATTTCGAAGCTTTTTTTGACCGAAGCGTTCATCTTGTCTCTGGCCGGCGCGACG